>JAHZOA010000003.1 GCA_020028455.1 Armatimonadota bacterium | reverse complement strand
TCATCCTCATCGGCGAAATGCGGGACCTCGAGACGATCAGCACAGCGATCACTGCGGCTGAAACCGGGCACCTCGTCTTTGCGACGCTCCACACGCAAAACGCGCCGCAGACGATCGATCGGATCATTGATGTGTTCCCGCCGCATCAGCAGGCGCAGATCCGCACGCAGCTTTCCTTGGCGCTGGAGGGGGTGATTTCTCAAACGCTGGTCCCTTTGGCGGGCGGTGGGGGACGTGTCGCAGCCATCGAAGTCATGCTGGCCACCGGCGCGATTCGAAACCTCATCCGCGAGGGCAAGAACTTCCAGATCCCATCGGCGATGATGTCAGGTGGCCGCGAAGGGATGCAGACGCTCAACCAGGCGCTGCGCGATCTTGTCGAGCAGAAGAAAGTTACCTACGAAGATGCCGCTACGAAAGCTACGAGCGACAAGGAGTTCTCCCAACTCCTCGGCCGTCAGAGTGTGACAGCAGTCTAACTTCCACAGTTCCCTTTTCCATATTCATCGGTATAATCATTGGTGGTTGCGCGGGCCGGTAGCTCAACTGGCAGAGCAGCGGACTCTTAATCCGCTGGTTGAGGGTTCGAGTCCCTCCCGGCCCCCCAAGGCGCGCTCCGCGCGCAGTCTACATAGTCTTAAATGTCTTCTGGGTCTACTGGGTCAAATGACTCTGGTGGACCCTCTAGATTAGAAGACACAGTAGACATGGTAGACTCGGAAGACATGGTAGACTCGCCGCGGAGCGGCGTGGAGCGGCGCTGAGCGGCGTGCGGGCGTGGCGGAACTGGAAGACGCGCAGGGCTTAGGACCCTGTGGGGTCACCCCGTGGGGGTTCGACTCCCTCCGCCCGCACCATTCGACTCGCCACCTTCGGTGGGCTCGCTCATGGTCTTCGACCAGTTCCGAGCGAGTCGAAGGACACCACCTGCCACACGAATTGATGGTAGTATTTTCGGGGGCTGGGATCGTTATCCCATGCCCCGAATTTTGCGTCTATAGGAGTAAAGATTCATGAAAGTTGAAGTGAAGAAAGAGCCTCCGAGCCGAGCTGTCCTCGAGGTCGAATTGCCTCCAGAAGACCTCCAAAAGGGTCTGGAGGAAGCGCTGACCCGGCTCAACCGGCGCGTCACCATCCCGGGGTTCCGGCGCGGGCGGGCACCAAAGGTGCTTCTCCAGCGGTTCGTAGGGAAAGATGCCGTCTACGAAGAGGCGGTCAACCTCCTCGTCCCCGACGCGTACGCGAGCGCGGTCGACCAGGCAGGCGTGCGGCCCATCACCCGACCGCAGATCCAGGTCGAGTCGGTTGAGGAAGGCAAGCCGCTGCGCTTCACGGCGACAGTTGACCTGCTGCCGGAGGTTTCGCTCGGGGATTACCGGGCCATCCGTTTCCCGCCCGAGCAGGCGGTGGTAACCGATGCCGACGTCGATTCGGCGATTGAGGACCTCCGGCGCCGGAATGCGCACCTCGTGGCACTTGAAGGCCGGCCGGCGGCAGAAGGAGACTACGTGCTCGCCCGTGTTGTGGAGGCGACAGGAGATCAAGCGCGGTTACAGCCTGGCAAAGAGTACTTGATCGAAATCGGCGGGGGTACTTACCCGGAAGAGATAGAGCGTGCGCTCGTCGGTGTATCCGTAGGAGAGCGAAAGACCGTGACGACGACCGACCCGGCATCCACAGTGACGCTCGAGGTCAGCAGCCTCAAGCGTAAGGAACTCCCGGAGCTGTCGGACGAGTTCGCGAAGACTGCAGCGAACGCCGGCACCTTGCAGGAGCTCCGCGACCTGCTGCGCGCGCGTATGCAGCAAGAAGTGGAAGCGCGTGTCAGGCAGGCGTACGAGGAAAAAGTGATTGATGCGCTCCTTCAGGGGGCGACCATCGATGTCCCATCGAGTCTCATCGAGCACGAGCTCCAGCACCTGGTGGGTGACCTCACCGAATCTCTGTCTCGGCGAGGCCTGACACTGCAGCGGTACCTCCAGGCGACCGAGAAAACGGAACAGCAGATGCTGGATGAGCTGCGTCCGTCGGCAGAGCGCCGCATCCGCACAGAACTGGCGATCGACGAATTTTCCCGTCAGGAAGGCGTCAAACCCGTGCAGGAGGAGATCGATCGTGAAGTAGAGAACGTTGCCCGCAGGTTGCAACTCGACGACGCTCGCGTTCGGGAATGGTTGGGCGAGCAGGGTCGTTACGACTCATTAGTAACCGCACTCCGGCGCCGGCAAGCTTTGGCCCGCCTGGTCGCCATCGCTCGAGGTGACGCAGCATGACTCTTGTCCCCATGGTCGTCGAACAGACCGCGCGCGGCGAGCGCGCCTACGACATTTATTCTCGCCTGCTTAAAGACCGCATCGTGTTTGTCGGCGGCCCGATCGATGACGACATGGCGAATCTGGTGATCGCGCAGCTGCTGTTTCTGGAGGCGGACGATCCGGAGAAGGAGATCAACCTCTATATCAACAGCCCGGGCGGCAGCCTGACACCGGCGCTTGCGATCTACGACACGATGCAGTACGTGCGCCCGCAGGTGGTCACGATCTGTGTGGGCCTCGCCGCAAGCGGCGCCGCCGTGATCCTGGCCGGCGGGGCGAGGGGCAAGCGGTTTGCGCTGCCGTACTCGCAGATCCTCATCCACCAGCCGTGGGGTGGAGCGCAGGGTACGACCGCGGACATCGATATTCAGGCGAAGCAGTTTCTGAAGATGCGCCAGCTCACGAACGAGATCCTGGGCAAGCACACCGGCCAGCCGATCGAGCGCATCGAACGCGACACCGATCGTGACTACTGGATGGATCCGCAGACGGCGAGAGAGTATGGTCTGATCGACGAAGTGTTTCAGCCGCGTGAGAAGGTCATCGCGGCCGTGAGAGATCGATAAGACACAATGACCAAAGAGCGGATGTTCCGGTTCGGCGACGGCGACAAGCTGAAGTGTTCTTTCTGCGGCAAGACGCAGGAGCAGGTGCGCAAACTCGTCGCAGGTCCCGGCGTGTACATCTGCGATGAATGCATCGAGCTGTGCAACGAGATCATCGAGGAAGAGCTCTATGGGGACTCCGAACCCTCAGCGCCACTGCCTCGGCATACACCGAAGCCGCGGGAAATCTATGAGACGCTCTGTCAGTACGTCGTGGGCCAGGACCGCGCGAAGAAAGCCCTTGCCGTTGCGGTGTACAACCATTACAAACGGATCGGCTCGCGCCGGCCGACCGACGTGGAGCTGGCAAAGTCCAACATCCTGCTGATCGGGCCGACCGGCTGCGGCAAGACGCTGCTGGCGCAGACTCTGGCGAAGATCCTCGACGTGCCGTTCGCGATCGCCGATGCGACGTCGCTCACCGAAGCCGGTTACGTCGGCGAAGACGTTGAGAACATCCTTCTCCGGCTGATCCAGGCGGCGGACTTCGACGTCAAGAAGGCCGAGCGCGGCATCATCTACATCGACGAGACCGACAAGATCGCGCGCAAATCGGAGAACCCGTCTATCACGCGCGACGTCTCCGGCGAGGGCGTGCAGCAGGCGCTGCTCAAGATCCTGGAGGGCACCGTCGCCAACGTGCCGCCGCAGGGCGGCCGCAAGCACCCCCACCAGGAGTTCATCCAGATCGATACGACCAATATTCTCTTTGTCTGCGGAGGCGCATTCGAGACCCTGGACCGCATCATCGAGTCGCGCATCCGGCAGACGACGATCGGGTTTGGCGCGCACATTATCCCGAAGAGCAAGGCCTCGCTCTCCGAGACCCTGTCACACGTGATGCCGCAGGACCTGCTGCGGTACGGCATGATCCCCGAGTTCGTCGGCCGGCTGCCCATCATCGTCCCGCTGGAGCCGCTCGACGAGGAAGACCTGGTCCGGATCCTCGTGGAGCCCAAGAATGCGCTCGTCCGCCAGTACCAGAAGATCCTGGAAATGGACGGCGTGGAGCTGACCTTCACCGATGAGGCGTTGCGCGCTATCTCGAAGGAAGCGATGACGCGGAACACGGGCGCCCGCGGGCTGCGCACGATCATCGAAGACATCATGCTCAATATCATGTACGATATCCCGAGCCGGCCGGATGTGAAGCGCTGCGTGGTGACCGAAGAATCAGTGCTGCGGCGCCGGGAGCCGTTGCTGTTGACCTCGGCGGACGTGAAGAAGATGGCGAAGGAGAAACCGGCCTAGACGCCGCGTGGTAAAATAACGATAGAACGAAACGCTTGGGCCGCACAGGCGGCCATGATTTGGTGACGGTGAAGGGGGGACAGATCGTGCCCCCTTCTTCGTTAGAACGGCCGGGAACAGAACAACCCGGCCGGTCGTTTGTGAAGTAGGAGGTATTACATGCCTGAACGCACTGACGTAACAGCCAAAGACATCAAAGATGTCCTGCCCCTGCTGCCGCTGAAGGGGACCGTGATTCTGCCCTACCAGGTGGCTCCACTGGGCGTGGGCCGGCAGAAGTCACTGAAGGCGCTTGAAGCCTCACTTGCAGGCGATCGGCTTCTGGTGCTCGTGGCGCAGAAGCAGGACGACATCGAAGATCCGACCGCCGAGGACCTGCGCAAGGTCGGCACGGTGTGCCGCGTCGTGCAGGTGGGCCGGCAACCGGACGGCGTCTTGCAGGTTATCATCGAGGGTGTGATGCGCGCCGAGGTCGTCTCGGTGGAGCAGGTCTCTCCGCATTTCGAAGCGCGTATTTCAACCAGACCGGATCCTGCGGAAAAGGACCTCGAGCTCGAGGCGCACATGCGTGGCGTGGTCTCGCAGTTCGAGCGTTTCGCACGATTTAGCCGCGCGGTGGCGCCTGAACAGTATGCCCAGGTCATGCAGACCGAGGAGCCGGGCAAGCTCGCCGATCTCGTGGCGCAGCACCTGCCCGTCAAGCTCGACGAGCGCCAGCAACTTCTGGAGAAGACCCCCAAGGAGCGGCTCGACCTGTTGAGCCAGATCCTCTCGCGAGAAGTCGGCATCCTTGAGCTGGAGCGAAAGATCCAGAATCGCGTGCGCAAGCAGATGGAGAAGTCCCAGCGCGAGTACTTCCTCAAGGAGCAAATGAAGGCCATCCAGCAGGAGCTGGGAGAGGCCGACGAGCGCGCGAGCGAGGTCGAGGAATACAAGAAGAAGATCGAGGCGGCGAACCTGCCCGATCACGTCAAGGAGAAAGCGCTCGAGGAAGTTGGCCGGCTGGAGAAGATGCCGCCGATGGTCGCGGAAGCGGTTGTCGTCCGCACCTACCTTGACTGGATCCTGGCCACGCCGTGGACGGTGCGCACAGAAGACCGGCTGAATATTCAAGAGGCACGGACATTCCTCGATGAGGACCACTACAGCCTCGAGAAGCCCAAGGAGCGCGTGATCGAGTACCTTGCGGTGCGCAAGCTTGCGCCCGCCAGCAAGGGACCGATCCTGTGCTTCATCGGTCCGCCGGGCGTCGGCAAGACGTCCATGGGGAAGTCGATCGCGCGCGCCCTGGGTCGCAAGTTTGTGCGGATCAGCCTGGGTGGCGTCCGCGACGAGGCGGAGATCCGCGGCCACCGGCGCACGTATGTCGGCGCGTTGCCGGGTCGCATCGTTCAGGGCCTTAAGACCGCGGGCACCAAGAACCCGGTGTTCATGCTCGACGAGATCGACAAGCTCGGCGTGGACTGGCGGGGCGACCCGTCGGCCGCACTACTGGAGGCGCTCGATCCGGAGCAGAACCATAGCTTCAGCGATCACTACCTGGAGCTGCCGCTTGACCTGTCCCAAGTGATGTTCATCTGCACGGGTAACATCCTGGACACGGTGCCGCCGGCGCTGCGCGACCGCCTGGAAGTCATTCGCTTCCCGGGCTACATCGAAGAAGAGAAGATCAAGATCGCCGAGCAGTTCCTCATTCCTAAGCAGCGTGGTCAGAACGGGTTGAAAGATGAGCACATCGTGTTTGCCGAGGAAGCGCTCCGGCGGATCAGCCGCGAATACACGCGGGAAGCCGGGGTGCGGAACCTCGAGCGCGAGATCGCGGCGATCTGCCGCAAGGTGGCGACAGAGGTCGCGATGGAGCGGGCAACGTCTGTGCGCGTCACGGTCCAGAATCTTCACAAGTTCCTGGGCCCGCCGAAGTTCCGATACGGGCTCGTTGAGAAGGACGATGAGGTCGGGATCGCAATGGGTCTCATCTATTCCGAGATGGGCGGCGACATCGTCTCGGTGGAAGCCACGCTCATGCGCGGAGATGGGAAGCTGCAGCTGACCGGACAGCTCGGGGACGTGCTGAAGGAATCCGGCCAGGCGGCGCTGTCGTACGTCCGATCGCGCGCCAGGCGGCTGAACATCGACGAGGAGTTCTACCAGAAATTCGACGTGCACATCCATATCCCAGCGGGCGCGGTGCCGAAAGACGGCCCGTCGGCCGGCATCACGCTGGCCACGGCGCTCGCGTCGGCGGTGAGCGGACGCGCGGTCCGTAAGGTGGTCGCGATGACGGGTGAGATCACACTCCGCGGAAAAGTCTTGCCGATCGGTGGTGTGAAGGAAAAGGTCCTGGCTGCCCATCGCGCGGGGATCAAGACCGTCATCCTGCCCAAGGACAATGAGAAGGATGTGCAGGAGATTCCGTCGCACGTGCGCCGCAAACTCCGGTTCGTCTTCGTGGAGCACATGGACGAAGTGCTCGCGGAGGCATTGCAACCGGCAACGGTGGTGCGTGAGCGGATCGTTCCTCCGGCGCCAGCGACCGCTATCCCGTCCGTGGATCCCTCAACGATCCGGCCCCAGCCTGGTCAGCAGCCGAGCCAGCAGATGCGGTCATAAGTTCGCAGTAGTTGACTTCAGGAGACCCGGACAGCCTCCGGGTCTCCTGTCATTTTGATGGAAGATTGCGGCACCGATCTTGCTCCTAAATACCCGCGTCCCATGTCCACTGCGCGCGCGCGAATACAGCGCTCCACCAAACGCCTGGGTGAGCTGCTCATCGAGGCGGGGGTGATCACCAGCGAACAGCTCGAGAGCGCCCTGGAGGAGCAGAAGACCTCAGGCAAGCGCCTGGCTCAGATCTTTATCGAGCGCGGGCTGCTGGCCAAAGGCGAAGCCGGGCGCTGGCTGGCCCACCAGCAGGGCTACGAGTACGTGAACCTGACCTCCGAGCCAATCGATCTTCGCATTGCACGTCTGTTGCCTGAACCGTTTGTCCGCCGTCTCATGGCGCTTCCTATCCGAGAAGAAGACCAAGACTTGATGGTTGCGATGGCGGACCCCTCAGACATCCTGGCGCTTGATGAGATCTCGCGAGCCTCAGGGCTGCGCGTCGCGCCTATCTTCACCACCGAGGCAGACCTGGAGTGGGCGTTCAGTCAGCTCTTCACCGTCGGCATGAAGGTCACGAAAGCCGCGGGAGCGATGACGGACAAGATCGAGTTCGTCGAGCACGGCACCAACGGCGCCAGCAATGGCGACGTCGAGGGAAGCGACGTCGTGATCTTGGGCACCGACGAGTCCCCGCCGATCATCCAGATCGTGGATTCGATCCTCGAGGGCGCGATCAAGGACCGAGCGACGGACATCCACTTCGAACCGCACATGCAGGATGCGCGCGTCCGTTACCGGATCGACGGCATGCTGTACGACAAGGCCTCGATCCCGCGGCTGTTGTACTCCGCGGTCGTCATCCGGGTGAAGATCCTGGCATCGCTTGACATCGCCGAGCACAACAAGCCGCAGGACGGCCGCATCAGCATGCGGCTGAAGGATCGAGAGTACGATGTGCGCGTGGGTATCACCAGCACCGCCTTTGGCGAGCGCGTCGTGATGCGGCTGCTGGACAAGACCAGCGTTCTCGTGGGGCTCGAGCGCCTGGGCCTGCCGCCAGACCAGCAGAAGATCGTCGACGCGATGGTCCGCAAGCCGCACGGGATGATTCTCGTGACCGGTCCCACCGGCAGCGGGAAGACGACGACCCTGTACTCCTGCCTGCAACGCATCAACGAGACAACAAAGAACATCATCACCATTGAAGACCCAGTTGAGTACTACCTCGACGGGATCTCCCAGATTCCCGTGCGGCCTCGCGCAGGAGTGACGTTTGCGACCGGGCTGCGGAGCATCCTGCGTCAGGATCCCGATGTGGTCATGGTCGGCGAAATCCGTGATGTCGAGACGGCGAAGATCGCCGTCAACGCTGCCCTCACGGGACACCTCGTCTTTTCGACCCTGCACACCAACGATGCGGCGGGGTCAGTGGTACGCCTGGTGGACATGGGTATTGAGCCCTACTTCATCAGTTCCTCACTGGTCGCAACGATCGGTCAGCGCCTGATGCGCACGCTTTGTCCGAAGTGTAAGGAAGCCTATCCGATTGAGCCGTCGCTCGTCGGCGAGTTGGGCCTCGAGAAAGATGTCAAGACCAAGCTCTATCGGCCCGTGGGCTGCAAGCAATGCGAGCGCACCGGGTACAAGGGCCGGTTTGCGGTAATGGAAATCCTTCGCATCAACGATCGCATCCGCGAACTTGTCCTCGAGCACAGACCCGCGACGGCAATCCACGAAGCCGCCATCGCCGGTGGCATGGTCTCGCTCGTCGATGCCGCCCGCGCCAAAGTGCTGAACGGGACGACGAGCATCGAAGAGTTCCGCCGCGTCATCTACCTCGAAGACAACTAACTCTATCATCGGCTGATTTGCTATAATTCTGCTAAGGCTATGAGGGGGAGGAGTACTCCCCGCGGACTCTAGAGAGAGGGAGACCCACCGGCTGAGAGGTTTCCCGAGGTACCGCGAGGAGGAAGGTCGCCTCTGAGCTCCCGTGAGGGCCGGTTGCGCCGGTGATCGCGCGCTCAAGAGCCGCAAACGCGCAGCGCGGTGCGCAGGGCGCGAAGCGGAAGTCAGGTGGTACCACGGAGACCGCTCCGTCCTGAGAGGACGGGGCGTTTTTGTTTGAGGACGAGGATGGCGACGAAGACACTGCCAACAACATACGACCCGCGTCAGATCGAACCGGCGCGGTATCAAATCTGGATGCAGCGGGGCTACTTCCGCGCGCTTCCCGACCCCAACAAGCGGCCGTGGGCGGTCATGATGCCCTTGCCGAACGTGACGGGGGAACTGCACATCGGTCACGCCCTCAACAACACCCTTCAGGATCTGCTCACGCGTTTCAGGCGCATGCAGGGGTACGCAGCCCTCTATCAACCCGGGATCGACCATGCGGGCATCGCGACGCAGAATGTGGTGGAACGCGAGCTCGCCAGAGAAGGCATCAGCCTGCATGATCTGGGGCGCGAGCGTTTCGTGGAGCGCGTGTGGTCGTGGGTCGAGAAATACGGCAACATCATCTACTCGCAACTCAAGCGTCTGGGGATCTCGTGCGACTGGGATCGCAAAGTCTTCACGTTGGACCGTCACTACCACGACGCGGTGCTCGAAGCCTTCGTTCGCCTCTACAACAAGGGGCTCATTTACCGCGGTAAGTACATGGTGAACTGGTGTCCCCGGGACCAGAGCGTGATCTCCGATCTCGAGGTCGAGCACGAGGAGGTGGATTCACAGCTCTGGTACGTGCGCTATCGCGGTGTCGACGGATCACCAGGTGTCGTCACTGCCACCCAGCGACCTGAGACGATCCTGGCGGACGTCGCCGTGGCCGTCCATCCGGAGGACGAGCGCTACCGGAACCTCATCGGGACCCAGGTGATTGTGCCGATCGTGAACCGGCACGTGCCGGTGATCTCCGACGCGCGCGTGGACCCGAAGTTTGGAACCGGTGCGCTCAAGATCACGCCCGGACATGATCCACTGGACAACGAGATCGGCCGGGATCATCAGCTGCCGGTGTTGGTCATCCTCGACCCGCAGGCCAGAATGACCTCAGACACGGGTCCCTATGCCGGCATGGATCGATTCAAGGCACGGGAAGCCATCGCGAGGGACCTGCAGGCTGCCGGCCTTGTCGAGCGGATGGAGCCGTACCGGACCAGCGTGGGGAGGTGCGATCGCTGCCATACGGTGATCGAGCCGTACATCAGCGACCAATGGTTTTGCGAAATGAAAGCGCTTCCGTCGCGCGCCGCCGCCGCGATCCGGTCCGGGCGCGTGCGCTTCTATCACGAGCGGTGGGCGAAGGTTGCTCTCGACTGGCTCGATCACATCCGCCCATGGCCGATCAGCCGGCAATTATGGTGGGGTCATCGCATCCCCGTGTGGCAGTGCGATGCCTGCGGCGAGCGCATGGCGTCAAAAACCTCTCCTGCGCGCTGCGCGAAATGTGGCCGCGGCGCACTGACGCAGGATCCCGACGTGCTGGACACGTGGTTCAGTTCGGCCATCTGGCCCATGGCGACATTAGGGTGGCCCAAAGAGACCGAGGATCTCCGTTACTGGTATCCCGGCAGCATCCTGATGACCGACCGCGGGATCATCTTCCTCTGGGTGTGCCGGATGATCATGTTTGGCTTGGAATTTATGGGCGACGTTCCGTTCCGCGATGTCTACATCAACCAGACGGTCATGGACATCAAGGGCCGGCGGATGAGCAAATCGCTCGGTACCGGAGTCGATCCCCTCGAGGTCATCGACAAGTACGGCGCCGATGCACTCCGGTTTGGGCTGGTAATGCGGGCCTCCCAGACACAGCAAGACGTGCGCTTCGAACAACGGATGGTGGAAGAGATTCGAAACTTCACCACAAAGATCTGGAACGCGGCGCGGTTTGTACTGATGAACCTGGAAGGGCTTGACACGCACGCACCCGCGCCGGAACGCGAGTCACTTGGCCCGGCCGACCGATGGATTCGCAGCCGGCTTGCACGGCTCGTGGATGAGGTGACCGCGAATCTCGAGGCCTACGAATTCGACAAGGCGGCCCGAGCCGTGTACGAGTTCCTGTGGGGCGAGTATTGCGACTGGTACCTTGAACTCGCGAAGGTAGATCTGCAGGCGGCGCGCAGCGCGCAGCGCGGGGCGCGGATCGCCGCGATACAACACACGCTCTCGTACGTCCTCGCAGACGCGATGAAGCTCCTCCATCCCATCATGCCGTTTATCACCGAAGAAGTATGGCAGCAACTGCCGCACGACGGTGAGACGATCATGCGAAGTCCCTGGCCGCCAGCCGAGGCTTGGCGCGATTCGGACGCCGAAGCCGAGATGGAGGCAGTGATGTCCGTGATCCGCGCGATCCGGAGCCTTCGGGCCGAACTATCGATTCCAGGGGATCGCGACATTTCAGCCTTCATACGTGGAAAGCAAATAGACAACGAGGTCTTGCTAAGAGCCAGCCCTTATATCAACCAAATGACCAAGGCTAGTCTCGACCTCAGACCCGATAGTGCCGCAGGCCAGGCAAGAAGCATCGGTCGCGTATTAGAAGAGTTTCCCAGCACAGAGATCCGCGTTCACATCCAAGGGGTGTTGGACGTTCAAAAGACGAGAGATCGAATCCAACGCGACCTTGCTGATGCTGAGCGTGAACTCGAGCGTTTGCGTCAGAGATTACAGGACCGGGAATTCATAGATCGGGCTCCCGCTGAGGTTGTCGAGCGACAGCGCGGGCGTTTGGAAGAACTCCGGACCCGCCAGACCCGGCTTCGGGAGTTGTTGGCGACCGTCCAATCGCTTTAACCACCCAAAC
This sequence comes from Armatimonadota bacterium, assembly GCA_020028455.1. Classification (GTDB taxonomy): domain Bacteria; phylum Sysuimicrobiota; class Sysuimicrobiia; order Sysuimicrobiales; family Kaftiobacteriaceae; genus JACPRY01. The sequence continues at coordinate 33,444 of JAHZOA010000003.1, read as the reverse complement.
ATCCCCAGTTGCCCTTCTGTCCCATTCCAATCCGTCCCCCGATCGGGCATCATGCCGTTTTGGAGGGGCCTGCCCCAAGGGGCCAGGCCCTCAAGGGCCCCAGGCCCTGGGTAGAGGCATGCAACGAGAACCCGACGCTTCCGATCAGCGGCGGCTAGAGGCGGCCCGGCAAACTGTCTGGGCCGTCGCGGCCGCATTTAAGTCGATCCGCCTGTATTCGCCGGGTCATACCCTGGTGCAAAAGGCGATCGACCATGCGGTCACCGTGCTGAAGTCCTACGGTGACCGCTTCGGGTCGCTGGTCTTCACTGTGGTACCTCGCGGCGTCGTCGTGGAATCCTCGCCACAACCCGTCGAAGACGAGGTCGTCAACGAGCTCGCCCGCGCGTTGCGAATGGGGTTCGTGCGGAGCGTGCGAATTCTCGGGGGAATGAGCGTGCGAGAGATCAACGCGTTCCTGGACATCCTCCAAATGCCGCAACAGCAGATCCGGAACAGCGGAGGGGTGTCGAGGCTGCTGCGGGACCAAGGGATCGACTCGCTCGCCGTCGAGGACCTTGGCGAGGCGAAAGAGGAGGCCGTCGCCGCGGCAGGCATTCCGGCTCTTCTGCAGGCGATCCCGGCCGGTCCGCAGGCGGTGGGTATGCAATTGTTGGCCGTCGCGGATGGAGACCCCAACACCGCGCTTCAGCTGCTGCGAGAGCTTGACCGCAAACTGGGCCTGCGGCCGTGGCCCGATCAGGAGGCGGCGCACAGGATCGTGGCACAAGCGCTGCTGGGAACGACGCGCTTCCATCACGCGCTGCAGGTTGAAGTGGTCCGAGCGCTCGACGAGCCGTTTGCGATTTCCATCGCCAGTCAGTGGCCGCCGCTCATGCTAGAAGAGCTTGCCCGCGCGGGGGGCCAGGACCGTTCTGGAGGCCTCGACGCTGTGGTGCAGGCGTTGGGTCAAACGACACAGGAGATCCGTCCGGGACGCATACCTCTTGAGGCGGTGGCCCGCCCCGAGATCCTGCAGGCGCGGGCTGCGCTGGTGAGCAGCACACGCGAGCTGCGCCCTCACGGGCTGCGGAGAATGATCGACTCGCTGCCGGCACTCGAGGCGCGCAAGTTCGAGGCGTGCCTGGCTGCCATCGAACGGGAGTGCGCAGAGATGGAAAGTGTTGAGCATCTGGTCAGCATCCTGGCCGAACTCGGGGTGCTCACCCGCAGGTTGGACAACGGGAGGTCGGAGCTCGCGCGCGCCGCCCTGCACCGCATCCTGACAACTCAGGTCCGCGACCGCCTGGCGACCTCACTTGGTCAGAACATCGAGGCGGGCCACCCATTGGAAGTGCTGGCGCGCGAGGCGCCGGATGAAGCCGTGCTGCTTTTACTCGAACTCGTGGCAGAGGAGAGCCGTTTGCACGTGCGTCGCGAGATCGTCGCGCAGCTCCAAACGCTGGCCCGCGGGAGGATCCAGTTGCTCACGGCGCAGCTGGTTGATCCTCGCTGGTACATCGTGCGCAATGTGGTCACGGTGCTTGGAAGCACGGGGCAGCCCGAGGCCGTGCCATACTTGCGGGTCGCACTCTCGCATGCCGATGTGCGGGTGCGGAAAGAGGCGCTGCACGCCCTGGCGCAGATTCGTGCACCCGAGGCCGTCCGGTTGATGATAGAGGCGCTGGGGTACCCTGATGCCGAGACCCAGCAAGCCGCCGCGCACTGGCTGGGCATGACTGATTCCCCTGAGGCCGCACAGGCGCTGATCGCCCTGCTGCACACATCATCCATGCACGAGGCAGTAGACCTGAAACGGGCCGCCATCCGCTCGCTCGGCCGGCTCGGTACCCCTGAAGCGGAAACGGAACTCGAACGGATTCAGTCACTGGGTGGCCTATTCGCCCGCAGGCAGATCAGCGATCTCAAGACAGAGGCGGCCAGAGCCCTCATGTCTCTCCGCGAGGCGCGGTCGTGAGCGTCGAGGGGGCCACGGATCTGGCCCGCGCTCTCGCGACTGCGATTCAACACTCGCGTCATTACGGGCCAAGCCACCGCAGCACAGTGGGATCCATCGAGGAGCTGTTCGTGAAGATCAGTGGACTCCTCGGCACCCTGAACACATTGAGAATCGAGGTCAACCCAGACTGGCTGTGGATCGCTACAGCCGCCATTCCCCGTGAGGACGTCCACGCAGGTCCATTGACTGCGCACCTGATGGCACGGCGCGTGCAGTCCCTGCTCATCCGTCCGGAGGTATCGGCGAGAGAGACAGCCGAGCTGGTTCGCCTGCTGGCGCTCGAGCCCGAGGCACTCATCGCCTCGGGCGGGCTCGCGGAGGCGCTGGCAGCGGCGGGTGTGTATGGGATCGATGTCGTGGAGGCCAGACCGGGCCCGCGTCAGCTGGGAAGTCTGCCGATCGGAGGCGCGGTTCCCACCGCGGTCTCGGCACTGGAGCGCCTCATGGACGAGGCCGCGCGGACGCAGCCGCTCGATCTCGCCAGGGCGCGACAGGCGATCGAAAATCTCGCGGACGCGTTGTCGCGGGATCCGCCTGTGGTCTGGCGGGCGGTGGCTGGGCGCACGCACGACGAACTCGATCCGATGCACGCAGTGGCGACGGCGGTCATGGTACTGGGGGCGGCGGAGGCGATGGAGGTCCTGGACCAGCCTCGGATCGACCTGGGAATGGCGGCCCTCCTACACGACATTGGTCTCGCCGTGCTGTCGCCTCCCGCGCGGGGGCGTGAACGGACCGTGGAAGGGGCACAGGACTCGTGGAGGCACCCGGCCGAGGGCGGCTATCTCCTGCGCGATGCGGAGGGCGGGGGAAGCCTGGCGATGATTGTAGCCATGGAGCATCATCTGCCGGCGTTGCATCGGTCCAACCTGCTGTTCCAGTCGCAGCTAGTGGGCTTGGCGGATTACGTTGACGCGATGACAAGCGCCCGCGTGCCCGGGCTGCGCCGTCTGACCATGGACGCGGTGATGGATCAGCTGATCCGCGGCAAAGGACCTCAGTTTGACCCAGTGCACGTTCGTGTGCTCGCGGCAGTGCTGCACGACGCGGCCATCGCGGGCGCGGATTTTTGGGGTTAGGGGATTAATGTGACCAAACCGCAGCGCCGGCGTATCGGTGACATCCTCGTCGACAGTGGCGTCATCACGCCCGAGCAGCTCACGAAGGCGCTCGAGTGGCAGCGCCGCACGCGCGATAGACTCGGCCGCGTGCTGGTGGAACTCGACATGGCATCTGAGCGTCAGATCGCCGACGCGCTTGCTGAGCAGCTCGGACTGCCGATTGTCAATCTGCCCGGTGCCCGCATTGAGCCCGAAGCCGTGCGTCTCGTGCCGGAGGCCGTGGCCCGGAAGCGCCGCACCGTGCCGCTGTCGCTAGAAGCAGGTTTTCTCGTCGTCGCCATGGCCGATCCTCTGGACATATTCGCGCTGGATGACGTCGGTATCGCGGCGCGGCGCCCAGTGAAAGCTGTCGTCGCGGTGGAGTCAGAGATCCAGACCGCGATCGAGCGCGCTTATGGAATGGGATCGGCGGCGCAGGCCGTGATCGGCGAAATCGCGGACGAGGCGGACGAAGCCAACCGGGCGGGGCCCGCGACGGCGAAAGAAACAGAGGATGGGCCTGTCGTGCGTCTCGTCAACATGCTCATCGCGCAGGCGCTCAAAGATCGCGCCAGCGACATTCACGTCGAACCCGCGGAAGAGGAGGTGCACGTCAGGTTTCGGATCGACGGCGTGATGCAGACGGTGATGAACGTCCCAAAGACCGTGCACCCGGGGCTGCTGACCCGCTTGAAGGTACTGTCTCGTCTCAACATCGCCGAGAAGCGCCTGCCACAGGATGGGGCGTTCGAAATGGCCGTGGACGGGCGCGCCATCGACTTCCGCGTCGCGACGATCCCGACCATTCATGGGGAGCGCGCCGCGCTGCGGTTGCTGGACAAGGGGAAGGGGATCCTCACCCTCGAGGACCTCGGAATGGATCCCCCCACACGGCAGCGGTACAGCAGCCTGGCCGGCCAGCCTTACGGCATCATCCTGGTGAGCGGTCCAACCGGGAGCGGAAAAACCACGACCCTCGTGAGCACACTCGCACAGCTCAATTCTGCCGAGAAGAACATCATGACGATCGAGGACCCGGTGGAGTATCAGTTGCCCGGCGTGAGCCATATTCAAGTCAACCCGCGCGCGGGCCTCACCTTCGCGACCGGCCTGAGGTCCATCGTGCGACAGGATCCCGACATTGTCATGGTCGGCGAAATCCGCGACGTGGAGACCGCGGAAATCGCGATCCATGCATCGCTCACCGGGCACTTGGTGCTGACCACGATTCACACCAACGATGCGCCCGCCGCCCTGACCCGCCTCCAGGACATGGGTATCGAACCGTACCTGATTGCATCCGCGGTCATCGGTGTGGTCTCGCAGCGTCTGGTCCGCAAGCTGTGCCCGCATTGCCGGCAGCCGGACGTGATACCGCCGGATGTGACGGAGTGGCTCGGGACGATCGTGAAGGAACTGCCGAAGGAGGTGAAACTCTTCAGGCCGGGCGGCTGCCCACGCTGCAAGGACAGCGGTTATCTCGGCCGTACCGGGATCTTCGAAGTGTTGACCATGACCGAGGCGATCCGCAAACTCGTGCTCTCACACACGTCGGCCGCTGAGCTGGCCGAGGCCGCGAGCCGCGAGGGTATGGCCACGATGCGAATGGATGGGATGTTGAAAGCTCTTCAGGGCTTGACCCCGGTCGAAGAAGTACTGCGCGTCACCCGAGTTGAAGAACCCAACGCTTAGCTTCGCACACTTTTCCGAATGGCCGCGAGGATCTCTGTCGCTGGCTGATCCTTGATCAGCAGTCCCGCCAGGCCGTTCTTCGCGACATTCTCCGCATCGAGCGCCCCCGGGAACGCCGTGAGCATGAACACCTTGATGTGCGGGAACTCCTGGGTGATGGTCCGCCCCGCGGTCAAGCCGTCGAGCCTCGCCATGCGAAAGTCAATGAGCACCACGTCAGGCTGGAGCTCGCGCACCCGCGCGAGTGCTTCATCCCCATCGACCGCCTCGCCGACCACCATTAGGTCGTGGTGGAGCTGCAGAAAACGTGCCAAGCGTTGCCTGAAGCCTGCATTGTCGTCGACGAGCAGGATGCGCACCACGGGTGACTCTGCACCTTCCGGCATTTGTGAAAAGTCTATTAGTTGTCGACTCCGTCCGTAAATGGTCCGATAGTACCACCCTAAACCCTATCGTCTGGGACCAGCCCGCTCCTGAGTGCGTATACGGCGGCCTGTGTTCTGCTGTTGACGTGCAGTTTCTCCATGATGTTGCTGAGGTGGTTCTTGACGGTGCGCTCGCTGATCCCGAGACGCAGTGCGATTTCCTTGTTGGCCAGTCCGGAGGCGACGTGCTGCAGAATCTCGACCTCACGCTGAGTCAGTGGGTTCATTACCGCCGCAAGGTCATGCGTACTGCGCACTTTGGCGAACTCATGCATGACTTTGGCGGCCATGGTCGGTGCCAGCAGGCCTTCGCCCTCGTACACGACCCGAACGGCTCGTAGCAGCTCCTCCGCGGTGCAGTCTTTCAGGAGATACCCCATGGCGCCCGCTTTGATTGCCTCGAACAGAAATTCTTCCTCGCCATGCACGGTGAGCATGATCAGTCCGGTGCGCGGGCTCCTCGTCTTGATAATGCGCGCCGCGTCGATCCCGGAGAGGTCCGGCATTCCGATATCCAGCAGGACAACATCGGGGGCGAATTCCTCGACCAGGCGCACCGCCTGTTCTCCGTTCGAGGCCTCACTCACCACGTCGATGTCTTCGGCGGCTTCGAGCAGCCGGCGGACACCCTGCCGGAAGAGATCATGGTCGTCCGCCAGCAGCACACGGATCGGTGCCGAGATCGAGCCCGAAGACGGTAGCTTCGGATTATCCATGATGCCTCCCCAGCGGCACATGGACGGACACAGTCGTGCCCCTAGTCGGGGCGGTGTCGATCTGTAGACGACCGCCTACCAGCGCCGCTCGCTCTTCCATCGATGTCAGACCGAGGTGGTGTGCCGCCGGCAGCCGGCTCCGGTACGCAGGCAGGTCGAAGCCCACGCCGTCGTCGGCGATTGAGGCCACACACTCCTCCTCGGTGACGTTCACGCGAATGGTGACAGATCTCGCATGGGCATGGCTGCGAATGTTTGTGAGCGCCTGACGGGCAATCGCCAGGATGGCGTGACGTACGGCGGAGGGGAGTTGCGCGTCGTCGCCGCTGAACACCAGCTGCACCGGAACGACGTCCCGCCGCTCGAACTCTTTACCCATCGCCTCAATGGCAGCACGCAGGCCGCTACTGGCCTGCTCCCGTCGGCGCAGCTCCGTCATGAACTCCCGTAACTCCCGCATGGCCCGCTCGAGGAGCATTCGCAGCTCCTTGAGCTCTCCCGCGGTCTCGGTGGGATGCGATTGCGCGGCCATCGCCGAGAGATCTGTTTGCAACAGCGCGTCCGCAATCGTCTGGGCCAGGCCGTCGTGCATTTCCCGCGCAATGCGACGGCGCTCTTCGATGACGCCGATGTCGGCGATCCGGTAGGCCGTGCGTGCCGTATCCACTGCGGCCGCGACGTGGGCGGCCACGGCCGCGAGCCGCTCGGAAGACGTGGCGCCGTTTCCCGGCCATCCGCCTAGCGCGATGGCGCCGATTCTCCGATCCTGCAGGCGCAACGGCACGCACACAGCGTCGGGAACCAACGGCTGTCCGTTCACGGTGTGAAATTCGCCTTGTGTGCTGGCGGTGAGCAGGTCCGGCAGCAGCTTCTTGGCCGCCCGTCCATCAATACCGCGCGCCGAGACAATATCAAGCGTCCCGGTATCGTCACGCTCGATGGCGAGGACGGCAAACTGGGCGGTTGTCAGCGTGCGGGTGACGTCCAGCAGCACTGGCCACAGCACCGCCGGATCCCGCGACAACGCGCGGCCAACTTCCTGCTGGCCGGCCGCCAGGTGCGTGAGCGCACCGGCAAATGTGCGGTCGTACTGAGCGTCGAGCAACAGCGACTGCAAGTGGTGCGCGAGCGTCACCGCGCGGTTGAGATCGGCCGGCGTGAACCAGGGGCGGTCGGTGGCGCGATTCAGGTTGAGAACGCCGAGTGGCCGCGCCCCGATCAGGAGCGGAACGGACAGCGATGAGCCGATCTCCATTCTCTCCAGGTGGAATGGGCCTGAACGTTCGGGTGTGAGGAGGATGGGCTGCATCTGCTGCAACACCCATCCTGCAATTCCCTCACCCAGGCGGGGCCCCTCATGCCGGTGTGCATCGGACACCCCGCTGGCGGACACGATCTCCAAACGTGACATGTTGGGATCAAACAGCATGATCGAACCGCTCTGCGCCCGCAGATCGCGCACGAGCGATTCGAGCGCGGCTTCGAAGCCCTGGGGGCTTCCCGCCGACGCTGCGGCATCTATCTCGGCCACCGCGCGAGTGGACTCGGCGTTACTCTGGGCTCCCGCGGCAACCCCTGCAGCAGCCCAGGACACGCTCAGCAGGGCGAGGGCGGCAATGCCCCATGAGAGGTAGCGGTCTGGAGCAAACAGCGATGACGGCAGATCTGGGATTTGCGCGGCGGCAAGGGCGGCGACGGCCATCAGAGCGCCGCGCCGGCTGAGCACCAAACCGGTCATTACGCAAACGACGACTCCAAGAAAGAAAAATGCTCGCCCGTGCGGGGTAAACAGCATGCCGACCAGGACCGCGGCGAGATCGAACGGGATGGCCCATCGCGTTGCCGCGTCCGCCCGGTGAGGAACGGCCCAAGCGGTCAGCGTAAGTCCTAGCGCGTACACTAAGATCCCTATGTAGAGTGGAAGGGCGACACTGAGCGAGGTCCGCGGGGATTCTACGGCTTCGAGAGCGATGAGCGCGGCGAGGGCGAGCCAGCGCACGGCCAGGACAGACTGCGCGAACTCACCCAGCGGCCGCCGCGCGACGGGGCCGTTGATCACTGAGTGCGTCCTCCCAACTGCCCCCAACTGTTCGTGGACGTCGCGCACGTCCCTGCACGCTTTCCCGCTGACCACTTGTAGGAGAAAAGGACCATTCCGATGCGCCTGCTCCCCGAGTACACTCTCGATGCCAGCCTGAGGCTGGCGAGACCATGTTGACAATTGGGATGTGCCACCATGGGGAGATTTACATACCGGGCCTACGATCGTGGCGGACGGCTTGCGGTCGGGGTCATGGAGGCCGATAGCGCACGCGTCGCCGCGGCGACCCTGCAGTCCCGCGGCCTCCTGGTGAGCGCAGTTAACGAGCAAGGCCACCTCGCGGAACCAATCCGTCAGTTGCGCAGCTTCGTCCGCATTAACCGGCGCGATCTCGTCATCTTCACACGGCAGCTCGCCACCATGATCTCGGCCGGCCTGCCCATCGTAATGGCCCTGCGTGTGCTGGAGGAGCAGGCCACCAACCGCAGGTTGCGCGAGACGATCGGCAGCGTGCGGGCCGGTATCGAGCGCGGCGGCAGTCTATCGAGTGAGATCGCCAAGCATCCGCAGGCCTTCTTCGAATTCTACGTGAACACCGTTCGGGCGGGTGAGATTTCCGGCGTATTAGACGTGTCCCTCGACTATCTTGCGGACTATCTGGAGCGGGAGCTGGATATCGTCCAGCGCGTGAGAACGGCGGCCACTTATCCGCTCGTCGTGCTGGTCTTCACGCTGGTAGTGGCCGTTGCGGCCATCGTGTTCATTGTGCCGATGTTCGTGCAGATCTTCCGATCCTTCAAAGTGGCGTTGCCGCTGATCACCATCCTCATGCTCCGGGTCAGTGAGGTGGTGCGGGCGCTGTGGTGGCTGGTCGTGCTGGCGATCATCGTGTCCGTCGTGGGGATGATCGCGCTGCGAGGGACCAGGGGCGGTCAGCGAGTCATCGACTCGTTCCTGCTGCGCCTCCCGATTCTCGGCTCGATCGTCAAGAAACTCGCCTTCGCCAGATTCGGGCGGTCGATGGCCGTCGTCATTCGCAGCGGTGTGCCGATGCTCGAGGGGCTGGCCGCGGTGGCGAATGCGCTGGGCAACCGGGTCATCGGCGATGCCATTACCGTTGCCCGGGAGCGGATGCGACAGGGCAGGACGATGGCCGATTCCTTAAGCCGGAGCCCGCTCATCCCACCGATGGTGGTGCAGATGGTCCGGGTCGGTGAGGAGACCGGCGCCATGGAAGACGTCCTGAACAAGGTCGCCGAATTCTATGAGCGCGAGGTCGACAACACGGTGAAGCGCTTTGCGTCGGTCGTCGAGCCGCTCCTCATCGTTGCCGTGGGCGGGGTCGTGGGGCTCGTCGCCCTTGCAGTGTTGCTGCCGATCTGGACCCTGATCGCGCGTCTCCCTCGATAAAATGCAGCGCGCATACTCTTGCCGCTAGCATCGGTCCTGCGCGTAGTACTTTCGTCCTACGCGCTCCACCAAACTTCCCATTGTTCGGGCACCCGGCTTGCTAGAAGATTACACCGGTAGCACCAGCCCCTCGGCTGAATTGGGGGCCAGGGCGGGGCAATCGACAACTGGAGGCATAGCGTGAATACTATCCGGCACACAATGAAAGGGACCAGGGGCTTCACCCTGGTGGAGATCGCGATCGTTGTCGCGATCATCGGATTGCTCCTGCTCATCGCGCTCCCGCTGTTCAGTGGAGCACGGGTGCGAGCATACGTGGCTGAGTCCCGGTCACTGACGTCAGAGTGGAAGGCCTTGGCCTGGTCGTGTCTCGTGGAGAAGAACCTGCGTGAATCCCGCTGTGACACGTTGGCCGAGCATGGGTACACACCTCCGGCGGATAGCGATGTCTGGGACTGGACCGGTGGCACCTTCCTAGCCTGTGGCGCCGCGGACACACTCACCCCTGCATCGTTGGTAGCATGTGCGGGCGCGGCCGATTCAGCAGCATCGAACGCCTACATCGCACTGGTCGTGCCCCCGTTCGCTGGGTTCATTCCGGGCGACAACAGGTACGTGCTGGTGATCCGCACTAATACAGGCAAGGTCCAGGAAAGTCCGGCGGACGGCACGGTCGTGCCGACGCCGTAGGGCGATTTCTCCGAGGTCGATCGAGAGGCGGCACGGGTGCCGCCTCTCGGTGTTCTCGGGGTGGCCTAGATGATTCAGCAGGATTCGGGGACCGCTTCCTGGGGCGCGGACGCCCTGTCACGCGCGTCGTTGCTCACCCTGTCCCTGAGCGTCCTGATCATTGTTGGCGTCGTCCCGCTGCTCCTCGATTTCTCTCGTCTCGACCACACCTACTACGCGCCAAAGGCGCGGGCGCTGTACATCTTAACTCCTGTGCTTGTGGTGGCCCTGGGGGCATGGATCGTTCGCGACCGGCTTTGGGACCGCTTCGCGCTCGCCGCGATCGGCATGTTTGTTGCTGCGGCAGCGACGGCGACGGCGCTTTCGGTGAACCCACAATGGAGTTTGCGCGGCGCGTCCTGGCGGAACGAAGGGTTTGGGGCATACCTCGGATACGCGGCAGTCTTCCTCGGGTCAGTCGTAATCGGCAGAGCAGGTCGGGGCCGGATGTGGGCCGCCGCGGCGCTGCTTGGGGGCACACTGGCGGCAGTCTACGGCGTGGCGCAGTATCTCGGCTACGAGTGGCTGGTTCGCGATAGCCAGAGGCTCGGCTGGTTTCAGGCATTTTCGACATCTGGGAATCCAAACTTCTTGGGCGCGTATATGGTGCTGCTCATGCCGCTGGCGGCTGCCGCGGCGTTGTCGGCCAGGCGCACCGCGACTCTTGTGTGCACTCTGTTTGCCGCAGGCGTGATCTACCTGGCCGTTCTCTGTACGTACAGCCGGTCGGCATGGGTCGCCCTAGCTGGCGCAGTTTTGCTTTTCGGCGCCCTGCTGGTGCCACAACTTCGAAACGTGCGTATGGGGCGGGTGTATGCACTGGCGGGGATCCTGGCCGGAATCACGATCGGCTTTCTGATCCCCGATAGGCCGCTCGCGCCGCGCACGGAGGGCATGACCCCCTTCGTGCGGGCACGATCGGCCTTCGAACTCGAGAGCGGCGGGATGCGCGTGAGAACATATTTGTGGACTCATACGGTGATGCTGCTGGCCAAGCGGCCCGCGCTGGGCTACGGACCCGAGACGTTGGCGCTGGTGTTCCCGCAAGATTGGCAGGATTGGAACGCGGAGAAGCAGGCGTTGTTTGGTGAGTTCCCTCTAACGATTGACAAAGCCCACAACGACACCTTGGATCTCGCCATGTCCGTTGGCGTGCTCGGTGTCCTGGCGTTCTGGAGTGTCCTCGGTCTGAGCCTGCGCCGCGGATTGCGCGCCGCTGGCGCGGGGGGCCCGCACGCGTTACTCGCGTCGGCGCTCACGGTGGGGATCGCGGCCTACTGGTTCGTTCTGCAGTTTCATTTCAGCGTCGTCAGCGTGGCACCGGTTTTCTGGAGCGCGTTGGGCATCCTGGCCGGACTCCCAGCCGGTCGTGATCATCTTGGAGCATAGCCGCGGAATCGGCGTCATCGAGATTCTCATCGTCATCATGGTGCTTGGTGTGATGACGGTGGTGGCGCTTCCGCAATTGGAGCGCTACATGGCAAGTCGCGACCTCGTGCACGCCGCGCGCCAGCTCGGTGGTGACCTTCGGCTGACCCAACAGTATGCCATCACCCAGGACGAGCGGTTCCGGCTCGTCTATACGACGGCGCCGAGCTCAAAGTACACGATCCGGAAATCGAGTGACAGCACATTGATGAAGGACGCCGACCTGCCGGCCGGGATCACCATCACTGGATCCTTCGCCTCGACACCGGCTGAATTCACGGCCACCGGCGCACCTTTGACAGCGGGGCAGTTCTGTTTGAGCGACGGCACCTTGATCTTGCGCGTGGACGTCCAGCCCGCAACCGGTCGCGTACAGATCACGGAGGTCGTGTCATGTCCATAAGTTTGCTGAGGGATCGCCACGGGATGACGCTCATCGAGGTCGTCCTCGCCACGGCCATCTTTGCCGCGGTGGTCTTCGTGCTCACGGGCTTCTACCTCACGGCCTCGAGCCGGGGCGCGGAGGGCCGCGGCGAGACACAGGGAGCGTTTCTGGCCCAGCAGCGGATGGAGGTGCTCCGCGGCAAGTCATACGGAAGCCTCAGCGGATTTGCCGGCGCAGAAACCGTGGATGAGCTCGGCGCGCCGACGGCCGGTGGGAAGTTCACGCGCACCACAACCGTCACGACCCCATACTTGGGGACGACGCGCCTCACGAAGATCGATGTCACCGTGAGCTGGGTCGAGTTCGACCAGCCGGGGACGATCACACTGACGTCGATCGTAGCCGACTACTGATGAGATACATGAGAAACCAACGCGGGATGACGCTGCTCGAGATGGTGATAGCCATGGCGCTCATGGCCATCGTCATCGCCGTGTTCTATCAGCTGGTCTCCGTCGCAGTGCGCGGCTGGGCCGGAATGGAAGGGCAGGCCGACGTGCAGCAGGTCCCGCGCGTCGCCGTGCAGCGGGTCCTCAGTGAAGTGATGCAATCCCGCGACTTCATGATCGGGGCCGGGGGTACGTCCTTGGGACTGGTCAAGATGACGATTCTGACCGCGGACGCGGCGGCGGGCGCGACCACGATCACGGTCGAGGATGCCTCGATGCTGGTCAGCGGCCGGCCGATTGTGCTCCTCAACGTCAACCGGCTGGAGCAGGTGACGGTGACCGCAATTGCGGGCACGACTATCACCGTCAGCCCTGCGCTCTCCGCCGCACACCGGCGAGGGGAGTCGGTACGGCGCACGCAGTCTACCCTCACAGCTGCGGCGTCGGCCGGCGCGACAACACTCTCGGTGGCGAACGGGGCTGAGTTCCAGGTCGGCGACGCGATCGCGGTCGAGGATGAGGTGCCGCTGACGATTACCGCCGTGGCCGGCAACACTCTGACGGTCACGCCGGCGCTGGCGCAGGCTCACGCCGTCGCTCAGGTCGTGCAGCCACTGAGCGCGGTGTTTCGCCTCAGCGGATCACTGCTCGTGCGTTGCGTCCAAAACTGCAACAACCCGGCCAACGACATCGTGGTCGCCGACTTCGTCGCCGTGCCGCCCGGCCGGCAGCTGTTCGCGTCCGTGAAATCGACGCTGGTATCGAGCGCAGCCGTGGGTGCCACGCAGCTTTGCGTCCAGAGCGTGACGGGGTTTGCCGTCAACGACCGCATCCAGGTCGATCGCGAGACGCACGTGACGCGTGTCATCACGATCGCCGATCGCCGGCGCGTGACGGCCGTCGATTCCGTGAGTAACTGTGTGACCGTCGACCGCGGCCTCACCGCAGCCGGCGCGGTCGGGGATCAGGTCAGGGTGCCTGCCGTCGAGATGAATATGCTGGCGTCGCGGTTCAATGATGCTCTGCAGCAAACCCAGGAAGTGCCTGTATCCTCCCGGGCGTTTCTGAGGAACTAAGATGAAACAACTAACGGGAACGCGGGAACGCGGGAACGCGGGAACGCGAAACAACCGAGGCGAGCGGGGCTCGGCGTTGGTCACGGTGCTCATACTGATCATCGTGCTGACGTTGATCGGAGCCGCCATGCTGACCGTGACGCTCACAGAGCTCACGATCGCGTTCAATCAGGCGGACGCGGCCATTGCCCGCGCGCTCGCCGACGCGGGGATGAACCGCGCCGCGAGTGAACTTGCCACCAACCTTACCTGGGCGGGGACGGGCGGACCCATCACCGAGGGCGATGGCACGTACGATGTGGTCGTCACCGCGAGTGGCAGCACGAGATACATTACCTCCACGGGGGTCAGGGGCGGTGGCCGGCAGATCCTGCGCGGGAGTTTCAAAGCCGTGCCGCGCGTGGCGGTCAACACCGTGCTTGCCAATACGACAGCGACGATCGGGGCGGCGACCACAGGCCTCACCATCAGTAACACGATGCCCTCGCCCGACGCGACGGCCGTTCATGCGAACAGGATTCTGGGCGGCGCGACGGCGATGACGATCAACACGACGGGCGCGACGGTGATCGGCGGCCTGACCAGCAACGGAGGATCGATCTCCGGTGTGTCATGCGCCACCTGGCCGTGGCGGTGCAACAATGCGTTCGGCACGATCCCCGTCAAGCAGATCAACGCCGACAGCCTCCGCACTCGGGCGATCACGGCCGGCCGCTACTTCCAAGGTGGGCATCCGTCGAGCATCTGCACACAGACCTATAGCTATGGCCTCGGCCAGACACAGCGCTGCCTGGACAGGTACATTCACGATCAGGGTGGGGTCATAGGGAGTACCGGCGACCCCATCTTCTTCATCGAGCCCTTCTATTTTGGTGCCGGCGAGCCGACGAGCTACACGCGTCCCACGTTGACGCCCGCCCGACGCGCCGTCGCGTCGAACCGCACCGGCGGCGCAACCAGCCTCACCATCACCCGGCCCGCGGGCGTGGTCGCGAGTGACGTGATGGTCGCAGCCATAAGCGTACGCGGCGGCAGCGGGGTGACGATCACGGAGCCGGCGGGGTGGACGCTGGTCCGCCTGATCACAAACGGAGCGGCGATCCGTATGGGCGTGTATTACAAGGTGGCGACCTCGAGCGAGCCGGCCAGCTACATCTGGAACTTTAGCTTATCTCAGAAGTCGGCCGGAGGCATCCAGGCGTATTCGAATGTCGATCCGGTGGCGCCGATTGAATCCGAAAACGGCCAGGCCACGGCGTCGGGTACCTCGCATGCGACTCCCAACATCACGACCTACACCACCAACACCATGCTGGTGGCTTCGTTCGGCGTCGCGTTTGGCACATCGTGGACGACTGCGGTTCCCGGCATGGCCGAGTGGTACGAGGCCCGCGCTACCGGGGGCGGAGCAGGCTCCCAGGTGACCGCATCCGGGAACGATCAGCTCGACGCCGCGGCTGGCCTCACGGGCGCAAAGACGGCGACCTCGGGCAACGCGGCGGTCGGCGTCACCCACCTCCTCGCGCTGCGAGGCGGCGGGTCGCGGGTCGACTGCACGAGCTATACCTCTGCTGTGAACACGCTGTGTATCCGCTCCACGCCGACGAGCGAGTTCGCCAACAGCCGCCCGAATCAGGTCACTGGCACGGTCGTGGCCTTTGGTCGTGGTACCGGCACGAGCACACGGGGCGACATGGTCATGGAAAATCTCTCGCTGCGAACGACGAACTACACCCACACGAGCCTGACCGGCGATCCAGCATTTGTCGCCGGAGGACGCTTCGAGGTCATCTCGTCCGGCGCCCCGGCCGCCAGCCGCACCGTGGACATCATTGGGATCGTCTACATTTTTGCCGGAACAGACAACCCTGACGTCAACAGCAACCTGCTTGGATCGGCGGGCATCGGGATGAACGTCCAGCACGGCGCGAATCTCGTTGCGCTTACCTTCCACGGTTTTCTGATCAGCAACGGCAGCATCACGCTCGAGGATACCGTGACCAATTCAGGGGTGGTTTCGGTCCTCTATGACGCGGCCGTGGCCGATCTGTTGCCGTCGATATTCACGACATCATCGACCGACAACGTGATTTTTCCAATGTCCTGGTCGGCAGGCGATTAGCCCGTTTCAGCCGGGTCGTCGCCAGCTCCGCGAGAGGAGTTAGCACTGAGCAGCCGAATCGAATCGAGAACTGCATCTCGGCGCGCTCGGACGCAGCAGACGACGGTCCTTTCTCTGGTGAGCGAATGGCAGCGTGGCGCGACGTCTTTCAAATCGGCGCGGTGGCGGTCGGCCTCGACATCGGCAAAGAGACGATCAAAGCCGCCGAGATCCGCCGTTCCGTCCGCGGTATTGAGCTTCGCCACTTCGCGATTGGGCCCACGCCCCCCGGTGCCATTGAGGGAGGCCTGATTCTCGACCGGGAGGCGCTGGCCGCAGCGCTTCCCGCCGTGCTCCGCGAGGCGAAGATCCGCAGCCGTCGCGTCATCATCTCCGTCACCGGCCAGAACGTGCTTGCCCGTGTCCTGCGGTTGCCCCCCATCCCCGAAGAGGAAATCAAACAGGCGATCCGCTGGGAAGCCGAACGGCATCTTCCTATTCCGGTGGATGATGCCGTCCTCGACGTGCAGCTGGTGCGTGAGGTCGTCGAGAATGGCGAGCGGCAGCTCGAGGTGTTGCTGGCCGCCGCACCCGAAGGTGTCGTCCTCTCGTACATCGAGGCGCTCGATGCTGCACGCCTCACCGTCGATGCAGTTGAAGTCGGCGGGCTCGCAATGGCGCGCGCGCTCAGTCAGATGGTGGAGACCGGCACGCGGGTGCTCGTGAACCTCGGCGCGTCGATGACGGAGCTCGCCATCGTGCGCGGTGGGGTGCCGCAGTTCACCCGCACGATCCTTAGCGGGCAGGAAGCCGTCTCGCGCGCCGTCGCCATTCCTGCTCCGAGACAGGATGCGGATGCGTTCGCACTTGCACCGGGTCTTGACGAGCTGCTCACGCAGCTGCGACGTTCTTTGGATTTCTTCCGCGCACAGTTCGGTGGCACCACAATCGACGGAATGCTGTTGTGCGGGGGCGGGGCTAGGATTCCCCGGATTGACCGGCACTTCGCACTCGAGCTCGACCTTCCGGTATCAATCGGCACGCCGGCTGGTGTTGAGCCACATGCGGGTCTCGACCCCGCATCGTTCAATGCCGTCGCACCACAGCTGGTCGTGGCCATCGGGCTGGCCATGAGGGCAGTGGCCTAGATGCGCATCCGGCTCAACCTCATGCCCGAGCGCGTGCTGCATGAGCGCGAGGCGCGCGGGCGCCGGGGCACCCTTGTTGGTATTCCGCTCGTTGGTGTGGCCTTAGTGGTGGTGCTCTATGGGTTACTCTCCCTGCAGGAGAGCCAGGCGAACATGCGTGCGCGTGAAGCCGAGCAGTTCTTGGCGCCGCTGCGGCCCGCCTCCGCGAAGTTGCTGGAGATGCAACAAGAAGCCGAGACCCTGGAGCGCCAGCGTGAGGATCTGACCGTCGCCCTGCGACAGAGGAGGCAATGGACGCTTCTCCTGGTGGAAGTTGGCCGCGTCATCCCGCAGGACTCGTGGTTGACGACGATGACACTGGATGCCTCCACGATGACGCTGACCGGATTCACATTCAGGCTGCGATCGGTCGCGTCGTTTACTCAGAGCCTGGCGGGGGTTCCGGACGTGACCTCAGTGCACCTGCAGTCGCTGCAGGAAATCGTTTCGGGCGGCCAGAGGGTGACGCAATACATCATCATTGCCAGGCTTAGGGCGACCCCGTGAGTCCCGGTAGAAGGCAGGTTCTCCTGGTCGTGCTGGTGACTGCGATTGTGGTGGCTGTGCTCCTGGTCGTGGTGATCAATCCGCAGCTGACCCGCGTGCGGATCGCACGCCAGCGGGCGCTGCGCCTCGAGCAGGAAAGGACGCGCACCGCCGGGTTGGTCGATACGCAGCCCCAGATCGAACAGCGGTTTCTCGCTGCCCGGCGTGGAATCCAAAACCTGCTCGTGCGGGTGCCTGTCGGACCGCAGCTCCCGGAACTGATCGCGTATCTCGACGACGCCATCGTGATCAGCGGCGTGCAACTCGCGCAGATCTCCTTCGCGACAGCGGAGCAGACTGAGGCTGCGAATCAGGTGCCGGCAGGAATCGGCGCGACTGGGTTGGCGATCCAGGTACAGGGATCGTACCCTCAGGTGCGGCGGTTCGTCACGGCGATCGAGACGTCGCCGCGCGCCATGGCCATCGACCGCCTGGCCCTGACCGCATCCGACAGTCGAGTGCTCGCGGACCTCGCCGTACGCGCATTCCACCTGCGCTGACGAGAGTCTACCGAGTCTATAGGGTCTACTGGGTCTACCGAGTCTGCACCCACGCCTACGCGGGTCTACGAGTCTTCAGAGTCTACCGAGTCTCCTGAGTCTAACGATGAAGTACACGACATCGTTGGCTTTTAGTGGCTCCTGTAGACACGGAAGACTCGGAAGACTCAGTAGACTCAGGAGACTGTAATTAGGATGAGCCCCTGGATCCGTCTGGCATTTCTCGCGCTCGGCGCTGCTGTGCTCCTGTTGCTCATTGCCGGAACCGATGTGCGTGAACTACAGCAGGCGGTTCGCCGCGCTGATGGAATCTTGCTGGCCTGGGCGTTTGCGCTGCTGGTCTTGGATATCGGACTGAAGGCACTACGTTGGCGCTTCATGGCCGCACAGCTGGCAGAGCCTCCGCTGATGCTTAGGCACGCTGCGATATCTGTACTGGCCGGCGTGGCGGCCGCAAGCCTCGCTCCTGCTCGCGGCATCGAGTTCGCGAAACCGCTGCTGCTGAGGCGCAGCCGTGGCGTTGCCCTGTCTACATCGACCGCCGCCGTGGTTGTGGAGCGACTGCTGGACGGGGTGAGCCTGATTGTTCTGTTTGGCGCCTCTCTCGTGCTGCTACCCGCCGGGCGCGCGGCCGTGTTTCGACCGGTGTTCGCTGCGATTGGCATTCTCGTTATCGGAATCGGTTTGGTGCTGGCCATTCCATCGCGGCTCTCGGGTGTGCTGACGCGCGTGCTCTCGGCGCTGCCGCTCCCGGCCGGCATAAGGCCACGGGTATTGAGCTTGGTCGAGACATTCCTTCACGGCATGCTGATGTGGAGGCGGCATCAGCAGTTATGGATCGCGGTAGCGCTCTCGGTCGCCGCCGCAGTGACCGAAGCCGTGCGGCTGACGCTGGTGTGCGCCGCGCTGGGCACGCCGATCACCATTCCACAGGCGATGTTCACGTTCAGCCTCGCCAACCTGGTCGCGGTGCTGACGCTGATCCCCGGAGGCGTCGGGGTGACGGAATTATCAATGGCCGGGATTCTCCGCCTGATCGCGACAGCGGGTCCCCCCGCCGCGTTGACTGCGACAGTGCTCGTCGACCGTATGCTGGCCTACTATCTTGTCGTCGTGGCGGGATCGCTAATTCTGCTGGTGACGGGAATGCGCCCTTCGACTCGCTAACGCTCGCTCAGGGCATTCGACTCGGAGTGGCCGAAGGCCATGAGTGAGCCCGCAAAGCGGGCGAGTCGAATGGGGATGGCACGATCTTATGACCCAGGAACAGGGGCACAGGATAGATAAAGGGTGATTCTGCGGTTTGCTCCGAGGTTGGCCGGTGCCTATAGACGAAAGCGGCGAGGCGCGACGCGAACGCGAAGGGTGTCCAATCTGCAAATCGCTCCACCGCCGCTCCGTGGAACGGATGCGACGGGTGGAGCGCGCGGGGTATCCTGATATTCAACGGTTTCTTCAGACCGTTGGCGAAGACGTCTCCGTCCGCTGGGTGATCCGGCATTTCGGGAGAGGCCACGACCGATTCTCGCCGCCATCAGAAGACACCGAGATTCCCGCCTGGCTATATGAGGACGAGGAAGAGTTTGAGCATTATCTGCATCAGTACGGATACTGCCGGACGATCGACGACCTGTGCCCTCACATCGCGCCGCGCTCTGTCAGCACCTGCGACCGAGTCAATCACCCTGAATGTGGAATCTGGCGAGAAAATGTGCTTCGAGAACTTGTGGCGGACCTGGAGGCCGCGCGGCCTGCAGGTGGGGTGGCCGCGATGGTCGGTGACGCGGGCGGCGGCCGTGTGGCACTCGTCGAGCCTCTCACAGCGAACCAACCGCTGGAGATCGAGATCGGCGGGGCGCACGCCGGCATCTACGCCAGCACCGTGGTCGCCATTGACGGGAACCAGCTGCTGATCCGAGTGCCGACACGTTTGAAGGAAACTCTCTCGGTCTCGCCCGGCGAGCGGCTGACGATTTTCTACCGAGGTCGTGTATCGAAATACGGGTTCGACACCACGGTGCGTGCGCTACACCAGGGCCGGGTGGCCGTCGCACTACCGAGCACGGTGACCATTGCCAGCAGACGCAGTCCGCGCATTCCACTCCGAAATGCCCGGGCGGACGTGGAGCGCATTGAGCAAGGAGGCGCTCAGATCGCCGGGAGAGGAATCGATGCCAGCATCCGCGGCCTCCGTCTGGTCCTTCCTATCGAACTCGGGCAGTGGGAACGGGTCCGCGTGACCGTGCACCTGCCGGATGGCCCGCTGACCGTGCAGGGCGAAATTGTCCGGGTCGAGCCGGGGAGCGACGGCGAGTTCGTACACGGCATATACTTCACCGGGCTTTCGCCCGAAGAGGTTGCGCGGTTGCGGAAACTGGGGAACTGAATGCGCTGCCAGGCCGCAGTCATCGCGCTCGCGATCGTGGGACTCTTCGCCATCGCGGTCCTCGTCGGGTATGTGGGTGGCCGCGCCTTTCTTGCGCCGACGGCGTCGGCGCCGCGGCCACTGGTCCGCCCGGTGCCGCGACCAAGTCCCGAGCCCGCGCCCCCACTGGCGCCGGTCCAACCTGAGCCTGCGCGACCCGCGCCGGCACCCCAGCCCGCGCCAGAGCCCGCGCCCAAACCAGAGCCGGCTCCGACGCCGTCTCCGCCACCACAACCGGAGCCCGCGCCTCGGCCGTCACCACGGCCGCAGCCACCCCAGGCCGCTCCCCCGAGCGGTGTGGTGTACCGCGTACAGGTCGGCGCATTCATCAAGCGCGAGAACGCCGCGGCCCGCGCAGAAGAGCTGCGGGGAGCTGGGTTTGAGGCTTACATCAACCAGTCGGGCGGTCTGTTCAAAGTCCAGGTCGGCGCGTTCGGCGATCGTGACAACGCCGTGCAGCTCGCCCAGCAATTGCGCGAGAGGGGATATGACGTGCTCATACTACCCTAACCACCGTGAATGGTGAGTCGCTCACCACTCACGAATCACGGAGGTATCGATGGTGAAGCTCGTCGCCTTATTCACGAAGCCCAGCGATCCGGGGAATTTCGACCGCCACTACACTGAGACTCATATCCCCCTGGTCAAGAAGTGGCCCGGCCTGCGGAACGTCGAGACAGGGAAGATCACCGGCGCCATCGGCGGTGAGGCGCCATACTATCAGATCGCGGAGATGTACTTCGAGAACATGGATGCATTGAAGACTGCGCTGCGTTCCCCTGAAGGCCGGGCGGCCGGGGCAGACCTGCAATCGTTCGCACCCGGCCTCGTGACGATGCTCTACGTAGACCTCGCGCGGTGATTCTCTACGAGAAGCATCCGCCGGTCGCCCGCGTCACGATCAACCGGCCACAGGTCTACAATGCGCTGAATTTCGCAACGCTGCGAGAGATGAGCCGCGCGTTTGAGGACGCGTCGTGGGACGACGCGGTGGCTGTGCTCGTTCTGACCGGCGCAGGCGAGCGGGCGTTCTGCACCGGCGCGGATCTCAATGAACAGGAACAGTTCCTGCAGCGCCCCCGCGATTACTGGAAGTGGATGGGGGTCTTCATCGAGGCTCAAGAGCGGCTCCGGAATATCGGCAAACCAACCATCGCGCGGCTGAACGGCATGGTGGTCGGCGGGGGCAACGAGTTCAACATCGCGTGCGACCTGGCCGTGGCCGCCGACGACATTATCATCCGGCATGTCGGACCCGCGCGCGGCAGCGTCCCGGCGGCCGGAGCAACACAGTGGCTCCCCCTCATCGTCGGCGACCGGCGCGCGCGGGAGATCATCTTCTTGTGTGAGGAGATCCCTGCGAGCAAGGCGCTCGAGTGGGGACTCGTGAACCAGGTTGTGCCGCGGGCGGAGCTCGACCGCGCCGTCGACGCGCTGGCGAAGAAATTAACCGACAAACTGCCCGAGGTCACTCGCTACACCAAGCAGCAACTGAACTTCTGGCGCGACCTCAGCTGGCATCTCACCGTGGGACACGCGCGCGACTGGCTCACCCTGCACGCCGGCTCACAGGAAGTGGCGGAAGGGCTCGAGGCGTTTCGGCAGAAGCGCCCGGTGCGCTACGAGAAGTTCCGCCGTCAGTCGAAAGAAACGCGCCGAGCGAGAAAGCGGCGTCGCTGAGGGATCATGGCCTACGAGAACATCGTCGTCAGCGCCGAGGACCGCGTCGCCGTCGTCACGCTGAACCGTCCGCAGGTCCTCAACGCGCTTAACCGGGCGACGATGGACGAGCTAGTAGATGCGCTCGAAGGGTACGACCGAGACGATGCCGTCCGTTGCGTCATCCTGACCGGTGCCGGGCGGGCGTTTGCCGCGGGAGCCGACATCAATGAGTTTCGCGGCGCGACTCCTGTGACGATGCTCAACCAGTACCGCTTTCAACAGTGGGAACACATCCGCAAGATCAGTAAGCCGATCATCGCGGCCGTCAACGGGTTTTGCCTGGGCGGCGGATGCGAGCTCGCCATGTTGTGCGACATCATCCTCGCCGCCGAGGCCGCGCGCTTCGGTCAACCTGAGATCAACCTCGGACTGATGCCGGGGGCGGGCGGGACGCAGCGCCTGCCGAGGGCGGTAGGGAAGTACCGGGCAATGGAGCTCATCCTTACCGGTAGACAGATCACAGCCCAGGTGGCGTACGAATGGGGGCTCGTGAACCGGGTTGTGCCCGGTGAGATGCTGATGGATGAAGCCAGGGCGCTCGCGCGGGAAATCGCGGAAAAGGCGCCGGTGGCCGTGCGACTCGCCAAGGAAGCCATCTTGAAGTCGTTGGACTCGCCGCTCGAGACCGGACTCGATCACGAGCGCAGGCTGTTCTACCTCTTATTCAGCACACAGGACAAAGACGAGGGCATCGAGGCCTTTCTCAATAAGCGGAAGCCCGAATTCAAGGGAAAGTAAAAGGGCGGTCATGGGTCGTAGGTCGTAGGAAGAGCAGTTGCCACCACCCACGACCGACGACCTACGACCGGAGTTGGAGGAGTTTATGCCCGACACCATTCTCGTGGACAAGGCAGACAGCGTGATGACGCTTACCTTGAACCGGCCCGATGTGTTGAATGCGTTCAATGCCACAATGTCCACGGAGGTGCAGGAGGCGCTGCGGGACGCAGAGCGCGATGCGTCGGTTCGGGCCATCATGATCACGGGTGCGGGCCGCGGATTCTGCTCCGGACAGGATCTCCGCGACCGGGCGGAGACGTCGTCGTTTTCGTTTGTCGAGAGCCTGCGCCGGCGCTACAATCCCATCATCGCAAAGCTTCTCTCCATCGAGAAACCCGTGCTCGCGGCCATGAACGGCGTTGCCGCCGGAGCGGGATGCAGCCTGGCGCTGGCGTGCGACCTGCGGATTGCGTCGGAGGGCGCTTCATTCATTGAAGTGTTCGCGCGCGTTGGCCTCATACCGGATTCAGGGAGTACGTACCTGCTCCCGCGTCTCGTCGGGCTCGGGAAAGCGTTTGAGCTTTGCTACCTGGCTGAGCCCCTGTCTGCCGCTGATGCGCAGCGAGTTGGCCTCGTGAACTGGGTCGTGCCCGCGGATCAGCTCCTGGACAAAGCACGCGCGATCGCGAGCCGGCTGGCGGCCGGTCCCACCAAAGCGTACGGTCTGATCAAGCGCGCCCTCTACCATAACCTGTACACTGATATTGAGACCGCGCTCGACTATGAAGCGCTGACACAGGAAGCGGCCGGACGCACCACCGATCACCGTGAGGGCGTCGCCGCGTTTCTTGAAAAACGCACCCCACGATTCAAAGGAGAATGACGGTCGTAGGTCGTGGGTCGTAGGTCGTAGGCTACAATGGGAGCAGTCGAGGAGGTATTTCCTACGACCAACGACCGACGACCCACGACCGCAGTTCAGGCTGTCATTGTCGACGCCGTTCGCACGCCCGTCGGCCGGTACAACGGCGTGTTGCGAGACGTCCGTCCGGACGATCTCGCGGCTCACGTCATTCGTGAGCTCGTCCGGCGCACCGCGCTGGATCCCAACCGGATTGACGATGTCATCTTTGGAGCCGGCAACCAGGCTGGCGAGGACAACCGTAACGTCGCGCGCATGGCGCTCCTGCTGGCCGGACTGCCGGTCACGGTGGCGGGACAAACCGTCAACCGGCTGTGCGGTTCCGGCATGCAGGCAGTCGCGTCGGCGGCGCAGGCGATCAAGGCAGGGGAGGGGGACGTTTTCATCGGGGGCGGCGTCGAGTCAATGACGCGCGCGCCCTTCGTGATGGCCAAGCCGGCCGTTGGGTTTCCCCGCGGTGAGGTCCGGATGTTCGACACGACGCTGGGCTGGCGGTTCACCAACCCCGCTCTGGCGGAAGCGTACGAGCCATTCAGCATGGGCGAAACGGCGGAGAACGTCGCGGAGCGTTTCGACATCACCCGAGCGGAGCAGGATCAGTTCGCCCTTCGCAGCCATCGGCTTGCCTCGAAGGCGATTGCCGAAGGACGGTTCCGCGACGAGGTCGTCCCCGTCGTCATCCCTAGGAAGGACGGCGACCCGGTAATAGTCGATCGAGACGAGCATCCCCGTGCGGATTCGACACTGGAGAAGCTCGCCGCGCTGCCTCCTGTGTTCCGAAAGGGCGGGACCGTGACCGCCGGTAACTCGTCGGGCATCAATGACGGCGCAGCGGCCGTCCTCGTCACATCAGCGGAGGCGGCGAAGCAGCTGGGTCTCGAGCCGATGGCGAGAATCGTCGCCTCGGCTGTTGCGGGAGTCGACCCTGCGTACATGGGACTCGGACCGATTCCGGCGACCCGCAAGGTACTGGAACGCACCGGTCTCTCGATCGATGACTTCGATGTGATCGAGTTGAATGAGGCATTCGCGGCGCAAGTCATCCCATGCGTCCGAGAACTAAAGATTCCGCTCGAGAAGCTCAACCCCAACGGCGGCGCGATCGCGATGGGACACCCGATCGGGTTCAGTGGCGCCCGCCTGGTGACGACGCTGGTACACGAGCTCCAGAGGCGCGAGGGTCGGTATGGGCTCGCCACGATGTGCATCGGCGTCGGCCAAGGGATCGCGATGATCGTGGAGGCGGTCTAGCGTCTGAGGACCGGAGAGGACGGAGCCTCTCCCCGACTGAAACTGATACGGGGACCCCTCAGGCTCCGTCCCCTCTCGGTCCTCAGTCCAGCTGGTGGAATGTGTGAATCGCTTAGCGCAAGCAGTCCGTCGCGCTCCTGGCTTCTGCACGTTCCTGATATCCCTACTCGTCTACGCGGTTCTGATCCGCGTCCTTCTTTCAGAGCCGCCGGTTGCCGTTCCGCAGGTCGTCGCGGCTCTCCTCGGCATCGCTCCGCACCTCATCGCCGTGATCAATGCGACCGCGCTTGCCTGTCTACTCCTCGGCTACCGTGCTATCAGGGCAGGGAGCGTTCGAGAACACCGAAAGTTCATGCTGCTGTCGGCCACATTGATCAGCGCTTTCCTGATCCTGTATGTCACGCGTGTTGCGCTCGGCGGCGTCAAGACGTTCGACGGTCCCCCAACGGTGCGAACCTTCGTTTATCTTCCTACTCTGGTCGTGCACGTCGCGTTATCGATTCTCAGCGTGCCGTTGATCGTGCACAATCTGCTGGTCGGCCTGACGTATCCCCCTGAGGAAGTGGGACACACCGCACATCCGCGGGTTGGCCGGTTGGCCGTCTATCTCTGGTCCCTCAGTCTGACCCTTGGGCTCGTGGTCTACACGCTCCTCAATCTCGCCTACTGACTTAGATCCGGCCGACAAGAATTGGCGTCGTCGTGGGCTGAGCGGCACCGAACGGCGCCTGCTCGATCGAGATGGCCACGGCCTGATACTTTCCGAAATCCGCGCGCACCGGAATGACGACCGGCCGGCCGGGCGCCGGTCGGAACACGCCCGCGCTCTCCGGCCCTACTCCCGCGACAAGCCACAGCTGGTAGACCAACTGTCGTCCCGGATCGCGCAGGTCCGTGACGACGAGCGCGCCCTCCCCGCGCGCAGGATCGTACACAAACCTGACGCCGGCTTCGATCGATCCAGTCAGCATGGTGGTTTTCGCCGCTGGACCGGCGAGAATGGCCAGGACATGCTCCTGCGCAGCGATCCGTTGCTTCAAGAGCTCGGCCTCCTGACCAAATCGTGCCGCCGTCAGCACCGTCGCGACGATCATTGCGACGGCGGCCGCTGCGAGCCCGATCGCCCAGTCGCGCGGAATCGCGATGACGCGCGGCTGAGGATGGACGGCGGCAAGAATTTGATCACGCAGGCGGGTCGGCGGCGCAACCTGTGTGATCGCACCCGCCAGCTGCGAGGCAGTTTCTTGCAACATCGCCAGCTCCCCGCGGCAGAGCTCGCACGTCTCGAGGTGCGCACCGACCGCTCGCGTCTCATCCGGAGTCAGCGCGTCGAGGGCGTAGGCCGGCAACAGGTCGCGTAGCGACTCGTGTGTCACGGTGCGGCCTCCTCGACCCCGACCAGAGCCTCGCGCAGCCGTATCATCGCATCCCGGATCCGTGTCTTCGCCGTCCCCAACGGGATGCTCAGTCGCTTCGCGACTTCCTCCTGCGTGTACCCACCGTAGTACGCAAACACGATTGCCTGTCGCTGTTCTGCCGGCAGGCGCACGAGCGCCTCACGCACACGACCCCGTTCAAGCCGCCGGAGCGTTTCGTCCACGACATCCAGATCCGATGCCTGGGTGTCTTCAAGCGGCTCCGTAGCCCGCAGCCGCCGGCGCCGGACGGCGTCTACCGACTTGTGGTGTGCCAGTGCCAGCACCCAGCTGCGCGCGGTGCCGCGGCTGGGATCAAACTCCGCGGCCTGGCGCCAGATGCTCAGAAACACTTCCTGGGTGACTTCCTGTGCTGTGGCGGGATCTCGGAGCATTCCCAACGCTAGCGAGTACACGGAGCGGCTGTAGCGATCGTATAGCGATTCGAACGCGCGGCTGTCCCGGCGCGCGATACTCGCCAGTTGCTGCCGGTCTTCAACTTCGTCTGGGGCACGGTGCCGCGCTGGTTGCATTGACTCCACGTTCGATGCGGTTTCATATATCTCCCTGTAAGTCTTCGCAGGAGCGATCTAACTGGATGCCGGTTGTGTTCCAATCCGGCAGCGCCTGTGGTGCGAATGGCAAAGTCGGATGCGGCCGCGTCCCTATTCGAAGTAGGAGGTGTAGGAATGAGACGTTCAAGGCAGTGGATAGTGGTTCTGGCGCTCGTGCTGGTGGTCAGCGTGCTGGCCGGCTCCCAGCTGCTGGTGGCGTCCGACCACGACGATGGTGAGATGGACCTGAAGGGCCGGGCCCTGAACATCACGGACCTCTACGCGTTCCGTGAGCGCGATCAGAACTCGGCCGCGGCAGACAGCGATCTGGTGTTCATCATGAACGTGAACCCACGGTCGCTCGCGCGCCAGCAGTACTACTTCAGCACCAACGCGTCATACGACTTGCACGTGACGCGGGTCGCCAATAACGATGCCACACCGACGGGGCAGACCGACGTGCTGCTGCGCTTTGGGTTCGCCGCGCCGTCGAGGGATGGGTCCCAGCGGATCAAGGTGACGGCGATTCGCGACGGCGTGACGAGCGAAGCGGATGTGCCCGCCGTGCGCACAACGACGATCGGGACGGCCCCGATTATTAACCGGGTCGCCGTCGGCGGGGGGATGCTGCAGCTGTTTGCCGGCCTGCGGGAAGACCCGTTCTTCTTCGACGTCGAGCAGTACTTTAGGGTACGGGCCGGCGCGGCACGCATGGGGCCCGCGGTCGGCTTCCGGATGCCCGGCGTCGATTTCACCGCCGGCTACAACGTTCTATCGATCGCAGTGCGCGTACCACGCGCGTGGCTGCAGAGCCGCAGCGCCGCGACGACCTTTGACGTCTGGGCGACGGTTTCTGTCGGTGGCAAGCAGATCGAGCGGTTGGGCCGGCCGGCGATCAACGAAGGCCTGATCCTCACGAACGACTACCTAAACGCCCTCAACAGCGTGGGGCCGGATTTTGAGGCCGCAGCGCTGGCGGGCCGGCAGCCTGCCGCCGGCATCGCCGGGCCGATCGTGGCTGAGGCCAAGAAGACTCTGATGGCCGTCGGCAACGACGACGCGCGCGCCAATGCGCTCCTGGGCGCGTTCCTACCCGACGTGATGCGCTTCGACACGACCGGGGCAAGTGGGTACGCGAACGCGCTGAACAGCAAGGGCAGCCCGATTCGCGGCCGCAAAATCACCGATGACGTGATCGACGTGACGCTCACGGTGGTCACCAACGGCGGGATCAAGGCGGACAACGTCTCGTATGCCGGCCCCAACGCCGGCGGCACCGGCCACAAGCCGCTGCTCGAGTCGTTCCCGTATCTTGCGGAACCGAACTAGAGGGCAGGGGTGGCGGTTCGCATGAGCCGCCACCCCAACTCACCATGAAACCACTTCGAAACAGATCGCATCGAGGCAATAGTTGGTTCGCGAGGACGGCATTGTTCTCAACACTGCTCCTCGCGGTCGCCGTCGTCATGATCCTTACGGCTGGCTCAACCGTCCGTCCTACTGAATCCTACCGCTATAGATTTCAACGGGCTCCACGAGGTGCGGTGCGACAGGCCCTGGAGCGCGAGATCTCCTTCTATCAAGGACGCCTCGCCCGCGATCCAAGCGGCGGCTTGGACCTCGCCGCCCTCGCCGGCGCGTACTTCAGGATGGCCCGCGCCACAGGAGACCTGACCTGGATGCTCCTGGCTGAGCAGACCGCGCAGCGGTCACTCGCCAGCCTGCCCTTTCAGAACGGCGGAGCGCTGCTGGTTCTCGCAAAAGTGGCGGAGGCCCGGCACGAGTTCGGCGAGGCGATCCGTCTCGCCCGCCGGGCCGGTGGCAGCGATGGGCTTGCGATCGTCGTGACATCGACGCTGGCAACTGGCCAGGTCGACGAAGCGTCGAAGGTGGTGGAGCTTCTAGCCAGCACCCACCCGGGTCTGGGCAGCTACACGCTGCGCGCCCTGGTCCAGATGGCCCGGGGCAGAGATCATGCGGCGGTCGAGGACCTGAGCCGAGCGATCGCCAGTGAGGAACCCGGTGAAGTCGCCAGTTCCGTCTGGGCGAGGACGCTCTTGGGCCGGCTGCACTACCGGCGCGGTCGACTGACCGAGGCCCGCAGTCTTTATCTCGAGACCCTGCGCATCCTACCACAATATCAGCTTGCGCTATTGAATCTTGCCGAACTGGAGATGCGGCTACAGGAGTATCGGAAGGCTGAGGATCATCTGACGCAGGTGGTCAATATTACCCGATCGTCTCCGAACGTCTACGACCACGCCGTGCTCCGCGGACTCGCAAGGGTCAAAGCACTGCAGGGGGATCACCGCGCGGCAGCGCGGTTCTGGGATGAAGCCGAAGCCAGACTGCGCCAAGATGTGACCTCGGGGCAGTTTGGTCACCGGCGCGAGCTCGCCCGCCTGCTCCTCGAACGAGGCCGCCGCGAGAATGTCGATGAGGCCCTGCGGTTGATCCTGATGGAAGTCCGGGTCCGCCGCGATGCGGAGACGCTGTACGTGCTGGCGTGGTCGCTGTCCGAAGAGGGCCGGTCGCTAGAAGCCCGAGACGCGATGCGGGAGGCGCTGCGCTGGGGCGTCCGCGACGCCAAACTATTTTACCGTGCCGCACAGATCGAAGAAGCCCTCGGCCGCCGCGCTCAGGCGCTGACCTACCTGGCATCGGCCATGGAAACCGATCCGACGTTCGACGAGCACGCACGGCGAATCCAGGGTTTTGGATTCTGAACGAGGAGGAACCTCGATGAGACGGCCTCTGGTTAGGATCGGGTTGGCAATGCTTGTGGGAGTGCTGCTCTGGAGTTTGCTCCCCGTTCCGGCTGATGCGCACTGGGCGGATCAGGCCGTCGCGGAGATCAAAGTCGGGAAGGCAAAGGTCGAGATGCTGCTGACGTTCCCCACCGGGTTCGCCCCATGGGCGGACGATGACCGCGATGGACAGCTCAGTTCGACAGAAATCGATAGGCACCGGGTAGACCTCGAGCGGTTCCTGGGTGAGCGCATTCGCTTCACCGATCGCGACACGAACGGCGATCTGACGATTGAGCCGGCGCAGGCGCAGCTCCGTTCAAGCCTGAATCTGTCGGTCTCTCATAGCACACTGCGGCTCGTCTACCAATGGCCCGTACCAGTGCAGGGGCTGGCGCTGCGCTACGACCTCTTTGTGCCTGGCGTCCCAACGGCCAGCTGTCTGGCGACCATCGTGGTGGGTGGGCGCGTTCGCAACGTGGTCTTTACCCCAGAGCATCGGGACGTGGCGATCTCCCTTGGTGGCTCGATTACTGGGGCGGCGGCGGGCTTTGTGCTGCTCGGCATCCGCCATATTATCACCGGTTACGATCACGTTCTGTTCCTGATCAGCTTGCTGATGCTCGGCGCCGGCCTGCGTGGGCTGCTAAAAATCGTGACCGCGTTCACCGTCGCCCATTCGATCACACTGTCGCTGGCAGTACTGAACATCGTTGCGCTGCCGACACGTTGGATTGAAAGCGCGATCGCGGCCAGCATCATCTATGTGGCGGCGGACAACCTGCGACGGCAGCAGAGCGCAGTGCGCAGTCGCTGGCTGATCACTTTTGGCTTCGGACTCGTACATGGGCTCGGGTTCGCTTCGATCCTGCGGGAACTGGACTTGCCGCGCGCTGGTGTTGTCACATCGCTGGTGAGTTTCAATATGGGCGTAGAGATCGGGCAGATCGCTGTCGTCGTACTGGTCTCACTCTGCCTGTGGCTCCTGCGAATGTGGCCGAAAGAGACGCTCTTCAGACTGTGGGTATCGGCTGCAGCAGGGGCGGCCGGAGTTGTGTGGTTCGTTCAGCGGGCCGTCTTCGGATCCTAGCAGGGTAGGTCAGAGGCTCCCGAAGAGGATTGGAGCAGACCGTGAGGAGTTGCGGTGCTCGACGAAAATCGCGACCCTGTCATAGAGAGCGAAATCTGCCTTAATCGGGATGACCGTCAGGTCCTCAGCACCAGCGTCAAATGCCCAGGCGCTTCGAGATCCGAATCTGCTCACCATCCAAAGCCGGTAGGAAAACTCGTCGCCCGGATCCCCGAGAGTGGCGATGAGCAGCACGCCGCGCTTCTGAGCTGAGTCATAGACAAGCCGAACGACGGCGCCTGATCTGCCCGTGAGCGGGACGACTTTCGCCGAAGCGTTGTTGAGCATATTCAGCATCGGCTCCTGGGCAGCGATCCGAGCGTAGATTGTGGCGAGATTTTGGTGGGTGGCCGCGGTCATAATGGCCACGACCAGGACAATCTCGACGACCAGCAGAGCCACGCAGAAAAGCCATGCGGGCGCCGCTGCCGTTGCCTTTCGCCGAAGAGATATTGTTGGGATGACCACAGGGAATCTCGTCATGCAAATGCCCGTCTGTTTGAAATAGCAGACCTGATGCCACTCCGCCAGTTTGACAGCCCCTTGCCGAACAGTGGTAACCTAGGATTAAGCCCGAACACTTGTTCGCTACCCCATGCTCCCAGCTCCTTTGACATTACCTGTGCCCGAAGTGTCAACAGGTCCGGTGGTGTTTTCCGGCGACGATGCGACCCTGACCCTGGGGCTGCTGATGAGCCTCCGCGCGACGACCAAAGGGCAGCCACTGCTTATTGTTGATGGGGCAAACGCCTTTGACCCGTTTCTCGTGGCGGACCTAGCCCGAAAGTTCGGAATCGCACCCCGAGCAATCCTCGACGAGATCCGAATCTCTCGAGTGTTTACCTGTCACCAACTTGAGGCGTTAGTGCGAGAGAGGCTTCACGTTGCGGTCCAGCAATTCCACTCGAAGGCGGTGTACTTCTCAGGTCTTCTCGATCCTCTGCTCGATGAGGAAGTCCCCTCAGGGGAAGCGTTTCGCATTTTCAGACTGATACCGCCTGTACTTCAACGGTTGGTCCGTGGTGGCGTACTGACGGTGTGCGGCTGTCCACCACCACAGCAGGTACCAGGTCGTGAGGGATTGTTCTCCGCACTGTGCGAGTCAGCAGCGTGGGTATTCGATGTGAGTCGTGATGTAGATCGTGACCTCATCTATATTAAGTGCCGCAAGCCGCAGTCCGGAGCGTGGACGTGGGAACCGCAGATCGGGATGATTGCGCCGCGGAGGTGGTGGTGATGGGTCGTACGACGCAGACGATGACCCAGTTGGTGGCTCAAGAAGAGGCGTACTGGGCTCCATACAGGAGGGCGCTGCGAAAAGAAGATCAGCTCATTTTCGACCGTCTCTTTGCCGCCGCGCGCCACCATTCCGCGCCGGGGCATTATGCTTCTCACTCGACGCCGTTCGATTCCATCTTGCTCGCGATGGTGTTGGAGACCATGAAAGCGGTGGAAGCGATTCGGGAGAGGCTTGATGCACTCACCGGCGGGAGCGCGCAACTCCCACCCGGCTAGGATGCTCCACGGTTGGCTATTTGACGTCTATCCGTCCCAGGATGGCATGGTGCTGTGGATCATTGACACCGAAGGCAAGCCTCATCGGGTCCGATATCGATACGCACCGTCCATGTACATCGGTGGAGACCGCCGCGCCCGTGGGGCGGCAGAGTCGGCGGTACGCTCGCTTAGGATTCCCATCACTACATCGCCTGCCGTGCAAAAGGAGTTGATGAGTGGCGATGAGATTGATGTCCTCCGCGTTTCGGTAGACAATCCCCTGGCGTATCCGGTGGTGGCACGACGTCTGGCCAAAGTTCCCGGGCTGGCTCTCTACAACTGCGACGTCCCCCTCGGGCGCTTGTTCTTTTATGAAAGTAGGCTGTTCCCACTGGCCCGCGTGCGGGTGACATGTGATGGCGACATTGTCCGGGAGATTGGTATTGAGAGTAACTCCAACGATCTCGAGTACGCTGTGCCACCCCTGGTTGTCCTCAGGCTGCGCCTGAGTCATGAGACCGGCAGCGATGGGGCGAATCCGACGCATGGGCGCCGGGGGCGGATCGAGGCCGTCATGGATGGCGAGGCGCTGCTGCTCGATGGAGACGATCCGCGAGAATCGATTCACAGCCTGAACAGATTGCTCGCCCGATATGATCCCGACGTCATTCTCACGGAGTGGGGCGATGAAGTGTTGCTGCCTGGGCTGCGCACCATGGCGCGGGATGCCGGCATGCCGCTGGCTCTCAGCCGCGACACGGCGGCCGGGGTGCGTCTTCGGCGTTCACGCTCCTATATGACTTACGGCAAGGTCGTGTTTCAGGGCGGCGCGCACATGCTGCATGGCCGGTGGCATCTCGACCTGCGTAATTCGTTTATCTATGGTGAGTCGGAGCTTGCCGGTTTGCTTGACGTCGCTGTCCTGTCACGCATCCCTGTCCAGGAACTTGCGCGCACCTCGACGGGGACCGCGATCAGCTCGATGCAACTGAACCAGGCAATCCTGGACGGCGTACTCATCCCCTGGCAGAAGAGCGAACCGGAAGGGTTCAAGACCGCGAGCCAACTGCTGCTTACTGATAAAGGAGGTCTGACCTATCAGCCGATCGTGGGGATGTTTGAGGAAGTCGGCGAGCTCGATTTTTCCTCCATGTACCCGACGATGATGGCACATCATAATATCTCGCCCGAGACGATCGGCTGCACCTGCTGTCCTGAGTCTGAGGTTCCCGAGATCGGATACACCGTCTGCAAGAAACGCCGCGGTCTCGTGCCGCA
>JAHZOA010000267.1 GCA_020028455.1 Armatimonadota bacterium | reverse complement strand
CAGGTCGTCCTGGTGCACCCAGCCGGTCTCGCCGTCCGGAAGCTGGACTTCGTACCATGCGTTGTCTTCACGCAGAATCTCTAACGGTGTTTCTGCGGCCACGAGCGCGAGGGTGGCGAAGAATGACTTCGGCCCGCGCCTGATCCGCAGCGGCTGGGGCGCGACGACCCGTGTGCCGACCTCGGGCGGCGGCAACACCGCAAGACCTCGTGGGATTCTTAGAGTTTGACCCGGCCGGATGCGATCGGAGTGCAGCGCATTCGCTGCCTGGAGCGCTTCCACCGAGGTTCTGTACCGGCGTGCGATGCTGGAAAGGGTGTCTCCGCGCTGCACGATGTGCGAGCGCGCGGCCCCGCTGTTGCCGGCTGTGGGAATGGTCAGGACCTGACCCGCCCGGATCCGTTCGGGGTCGCTGAGGCCGTTCGCGCGGGCAATGGCCTCAACGGTGACGCCGTAGCGCAGCGCGATGCGGTAGAGATTCTCGCCAGGCCGGACGGTGTGTGTAAGCGGGCGGGCGGAGGCGGTCTCAGGCACAGTCAAACAGAGTGACGTGAGGAGCAACAGGGTGCCCGTGATGGACGCGATCGCGCGCATCGATACCTCGCCGGTACCTGTGCCATGCCCTCACCGTCGCACTCCGTAGACCTTCTGACAAAAACAGGAAGGCAGGGACCCGAAATAGGCGGGTCTCTGCCTTCCTGCTCCTCTCCCGTAAGTTGCTCTTACCGCTTCGAGTACTGGAAGCCCTTCCGCGCCCGCTTCCGGCCGTACTTCTTGCGTTCCTTCATCCGGGGATCACGCGTCAGCAGGCCTTCCTTGTGCAGGGGCGACTTGACCGACTCGTCGCTGCGCGCGAGCGCGCGGGCGATCCCGTGGCGTACGGCGCCGGCCTGCCCGGCGATGCCGCCGCCGATGACCGTGGCCACCACGTCGTAGCGCCCGACGGTATTGGCCGCGGCAAACGGCTGCTGCAGGATCGTCTGCAACGCCTGGCGGGGGAAGTACTGCTCGGCCGGCTTTCCGTTCACCATGATCTTGCCGCTTCCGGGCACCAGGCGGACACGAGCCACCGCGTTCTTCCGCCGGCCGGTTCCGTTGGCGATCGTCTCGACTGCCACCGCGCTCACCTCGTCACTTCTGCTTTCGTGGGCTTCTGCGCCGCATGCGCGTGCTCCGCGCCCTTATAGACCCGTAGCCGCCGGATCATGCGCTCGCCGAGCCGGGTCTGCGGCAGCATGCCCCGCACCGCGTCGGAGATGACACGCTCGGGCTTCTCCTTCAGCAGAGTCCCCAGCGAGTCCGTGCGCAGACCGCCGGGATAGCCCGAGTGCCGGTACACCTTCTCGTGCTGGGCCTTCCCGTCCGAGCACCTGGCCGTCGGCATCCACCACGTGCCACTGGTGGTTCTTCTTGACGTCAGTTGGAAGGAGCGTATTCATAAGCGCTTTATCTTACCGTGGGGGCGGCAGACGAGTCAACCCAGGAATCAGGTCGTGTGGTAGGTCAGCGATTTTGTCCTCCCTAACAGGTCAGCGAAAATGTCCTCCCCTGGCTGAGCAGAACCTGGGGAGGCATGATCACCTTGACGGCCCGCGCCGAACAGGTCTTGAAAGTCCTCCATGCCCTCGACCGCCGCGAGTTGCTGATGGTCGAGGCCGCCCAACTCCTCGGACGGTCCGTGCGTCAAATCCGGCGGCTCCGCACGGCGCTGCGAGCCACGGGCCCGACCGCTCTCGTCCATGGGAATCGCGGGCACCCGCCCGTCAACCGCATCGCGGACAGCATTCGGGCCCGCGTCGTGCGCCTCGCCACCAAGATCTACATCGGCGTCAATGACCACCACTTGCAAGAACTCCTGAGCGAGCGCGAAGGCCTGACGCTTTCTCGCCCCTCCGTCCGCCGCATCCTGCGCGCGGCGGGCCGGCCCAGCCCGCGGCGCCGCCGTCCACCGCGCCACCGCCGACGTCGCGAGCGGATGCCTCAGGCAGGCCTCCTTATCCAGCTTGACGGCAGCACTCACGCCTGGCTCGACCAGCGCGGGCCTCGCCTCACATTGATTGCGGCCATGGACGATGCCACCGGAGAAGTCCTTGCGGCCACCTTCCGGGACGAAGAAGACGCGCACGGCTACTTCCAGATCCTGCACACCCTGACGCAGACCAAGGGCATCCCGATCGCGGCGTACAGTGATCGCCACGGCATCTTCCACCGCAGCAAGACTAAACAGTCGCTCCCCCTCCGCGCGCAGCTGGCCGGGGAACCCGCATCCACACAGATCGCGCGAGCCCTGCACGAGCTCCGCATCCAGTGGATCCCGGCCAAGAGCCCGCAGGCCAAGGGCCGCATCGAACGGCTCTTTGGCACCTTCCAGGACCGCCTGCGAGCAGAACTACGCCTGGCCGGCGTCGTCGACCGCAAGGGCGCGACTGCCTTTCTGCGGGGCTTCCTCTCACGCTACAATGCCCGCTTCGCCCGGCGGCCGGTGAACCCAGCCTCGGCCTATCGGCCCTGGCCCGCCGGGCTCGACCCGCAGACCATCTTTTGCTTTAAGTACCAGCGCACCGTAAACAATGATCACACCGTCGGCCTCGGAGGCCAGCAAATCCAACTCCTGCCCGCGTCTCATGAGCGCAACCTATGCCAAGGCCGCCGTCGAGGTCCACGAGCGCCTCGACGGCAGCATCGCCATCTTCTATCAGGGGAGGCGCATCGCGTGCCGCTGGGTGACGAGCACCTTGAGGACTGATCAGGTCCGAGCCTACCTGCGACCACTCATCCCTCACCACCCCCATGACGCTTTCCAGGTGCCAGCTTCTCAGAATCGTGCGGCGATCCGATCTCGCGGAACCCATCGTGAAGTCTCCTCCAAACGAGCGGTGAGTGAGAGGCGCCAACCGAAACGTCTGCCATGGAGTCCGCCACCTGATCACCCATGGAGGTGTCCGTGGCCAGAGACGAAAAGCACAGAGGCCAACGGGGAGAGGACAAAATCGCTGAACCCTTACGCGGACAGAATCACTGACCTACGACACCCAGGAATCAGGTCAGCTCGATTGCGGACGAATCTCCCACGTTGACACGGGCCGGCCGGCCCTTGACGACGGCCCGTTCGCCGACGATGGAGTGCTCGA
>JAHZOA010000045.1 GCA_020028455.1 Armatimonadota bacterium | reverse complement strand
ACGAGAGGATTCTTGGTAGACGTTATACGGGGTTCCATACGTCACTACGGGATAAAGGGATAAGGGGATATGGGGATATGGGGATACGTAAGAACCCTGCCTGCCGTTTCGTCCGCAGTTACCTTATCCCTTATCCCTTTATCCCCTTATCCCGTTGTCTAAAGTACCGATTCCAGTCTTGCCAGTTGCGCTTTATCGCCGACGACCACCAGAACGTCGCCCTGCTGTAACTGAGTTTCCGCGGGCGGGGTGACGAGAATCTGACTGTCGCGCTTGATGAGCAGGACATTCACGCCGGTACGCGTGCGTAGATCGAGATCGGCCAGTGATCTCCCCTGGACCTTAGGGCTGATGCTGACCTCCTCGACCATGAATCCGGGCGAGAGCTCGAGTAGATCGACGACATGCCGGCTCCCGAGAGTGCGGGCCAGCCGGATTGCGCTGTCGCGCTCCGGATAGACGACGGCGTCGGCGCCGACCTTTGCCAGCACCCGGCCCTGCAGGTCGTCGACGGCTTTAGTGACGACT
Organism: Armatimonadota bacterium; assembly: GCA_020028455.1. GTDB lineage: Bacteria > Sysuimicrobiota > Sysuimicrobiia > Sysuimicrobiales > Kaftiobacteriaceae > JACPRY01. The sequence continues at coordinate 12,760 of JAHZOA010000045.1, read as the reverse complement.
TTCCGGCAGCCCATCTCTTTGAGTATCAACGTCGTTAGGATGCTCTCCTGAATGCCAGCGCCGATCGCGACGACGACGGCGTCGAAATTTGTAATTCCCACGGCGCGCAGAGCTTCAGAGTCTGTTGAATCTATTTGGACAGCGTGGGTAGACACATCCGCAACGCGCCGCAGCGCGTCCTCATGTTTGTCCATGGCGAGCACGTGGTGACCCATCTCGAAGAGCGTGCGCACCACGGCACTACCGAACCGCCCGATTCCGATCACGGCAAAATCCATCTCTGCGCCTCGTGACTACCCTATACCACGTACTGCGCTCTGGTACAGGGTGGATTATCCGACGTAGATCCGTTCCTCTGGGTACCTGAAGTTGGCCGGCCGGTGCTGCCGCGAGAGGGCATAGGCAACCGTCAACAGGCCCACTCGACCGGTAAAGATCGTGATGATGACGATGACCCTGCCGACGGCACTGAGCTCCGGCGTGAGGCCCGTCGTGAGCCCAACCGTGCCGAACCCCGACACCACTTCAAACAGCGCGTTAATGAAATCGACCTGTTCCACATAGGACAGCAGCGTTCCGGCCGACACTACGAATGCCACCGCGATCAACGCAATCGTGACCGCCTTGTAGATGACCACCGGCGGAAGGCGCCGGCGAAAGAGCTCGGGATCGGGCCGGCCCCGGAGCATCGAGAGGATCACGGCCATCGGCGCCACAAAGGTCGTGGTTTTGATGCCGCCACCCGTACCGCCCGGAGAGGCGCCGATGAACATCAACGCAATGATGAGCATCAAAGAAGGATCGCGCAGCTGGGCCATGTCGATCGTGTTAAAGCCGGCTGTGCGCGGCGTCACGCTCTGGAACAACGCGGCAAGTGTCCGCTGGAGCCCCGACAGACTTCCAAGCGTCGCCACGTTCGAAAACTCGAGCAACAGCAGGAGCCCAGTGCCGATGAAGATCAGCGCCGCCGTGGTCGTCAGGACGATCTTCGCGTGAAGGCCCAACCGCCTGGGCGACGAGAGGTCATGCAACACCGTGAATCCAAGGCCGCCGATGATGATGAGGAGCATCATAACGACGTTGACCGGCACATCGCCCACAAAACCGGTGAAGCTGCGGAATCCCCCCATCAAGTCGAAGCCTGCGTTGTTGAAGGCAGAGATGCTGTGGAAGATCCCGAAGTACAGACCGCGGCCAAGGCCAAGCTCGGGCGCCCAGCGCAGGCTCAGGAGGAATGAGCCTACCGCCTCGATGGCCAGTGTGATCAAGGCCACGTTACGTGTGAAGCGAACGACTCCGCCAACGGTGTAGAGATTCTGCGCCTCCTGCAGCACCAGCCGCTCCCGCAGACCGATCCGGCGTCCAATCGCCATCGCCATCAGGGTGGCGATCGTCATGTAGCCGAGCCCCCCGAGCTGGATCAGCACAAGGATGACGATTTCGCCGAACAGGGAGAAATGCGTGGCAGTATCGACGACGACCAAGCCCGTCACGCAGGTGGCGGACGTCGCCGTGAACAGCGCCGTGAGGAACGGAGTGGCTCGACCGCTCTCCGCGGCCAGCGGAAGCGACAGCAGGACCGACCCCGCCAGGATGATCAGCGCGAAACCCGCGATGATCGTCTGCGAGGGGTTGAGCTCGAGCCGGGTCAGCGCCGGCCGCTTCAGCAGGACCAGCGCCCGGGACATTGTCAGCGCTTGTCGAGGCTCTCCTTGGCCTTGGCGACAAGTTCCGCGAATCCTGAGTCGTCGCGCGCTGCCAGCTCGGCGAGCATCTTTCGATTCACGGTGACTCCCGCCTTACGTAGTCCGCTGATCAGCCGGTTGTAGGACACCCCGTTCGTGCGGGCCGCGGCGTTGATCCGGGCGATCCACAACCGGCGGAAATCGCGCTTGCGCTGCCGGCGATCGCGGTACGCCCGTGCCAGCGCCCGGACGAGATACTGGTGCGCAAGTTTGTACCACCTGCTCTTAGCGCCTTTGAACCCGCGAACGAGCTTCAGAACTTTCTTGTGCCGGCGGCGAACGGTGACCCCGCGCTTCACACGAGCCATGATGAGTTCACCCTCTCTTGTAGGGAAGCAGGCGGGCCAGCCGCGGCTTGTCGGAAGGATCTACGGCGGCCTCCTGTCCCAATGCGCGAAGCTGGCGGGTGGATTTGGCGATCTTCAGGTGGCCGGCCATTTGCCGGCCCCGCCGCAGCTTCCCGCGCGCGGTGATCCCAATCCGCTTGGCAGTACCCTGATGCGTCTTAGCCTTTCCCATTGTCTGCTCCTGAGTTAGCCTCGCTTGGGCGTGAGGATCATGATCATGTTGCGGCCTTCAAACATCGGTGTCTTTTCGACTATGCCCACCTCCGAGACCATCTCGGCAAGCCGAGAGAGCAAGTTTTCGCCTATTTTTGGATATGCCATCTGGCGTCCACGGAACCACACCGAGACGCGCACCTTATTCCCTTCCTTCAGGAACTCGAACACGTGGCGCGCCTTGACCTGGAAATCATGCTCACCGACATTGGGGCTGAGCCGCATCCCCTTCACGTCCCCGCCCCGCCGGTGGGTGCCGCGGCTCTTCTTGTGTTGCTCGTATTTGTATTTGCCGTAATCCATGATCCGGACGACCGGCGGCTGTGAGGTCGGTGCGACCTCGACGAGATCGAACTCAGACTCCTGCGCTTTGGCCAGCGCATCGCGCGTCGTCATGACCCCAAGTTGTTCTCCCTCGGCTCCGATGACCCGGACCTCTCTTGCCCGGATCCGTTCGTTCACGCGTGGCTCTCGTTCGATGCCTTTCACACCCCCTGAATGTCGCGGAATCGCGTCATCAATCTCTCACAATGAATAAAGAGGATGGCACAGGCCACCCTCCCGTCAGATGTTCTTCTCCGTCGGTGTTGACCGGCGCGGCTGCGTTCGCCGGCCGGTGAGAAGCGGATGGCTTCTGCTTTGGTCGAGTACAACAGCGCCGAGTATACCACACGCCCGTCTACCGGAACAAGCGGCGGGGCGGGGACCAGGACAAGGGGACCCGTAGCTAAGTCACTCCATAGCCGATTGCCGGGTCCCCGGTCCTGGTCTCCGGTCCCGCCGTCAGAACTAGAGTTCTTCGCGCAGGATCTCAAGCGTCGCTTCAAGGGTCTTGATTCGCAACTTGCGGTCGCTGATCTCAGCTTCTTTGCCATCGGCAGCATGATACTGTTCGAGGATCGCAATGTCATCGAGGTCGCCCTCGGTGGGGTCGATCTCACCGAGCATGAGGCCGAGATCACGCTTGTAGCGGTCGATCGTCTGGCGGATGTGCCCGATCGTCCGGAACGGCTTTCCGACGACTCTCCAGGATGCGCCTTCGCGCTGGGGCACCTCTTTGAGGCGGGTCATGCGGACGACCGTACCCGCCGAACTGCTCTGGCATTCCACCGCATCCATCAGGCTCCGGATGAGATGCATGCCGCGTCCCGATTCCGCAGCCGGGTCATAGGGGCGCTCGAGCACAGCCGTATCGAACCCTTCGCCATCGTCCCGCACCTCAATCGTGATCCCCAACGGGGCGACTGCGTAGCGGATCGTGACCCACGGCGTTCGTGCATGGGTGATCACATTCGTGAACGCCTCTGACAATGCGACCGCCATTTCCGCCGCCTGGTCGCTATTGAAGCCGCTGTGACGGGCCGTATCCTGGAGGAGGGTTCGAGCGAGGGCGACGTAAGACGCTTTCGCCGGAAGCACCAGCTCCACGAATCCGGCCTGTTCTTCGAGTTTCGGGGCCACGAATGCCCTTCCCACTGACGTGCTCAGCTCACGACGGTCTGTCTTGCCGCGCGCCTCACCGCTTCGAGGGCGCGGCTGATGTCGCCTTGCGTAATATGACGGTGTGTGACCAGCCTGATCGTCTGCCTGCCCACGTCGAACGCCAGCACGCCCTCGCGCTTCATCCGCGTGGCAAATTCAGCGGCACTGCCCAGTCGATCACCGACCTCCAGCAACACCATGTTTGTGCGCACGCGGGTGAGATCGACCGATAGACCAGGGACCGCCGCGAGGCCCTCGGCCAGGCACCTGGCATTCGCATGATCTTCGGCCAGCCGGTTCACCATCGTCTTGAGGGCCACGACACCGGCGGCCGCGATCACACCGGCCTGGCGCATCCCGCCTCCCACCATCTTTCGAAACCGGCGCGCTCGATCAATAAACGTCTGGCTTCCAACCAGTACCGATCCCACCGGCGCGGACAATCCTTTGCTGACACAGAACATCACCGAGTCGCATTCCCGGACAATCGCCTTCGCCGGTACGCCCAGCGCCACGGCCGCGTTGAAGATCCGGGCGCCGTCGAGATGCACCACCAAGCCGAGCTCGTGGGCGGCATTGCAGGTCGGGTTCATCTCTTCGGGACCAAACGGGATCCCCCCGGCGCGGTTGTGGGTGTTCTCCAGGCACAGCAATCGCGAGGGAGGATAGTGTACGTTCTGCGACCGGATCGTAGTCCGGAGTTGCTCCGGCGCGATGTAGCCGAGCTTCCCAGTGATGGTGCGCGGGAAGACGCCCGCAACTGCAGCGATGCCCCCGGCTTCGTTCAAAAAGGTGTGCGATTCTGCCTCGAGCAGCACCTCGTCGCCCTTCTGCGCGTGGGTCATGACGGCGACGAGGTTGGCCATCGTGCCGCTCGGCACGTAGAGTCCGGCTTCCTTTCCCAGCTGATCGGCCGCCAGCGCCTCGAGCTCATTGACGGTGGGGTCCTCGCTGAAGACATCATCACCCACCGCCGCCTCAGCCATGGCGCGGCGCATTGCGTCGGTCGGCTGTGTGACCGTATCGCTGCGCAGATCAATGAACTCCATGCTGCCCCCAAGAAAAGTTGAAGGTTGAAGGATTTTGACCTTCAACCTTCAGCCTGATACAACCTTCAAACTTGTCGCTATTCGCTCGGACGAGCCGCCTGGTACAACGCAATGCCCTTGTTGGCGATCGCTGAGGAGACGATCCCCATGATGAAGAGGAGCGCGCCCTTGTACAGCAGCGTCGCGGGCAGATTCAAGAGCCGGGATAGCGCGCTGGCCTGAGCCGCCGCGACGAGATCGAGGTAGGCGAGAACGAAGACCCCGATCAGCATCACCACCCCGAGGAGGAAGACGATGATGCCGAGCGTTTTCCCCGCCGTGTCGGCGGGTCGAGCGCCGGTCATGGTTTGCATAGACGAAGTTTACCCCACCCGGGCATGTCGTAACGCGCTCGCACATGGACACGTGCGCTCGGCCGGAATCGCCGAGATCATGCGCAAAATCAGGTCCCGCAGCCGCGCCGTATTTTCCCGGAACTTCACGATGACGTCCTGAGCGGTGACCGGCAGCGCCGATGGATCGCCTTCCACTCCCACGTCATAGTCGGTGATCAGCGAGAGGTTCACATAGCAGAGCTCCAGTTCTCGCGACAGGGCGCACTCGGGATACTGGGTCATGTTGATGACCTCCCATCCCTGCGCCCGGAACCACCGGCTCTCTGACTTTGTGGAGAAGCGTGGGCCCTGAATCACGACCACGGTTCCGCGGTCATGCACCCGCCACTCCATCTTCTGAGACGACTCGATCGCTACCGCGCGAAGCGTCGGGCAGTACGGCTCGGCCATGCTGACATGTGTGACGATCGGACCGTCGTAAAAGGTGTCCTTGCGGCCGGCCGTGCGGTCCACATATTGGTCGCAGATCACCAGATCGCCGGGACGGACGGACGGCTGGAGGCTGCCGGCCGCGCACGGTCCGAGGACGCGCGTGCAGCCCAGCGACTTGAGCGCGTAGATGTTGGCGCGGTAGTTGATCCCATGCGGAGGCAGATCGTGGTGCCGGCCGTGGCGTGGCAGGAACGCCACGGACCGTCCGGCGACGACACCCAAAGTGATGACGTCACTCGGTGCGCCGTACGGGGTTTCTAGACGATGCTCTTCGGCGTCCTCGATGAGGCTGTAAAACCCACTGCCCCCGATGACGCCAATTTCTGCTGTAGGCATGCGGCGAGTGTGGATTCTGCGTTACCGGGACGACTCCCTGCGGACGAGCGCACGTGCCGCCAAGGTGGGCAAAAGATCACCCGCCCTCCCGCGCAGAACGGCGCTGGCGAGATCATCGAACGGCGTGGGCTCATCATTCACGATGATGACGGGGACCCCGGCCCGCTGAGCCACAACGGGTAACCACGCTGCGGGAGTCACCTGCAGTGAGGAGCCCACGACCATCAGCAGGTCAGCCGCCCGGCATGCGTCCTCAGCTTGATGATAGGCGTCGAGAGGCAGCAGTTCTTCGAAGAGCACGACGTTGGGCTTGACGCGGCGGCCGCACCGTTCGCAACTCGGCAAGTCCGCACGGGCCAGCGCCTCCGTCACAACCGTGATCGGACCGATCCAGCCGCAGTCCGGGCAGGCCGCCTCGCGGAGATTCCCGTGCAGCTCGATGACGCGCTGCGAGCCGGCCGCCTGGTGGAGCCCATCGATGTTTTGCGTTACGACCATTGCCACCATGCCGTTCGCTTCGAGATCCGCCAGGGCGTGATGCGCGGGGTTCGGCCATGCCTTGGCAAGCATCGCAAGGCGGGTGCGATAGAAAGCGTAGAACTTCTCTGGGGCGCGCCGGAACGCCGTAAGCGTTGCGACCTCGAGTGGGTCAACGCCCGCCCACAGACCCGACGGTGACCGGAAATCTGGAAGCCCCGACTCCGTGCTGACACCGGCACCGGTGAACGCGACACCGTGTCGCGCGCTCGCCAGAAACTCCGCAGCACTCTCCAGGTCCCGCATGATCTCAGGCGAGGTCGGCGAGGTCTCCCTGGGCCGTGAACGAGAGGTCAGCGGCGGGTTCGATGGTAAGGCCGGGTCGACCGGCGACGTCTTTCAGCAGCGACTCAGAGAGCCACAGTTCTTCGAGGTCTCGCGTGTTTCGGATCCGTGCCACACGCGCCGCAGCAGGCTCCGCCAGACTCAACGAGGCGAGCGCCGCCAGAATCGCGTCGCGATCTGAAGGCATCGTGAGAGGAATGAATGCGCGCTCGACAAACGTGCTCACGATCGAGTTCACATAGGTCGCCACAGGATCAATCTCGTCCACCAGCCGCCGAGTGACCACGTCCGACAATCCCACCCCCTGGGCATTCCCCTCCGATTCAGAGGAGAGCCGGAGGGCAACGATCCGGGTGATCCGCGGGGATAGCGGTTCGGGCATGCTTGGAAGCCGCCACCGGCCGATGACATTCACGTCCATCCCTGAGCCGCTGATGTTCTTTCCGATCTCGTCCACAATGAGCAGATCGAGATTGTCGACCGGCAGACGCGGCATCAGACGCTTGGCCTCAGCAAAGAGCTCGCGCTCGCGCCGCGCGATGTCTCCAGATGGGACAGTGGCGATCGTCGCCGTCTCGTCGTACGCATTCTCCACAATCGCGAGACCGCCGAGCACCTTGCCGGTGGCTATCACGGCGGAGGCGACCGCCTCAATGGCCGCGGCCATCTGCGCGGGCCCCTGGCGGTGAATCTGCGCAGCTCCGGGCGCTTTTCCGAGACCAACCGCCAGCATCTTCATCAAACCGCTGCCGAAGGGCTCCGCAAACCCCGTATGTGGCTTGACGCGGTTGACGACGAGGACCGCGTCGCATGCGGCGGCAACTCGGTCGCAGTACACCGTCAGGCCGTCTGTGGTTCGTGCGAGTTCCACGACCTCCATTTCGGAGTGGATCGGAGCGCCCACTGATGCCTCAGTGATACCAAGGTGGGCCAGCAGGGATCGCTGGCCCTCAGATGTCGCACCTCCGTGACTTCCCATAGCGGCCACGACGACTGGTTCCGCCCCGCGCTCCCGCAGCCAGGCTACCGCCACGGCCAGCACGGCCACGATGTCGCGAATGCCCCGGCTTCCGGCCGTGACGGCAATGCGTTTGCCGCGGAGATTCGGAAGGCCGAGCGCATCGAGCTGCGCCATCACTTCGCGTGCGATATCGGTGACATGCGGTCGGGGAAAGGTCACGCGCACCTTGGCCAGCCGCGGCAACTTCTCAGGGCGCACCGGCAGCGGAAACGGCGTTGGAATCGAGGTGATTCTCATCTTCGCGTTACGTTACCGCGTTATCGCGTTACCGTTAGTAGGCTGTCTCAAACAGCTGGACAATATCCTCGTACGTCGTGGGGCGCGGGTTGACCAGAACGTTACCGCTCTTCATCGCATCCTGGGACATGCCGGGGATGGCGTCGCGCGTGACCCCAACGGTGCGCAGCCGTTCAGGGATTCCGACGTCCTGGCTCAGGCGTTTCACTGCATCCACCGCTTTCTCCGCCGCCCGCTCCGGTGACAATCCGGCGACCGGCTCACCCATGGCCGCGGCAATGTGCGGGTACGTCTCTCGGCTGAACGGCAGATTCCATTCCATGATGTATGGGAGCAGAATCGCGTTTGCGACCCCGTGAGGGACATCAAAGAACGCCCCCAGCGGGTGGGACATCGCGTGCACATTGCCCAGCCGCGTGCGGGTAAACGCCATCCCCGCCATCGTGCTCCCGAGCAGCATCGTGCTGCGGGCCTGCAGGTCTGTGCCCATGTTGTACGCCGTGCGCAGCGCGGCCGCGATCATCCGGATCGATTCCAATGCGAGGGTCTTGGCAATTGGGTTGTGCACCTTGTTGATGTAGCACTCGATCCCGTGCGTAAGAGCGTCCATGCCCGTCGCGGCCGTCAGGGATTTCGGCATTGATAGCGACAACTCGGGATCGCAGATCGCGACGTGCGGAACGAGATATGGACTCCCGACCGTCATCTTGAACTTACGCTGACGGTCGGTGATCACCGCAAAGACGGTGACCTCGCTGCCCGTCCCCGCAGTCGTCGGGATGGCAACTGTGGGCACGACGGGGCCGGGCACTTTCCCGATGCCTTCGTAATCGCGCACGCTCCCTCCGTGGGCGGCGAGAACGGCGACCACTTTCGCCACATCCATAGAGCTACCGCCGCCGACGGAGACGACGAAACCGGCATCCGATTTCCTGTAGAGGGCATGGGCAGCCTCCACAGTCTCCACACTAGGGTTGGGCTCTACGTTGGTGAAGGCATCTGCAGAAACACTCGCGTCGCGGAGAAACCCCAGGACGCGGTCAACGATGCCGGCTTTGGCAATGCCGGGATCCGAGACGACCAGCGCCCGGTTGCCAAAGCCCCTGATGAGTTCCGGAAAAGCCCCGACCGCTCCGGCGCCAAATGTGACGCGCGCAGGCGCTTCGAATGAGAACGTTTCCTTGGCTTCCAGCTTAGCGCTCGTCTTTCTCCTCGTCTTTTTCTTGCTCGTCTTTCTGCGTCGCTTTGAGCCTGGCAATGTAAAGTCTTGCAGCGGCCTCCATCGATTCTGACGACGCATGTCCTTCTGGTTCGATCAGCTTCCATCGGTCGGCGTCACTATAGCGCTTCTCTTCCTCGAGTTCCTCCGGCGTGGGTTGTCGCCGCAGCCGTGCCGCTACGGTTGCCAGCAGCGTCTTCGCGTGATGGCCGAGCGTGGGAACCCGTCGGAGGACGATCTCGCCAACAAACGCGGCGAGTGCGATGCCAAGCAAACCGGGCCAGACATCAGTCATACGAGATCTCCCACGCGAGGGCACCATCGCGTCCCTGGGATCCTCGATGACTTTGCCGCCGGTGGCGTCAGCGATTCGAACCAGCGTGCCGCGGTCGGTGGTCAGATCTTTCAATTCGGGCGAATACGGAATGACAAGGCCCGTCGTGCGCACGGCGCCAAATCCCCGACCGCGCGCCGCGACCGTCACGGCATAGGTGCCGGAGCGATCGAGTGTAATCGTCGCTTCATAACGCCCTGGAGCAGACTGTAGAGCTTGGACGGGAGCTAGTCGCGCCGACGGACCTGCGATCCGGGCCTGCACGTCGAGCCCGTCAATCGGCACACCCGCAGGCGTAAACGCATCGACGATGAGCCCGGCGCCGCGAGGATGATGCTCCAGGGTGAGAGCGATGTTTCCGCTGTCGTCACGCATGACCCACCGGACCAGCCTAGACCAGAATCGGCCCAGGTCGCGCCAGGCCATCCACTCCACCGCCCATCGTGGTGCCGCGTCCGAGGTAAACGCGATCGCACGGCCGAGCCCGAACTGCCACGAGGCGAGGATCGGATCTTCTTGAGGAGATATCAGATGCAGCGTCGACGCCGGTTTTGGGGCCGTCGCGACATAGCCGCGGAGCGCCGGCAGCCGCAGATCCTCGAGCAGGTCAGAGCGGACGGCCTCTGGGACGAATCGCTCTTCAATAATGTAGGCTCGAGAAGCAAGAAGTGCCTCGGCCGTCAAAATTTGCGGAATCGTATAGACGTCCTTGGCATGGTATGAGCGTCCGCCACCCCAGCGCGCCAGGCTTTGCATGATCTGTTGGTCCGCATCGCCCCCGATGGCTACCGATGAGACGGTGATCTTATCCTGAGCCATGCGGGTGACGAGACCTTGAAAGTCTCCGGGATCTGTCTGCCCATCGGAGAGCACGATGACGTGCCGCACCCGCGCCTGCGATCGCCGGAGGGCGTCATGGGCCATCGTAAGCGCGGGGTGCATGTTGGTGCCTCCGCCGGCCTGCACGCGGGAGAGCTGAGCGAGGATCTGCTCGCGGAAGCGGGCCTGCGTGGGACGGACGAGCCAGCGCGATTCCTGGTCGAACCCAATGACGCCGATGATGTCACGGTCTCCGAGCAGATCGACAACCGATTGCGCCGTCTCCTTCGCCAGCTCCACCTTGGCAATCTGCTGGCCGAAACTACCCATACTGCCCGACGTGTCGATGACAAGCATCACTGCCATAGACGGAATCGCAAGCCGGTGCCGGACGTCCATGGTGACTGGGAGCGCTTCTTCAAGCGGCGTCCGGGCATATCCGCCGATGCCGTAACTGTTGAGCCCGCCAACCGTGAGCAACCCACCGCCGAGGCTCGACACGTATTCGCGGAGCGCGACCATTTGCGCCGGGGAAAGGAACGTCGCCGGGACGTTGTCCAGGACGACCGCACTGACACCCCGGTAACCTGAGGCCGACGACGGCAACGACTCAACGGGGATCTCACGGGCCCGGACCTTCTGCGCCCTCAGGATCGCCAGCAAGGCGCCGGAATTCCGGGCAACGTACCACACCAGGGGCGCGCCGCGCACCGACACGACTGCCGACGCACGGTTATTCTCCGATGTCCCATCGGTGGTCGCGGTCAACGTTGCGGTGTACGCGAGCAGCCCCTCACTCGCCGCATTCCTCGCAATGGTCATGATCGTCCGACCGGGCCGCACCGCGATCGCCCGGCGGTGAATTCCTCTGCCCCCTTCGGTCAAGCTCAGTTCCACCTGGGTGGCAGTGGTTGATTGAATAGCGATCCGCACAGGGAAGCGCTCGCCGACCTGAACCTCAGCCGGAGCGGTCACATCCTCGATCAACACTTCGGCCGCTTGCTGTGGCTGAAGAGGAACGACCGAGACTTCAACGTCCTGGCTCCGGGCCGCCGTCAAAGCGGCATCGAGATCGCCGCGATTGGCATTGCCATCGCTCAGGAGGATCACTCGTCTCTGTCCACCACCCGGCATGGCCGCCATTGCTGTCTCGATCGCCTGCGCGAGGTCAGTGCCCTCGCCATCCGGCTGGGCTGTCGCTGCCAGGCCAGGATTGGGTGAAGGGATCTCATCGACCAGGGCATCGGCGCCGAAGGTCACCACTCCGATCCGATCGCCCGAACGGCGATGGCCCGCGGCGGTCCGCATGAAATCGAGAGCTTGCTGCCTGGCCTGAGGTCCGATGCTATCGGAGAGATCGACGCCGAAGATTACGGTCTGACTGCCGCGTAGGCCGATCACCTGTGGCGCGGCAAGCGCAAGGATCAGGAGGGCCAGTGAGAGGAGTCGCAAGACCACCGCGCTGATGGGCGCACGGCGCGAGCGTGCAATCAGCGCCGTGATCAGAAGCAGCCCGAGGAGCGCGAGCAGCAATGGAGACTTGAAGCTAAACATCACTTAACCCGGCACCAAGCGAAATTCCCCCGGGCCTCGCTGCAGCTCGGCCTCTGTGCGCCGTAGGCCCGCTTCGCAGGCAATTTGAGTGGCCGCCACAAGCAACATTTACGTTACGCCCCTATCACTTTTGCCACACGCCTCGTTTGTGTTGTCGCCCGCCGCGACGCGCGTGGCAGCGTCCGCAGCCAGAGGAACCACTCAATGAGCAGCACTGTCAAAGCCGCTCCGATGAGGATTGGCCAGATGGAGATCATTGGATCTGATCCGGTCTGCGTCGAGATCGCCAACGACGATACCGCAGGCACGGCGGGAGCAATCTCGGTTTCGACAGCAGGCACATTCACGGCAACGTGCCGCTGCTGCGCTCCCGCGTTGATTGTGTAGATGCCTGCGCGGTCCAGTGACGGAACGACGAAAGCTCCATTGCGCGCCGTCAACATCCGCACGGCCCCCGCCGGATCAATGAGCCGCGCCTGAAGAGAACGGGCAGGCACCGTCAGGCCCTGCCCGGCTTCGATCGCCGTATTCGAGCCTCCCAACCAGTCCAGCGCGTTGCTGAGCAGAATTGGGAACGCCGGATGAAGCGCGAGATCGGTCTGCCCGAGTGTGAAGCCCAGAACGATCGCGCGAATGCCGTTTCCGTGGAATGCCCAAATGAGCGGTACTTCTCCTTCGGCCAGCACTTCGCCGCCGGTCGGCCGGAGCCTCAGCGTCTCCGCGATCTGAACCGCATCCAGGTCGACGTACCGCAG
>JAHZOA010000139.1 GCA_020028455.1 Armatimonadota bacterium | reverse complement strand
TTTCGCCGCAATCCCTCGACGCGCGAAGAGGTGAACGCTTTCAGCATCAAGCCCTTGAGGCGAGTGTGCTTGGGCGGCTCGTTGTCGAGCATGTGATGGTTCTGGAAGTGATCAAAGTTGCTGATGAGCGGATTGGGTGGCGGCCATCCCAGTTCGTCTCGAGAGAGGACGTGCAGAATCGAACGCCCAAGTCGCCGGTCCCGGAGCAGCGTCGCGATGTCGTCGTAGCGGGTGAAGAACACCTTGTTCCAACTTGGATCGAAAAATACTGGCAGGTTCTCGCGGAGTTCGGCCAGCAGTGGATAGGGATCGTAGACGAACTCAGGAGCGTTGAGATCCAGGTGAAATTCTTGCATGGTAGACAATCCTTTATTCTGCACGCAGTCATGCTATCCTGAGGCCGGCAAATGACCGCGGAAGCGTCACCGAAACCCCCTGACAAGGAATTCCAACTTCTGGAAGAGATGGCCGCCACTATTCATGAAGCGGCCCGAACGCTCAAATCTGCCATTGATGGCGCAACTCCCTCCGACGAAGCCTGGCAGAAGATTCGGGACCTGGAGCACAAAGGCGATGCGATTGCGCGAGATCTGTTCGAGGGGCTGGTGTCGCCTAACGCGCTGGCGGTCGAGACGGACGCCCTGAAAGCGCTCACCGGGTATCTGGATGACGTGCTCGACGCGATCGAAGCTGCCGCAGCCCGCCTTGCCATTCACAAGGTGCGCCGCGCTATCCCGACTGTGCGCGAAATGGGGGAGATTGTGCTCGAGTCCACCCAGGAGTTGACGGTCGTGATTGCACAGCTGCGCCGTATGCAGGACGTGTTTCCACACACGCGCACGCTGCACCGTCTTGAGAACCGAGGTGACGACGTCCTGCGCGACGGGATTGAGGCGCTGTTCTCCGGACGGCGCAACGCCAAAGACATCATCAAGTGGAAGGACATTCTCGAGTTGCTGGAAGGCAGCACCGATCGCTGTGAAGACATCGCCAACGTGCTGGAGACGCTCCTCATTCGATCCGGAGCAGAAGACAAACTCGTGGCAGGGCATCTTGCCCTGGACACCGGTCGCCATGAGGTGACCGTTGATCACAAGCCGGTTCCACTGTCCGGGAAGGAGTTCGAGCTCCTCCACCTATTGCTCCGTCACCAGGGGAAAGTCGTGCGGCGTGAGCGTCTGCTGCACGAGGTATGGGGCGAAGACTACTTTGGAGATACCCGCACTCTCGACACCCACGTGGGATGGCTCCGCAAGAAGGTCGAGGATAAGGGTGGCATCCGCCTCGTGTCAGTCCGAGGGATCGGTTACCGCCTCGACCTCAGCGAGTAGTCCCTGTTAGGCTTCGTCCGCCCTTCACCCAGTCTTGACACGCTATTGGCCTCAGGTTCACTCGCCCCCGTTACGCTTAAGCCGAACCCCAACTCATGGATGGAGGAGACGAATGATCAACGGCATGTGGAAGGTGGCGCCCACCAGTGTTGCTCGCGGAGCGGCACGGCGGCGCACAGAGGCCGAGTTGCAACGAGGCCGGGGGAATTTTGCTTGGTGCCGGGTTAAGTGGAATTTGGGATGCATTCTGCTCGCGGTCGTAGTCTTCGCCGGAGGTGCCGCCGCACAGACGGTGACGCTCAACGGCGCGGGCGCGACGTTTCCCTTCCCGCTGTACTCAAAGTGGTCCCAGGTATACGCCGAAGAAAAGGGTGTGCAGATCAACTACCAGTCGATCGGCTCCGGTGGCGGCATCCGGCAGTTCATCGCAAGAACGGTGGACTTCGGTGCAAGCGACGGACCAATGACCGACGAACAGATCGCGCAGGCCGGCGGCCGCGTGCTGCACATTCCCATGGTGGCCGGGGCGGTCGTGCCGGTCTACAACCTTCCCGGGGTCGGACAGGGTCTCAACTTTACGCCCGACGTCCTTGCAGACATCTTTCTTGGCAGGATTACGAAGTGGAACGATCCACGGCTGTCGCGGCTGAATCCCAAGGCTAACCTTCCGGGCACCGACATCGTCGTCGTGCATCGGTCCGACGGGTCGGGGACGACCGCGATCTGGGTGAACTACCTCAGCAAAGTCAGCCCGATGTGGAAGGCGCGGGTCGGGGAAGGGACCTCGGTCAACTGGCCGACGGGACTCGGCGGCCGCGGCAACGAAGGCGTCGCAGGGCTAGTGCGCCAGACGCCGAACACGCTGGGATACGTCGAGCTGGCCTACGCACTCACCAACAAGATGACATTTGGGAGCGTGCGAAACAAGGCAGGCCAGTTCGTCCGGCCCACACTGTCCAGTACGACGAAGGCGATGGATGGCGCACTCCGAAGTATCCCGGATGACTACCGCATCTTCTTTACGAATCCCGACGGGAAAGATGCGTACCCTGTCGCCGGGTTTACTTGGATCCTGATCAACGCAGAGCAGGCCGACGCAATAAAAGGAAAGGCGCTGGTCGAGTTCCTGTGGTGGGCGATCCACGACGGACAGAAATACGCGCCGACGCTGCTGTATGCTCCGCTACCCAAGAGCCTGGTCACCAGGGTGGAGCGTACGCTGAAGTCCGTTACCTCCCGAGGTCAAGCAATTCTCCAGTAGGCGTTTCCTATGGCGGTTAACGTTGTAGGCGCCGCCCGGTCGTCCGTGCGCGCCACGGGCGACCGGGTGTTTCAACTTCTTCTCGCGTCGATGGCCGCCGGCATTCCGCTCATCATGGGCTTGATGCTGGTGGCGCTGGTCGCCGCCGCCCGCCCGGCCATTGAACGGTTCGGCGTCGGGTTTCTCTCGGGGAGTACCTGGGATCCCGTGGCCGGTGAGTTCGGCGTGTTGCCGTTCATCTACGGTACGCTCGTCTCGTCTGCACTCGCACTGCTGATCAGCGTCCCCTTAGGCATCGGTACTGCCGTCTTTCTGTCAGAGTTGGCGCCCGGCTGGCTGAGGTCGCCGGTGCGATTCCTCGTGGAATTGCTGGCGGCGATTCCGAGCGTGGTATACGGGTTGTGGGGAATCTTTGTGCTCGTCCCCTGGGTACGGACGGTCCTGACCCCCGCGCTTAAGGGCACCCTCGGTTTTCTCCCGCTGTTTACCGGTCCACCGCTGGGCATCGGTATGCTCACCGCCGGACTGATCCTTTCCGTGATGGTGGTACCCTTCATCGTGGCCGTGAGCACCGAAGTGATGCGCGCCGTGCCGCGCAGCCAGCGTGAGGCGGCGCTCGCGCTGGGCGCGACGACGTGGGAGACGACTCGAAAGGCCGTCATCCCATACGCCAGATCGGGCATTGTCGGGGCCATCTTTCTCGCGCTGGCGCGCGCGCTCGGCGAAACGATGGCGGTCACGATGGTGATCGGTAACGTCCCCCAGATCAAAGCATCCCTCCTCGCGCCTGCCTACACGGTCTCGGCCGTCATCGCCAACGAATTCGCGGAAGCCACTCAGGATCTCTACGTAGCTGCACTTGTCTACGCCGGGCTCGCCCTGTTCCTCGTCACCGTCATTGTGAACATCCTCGCCCGCGTGCTCGTGTTCAGAGTCGCCCGCGGGCCGGGTCTGATCCGTGAGTAGACCTGTGACGCATCGTCATGTGAGCCGGAAATGGAAAAGTGCCGGGATGAGTTTCGTGTCCTTCCTCTGCACCGTCGCAGTCCTTGCGCCGCTGTTTTTGATCTTGGCGTTTCTTGCGAGGACGGGACTCGGCGCGCTCAACTGGGATTTTTTCACCAAGATACCGGGCGCGGCAGGAGAAGCCGGAGGTGGGATGGCCAACGCCATCGCGGGCACGGTGGTCCTCATCGGCCTGGCCGGCCTGCTCGGAGTCCCACTGGGCGTGCTCGGGGGCCTCTATATGGCGGAATATCCTAATGCGCGCCTGACCACACTTGCGCGTTTCACCGCCGATGTAATGAACGGAGTTCCCAGCATCGTCATGGGCCTGTTTGCCTATGTGCTGGTTGTGCTTCCCCTGCGCCACTTCAGCGCACTCTCAGGAGGGGTCGCGCTCGGCGTCATGCTCGTTCCCACTGTCATGCGAACCACCGAGGAGATTGTACGTCTGGTCCCGCAGAGCTTCCGTGAGGCGTCGCTTGCACTGGGTATCCCACAGTGGAAGACGATACTCCGTGTCGTCGTGCCGACTGCGGCCGCCGGCATCGTGACGGGGATCATGGTGGGCATGGCGCGGATTGCCGGTGAAACCGCGCCCCTGCTGTTTACCGCATTTGGCAACCGCTTCTGGAACTGGAACATCATGCAACCGATCGCCGCTCTCCCACTGCAAATCTTCTCGTACGCCATTTCCCCATTTGATGACTGGCACCGGCAGGCATGGGCCGGGGCGCTCGTCCTGGTGGCGATTGTGCTGTTGGTCAATATCGCGGCGCGCGCGGCAGCGGCCAGGCAGGTGAAGCTGCGTTGAGGACCGGGGTTCCCCAGGAATTGGCGTCAGCGAATTTCTGTGGTGGAATTGGAGGAGGCTATGGTTCAAGTGATGGAGGACGTGCGCGTGGAGAAGCATAGTGCCGCGGCCCTGATCGACCGGACCACCGGGATCCAGGCCGAGGACGTGCACGCGTGGTTCGATAAACTGCACGCGCTGCGTGGGATTTCGATGACGATCGCCGAGCGGCAGGTCACGGCTATCATCGGTCCATCCGGCTGTGGGAAATCCACGTTCCTGCGATGTCTGAACCGGATGCACGAATTGGTGCCTGGCGCCAGGGCGAGTGGTAG
>JAHZOA010000138.1 GCA_020028455.1 Armatimonadota bacterium | reverse complement strand
AGACCGATTGGCAAAACTCGCAACCAGTTACCAGTCAACTCGCGCGTTTATAACGCGCTGGCATCTGACAGAGAGCTTGCAGCGCCATTTTATTTACTGCTTCGGTTTTCGTGTTTTCTCGATTTAACTTCTCTTCGGCGGGCGTGAAGCACGGGCTCGGTGTAGCCGTTCGGCGCCTCGCGTCCTTTGAAGACCAAGTCCAGGGCCGCTTGAAAGGGGATACTCTCGTCGTAGTCGGGCGCCATGTTTCGATAGTTCGGATCACCGGCATTTTGGCGATCGACGACTTTCGCCATCCGCTCACACGTCTCAATGATCATCTCTTTGGTCACGATTCCATGCTTCAGCCAGTTGGCGATGTGTTGGCTCGAGATACGCAAGGTCGCGCGGTCTTCCATCAACGCGACGTCATGAATATTCGGCACCTTGGAACAGCCGATCCCCTGCCCGACCCAGCGGACCACGTAGCCGAGTACGCCTTGCGCGTTGTTGTCGAGCTCGCGTTGAATCTCCTCCGGTTTTAATCTCCGTTCGAGCAGCGGCGGCGTCAGAATATGGCTCAGGCTCGCCCGGTCCCGCGTCGCCAGCTCTTGCTGTCGCGCGGCGACATTGACGTAGTGATAGTGCATGGCGTGAAGCGTGGCCGCGGTCGGCGACGGCACCCAGGCGGTATTCGCGCCCGCTTCGGGGTGGGCGATTTTCGTCTTGACCATCTCGCGCATCTCGTCCGGCATCGTCCACATCCCTTTGCCGATCTGCGCCTTCCCCGGAAGCCCCGTTTCGATGCCGATGTCCACGTTCCAGTCTTCGTAAGCTTTGATCCACGGCTGGGCTTTGATCTCCTCTTTCGGGAGCATCGGACCCAGCTCCATGCTCGTGTGAATCTCGTCGCCGGTCCGATCCAGGAAGCCGGTGTTGATAAATACCACCCGCTCCTTTGCCTCGCGGATGCATTCTTTGAGATTGACCGTGGTGCGGCGCTCTTCGTCCATGATGCCGATCTTGAGTGTGTTGCGCTTCAGCCGAAGGGCGTCTTCCACGCGCTCAAACAGCTCGACCGTGGCCGCGACTTCTTCGGGCCCGTGGAGTTTGGGCTTGACGATGTAGATGCTCCCGGTTTTGCTGTTGCGCACATCTCCGCTTCCTTTGAGGTCGTGGATCGCAGCCAGTGCCGTGACCATGGCGTCGAGAAAGCCTTCCGGTATCTCCCGGCCGTCCGCGGCGGTGACGGCATCGGTATACATATGAATACCGACGTTGCGGACCAGCAGGAGACTTCGCCCCGGAAGGGTCAGCTTCCCTCCGGTCGGCGTTACAAAGGTTTTGTCCGAGCTGAGCCTTCGATGCAGCGCTCGCCCGCCTTTGTCGAAAGTCGCTTCGAGCGTCCCTTTCATGATGCCGCACCAATTGCCATAGACTATGACCTTGTCGGCAGCGTCGACCGCGGCGACGGCGTCTTCACAGTCCTCGATGGTCGTGGTCGCCGCTTCCATGATCACGTCTTTCACCCCCGCCGGGTGCGCGTTACCTATGGGATGGCTGCGATCGATCTGAATCTCAATGTGCAGTCCGTTATTGCTTAGTAGGATACTCGTCAACGCGCCGTTTTTTTCCTGATAACCGGCGAACTTCTCCGCATCCGCCAATCCCGCCGTACTGCCATCCGTTAGAGTCGCGGCGAGTTGCTTTTGGCCGCCGGCAGCTTGGAGAAAAAATTGCGTGACGTCCGAGAAGCTTCCCCGCTCCAGACCGATGACCTTGTCCAAGAACTCTTCCGCGTAGGCGATCACCTTCGCGCCGCGGACGGGATTGTAAGTTTCCCCTTTTTCCGCGCCGTCCGACGGCGAAATCACGTCGGTCCCGTAGAGCGCATCGTAGAGACTACCCCAGCGAGCGTTGGCCGCGTTCAAGGCGTAGCGGGCGTTATCGAGCGGCACCACCAACTGCGGGCCGGCGATGGTCGTGATTTCGGGATCGACGTCGGCCGTCGTCACCTGAAAGTCTCCGCCTTCCTCGACCAGATAGCCGATCTCTTTGAGAAACGCGCTATACTCTTCTCGCTTGAACGGCTGACCCTTGCGCGCCAGATGATACCGGTCGATCTGACTTTGCAGCTCATCGCGCTTTTCGAGCAACGCCCGGTTCTTTGGCCCGAGATCGCGAACAATCGCCGCGAAGGACCGCCAAAATTCATCCGCATCGATGCCCGTGCCGGGCGCAATTTCGTCTCGCACCAGATCATGGAGCTTTTCATCGATTCTGAGTCCGCTCATTTCAATCGTTTTGGCCATCGGCTTCTCCTTTTGGGAGGATGATTGAATCATACGAAAGCCGGCCGGTGGATGGCAAGGCGATAGCGTGGACGATGGACCTTCATCCGGCGTTCGAAATCTCAGACTTGCGCTGTTTGACGCATCATTTAGTTTGCATTAGGTTCGCTACAGCCTGGGTCTGGTCTCTCTCGAAAGAGCCAGGCGACGATTGGCCTTTAACCGCGGTGTCATTGCATGGAGGAACCCATGAGTATGCCGGCAATGATCGCTACCTTGACGACCGCACTGATCACCCGTGCCTGCGGATTCGCCTGCGTCACACTGCCGCCCAGCCGTAGCACGCTCCGCAGCGTCTTCTGGTACGCGACATCAGCGTTGTCCTGCACCATGATCTTCCGCACGTCGGAGGTGTTCGGGGGCTGCAGCGCCGCCGCCCCACACCCCGTGAAGGCAAGTCCGAAGAGGTATACCAAGATCCGTGCCATCGACATAGCACCCTCCTACTCTGGGGGCCGCAGCGGTGCGTTGAGCCCACCATGTGGCCTCTTCCGCACTTTTGGTGATGCGTCCTGCGCTGGCCTCCCGAGGGAAGGTCCGAGGGTGACGCAGCGGAATATTGGGGCGCACTGAACTGTTATACCTAACATCCAGACATTGTCTGACAGACCGTCACGCAGGCCGGCGCGACACGCCACCTGTGTGCCCTGTCGCTCTCCTTGCATGAGGAGGTCCCGCTTTCATTGCGACACCAGTCCTCGCTCTCCTTACCCGCTTCTTACCGGATCAAACGACGCTGTCCCTGCAGACGTGGTCTGTCGATGACGCGGCTGCCGTGATCACGCTCCATGTGACCTCGACGCACCCCCGTGTCCTGTGCCCACGGTGCCACGTGCGGACTTTACGGGTCCACAGCCAGTATACACGCACCCTCGCCGATCTGCCGTGGGGGCCCTACGCCGTGCGCGTGCAGCTCCGCGTGCGGAAGTTTTTCTGTGACCATCCCACGTGCCCACGCCAGATTTTTACGGAACGCCTGCCCACCGTGGCGGCTCCGTGGGCGCGACGGACCATACGGCTTGCCCAACTCCTCCTTGCCTACGGCCTAGCCCTCGGCGGGGAGGCCGGGGCGCGGCCGGGGCCCGGCTAGGACTGCGAACCAGTCCAGACACCCTGTTGCGGCTGGTACAGGCGGCCCCAGCGCCGGACACCTCCGCCCCGCAGAGCATTGGGGTCGATGAGTGGGCCTGGCGGCGCGGGCAACGCTATGGGACGATCCTCGTCAATCTGGAGGATCATCGGGTGCTTGACCTCCTGCCCGAGCGCTCGGCGGAGAGCGTGGCCGCCTGGCTCGCGCAGCATCCCACCATCACCGTAGTCTGTCGGGACCGGAGTGCCCTCTATGCCGAGGGCATTCGCCGGGGCGCACCCCACGCTGTGCAGGTCGTGGACCGGTTTCATTTGGTCAAAAACCTCCGCGAAGCCGTCGAGGCCTTTCTGCACAACCAGCGGCCCGCGCTCCAAGCCGCTGCCGCCCACACCGCACAGGCGCTCACCCTGATGGCAGGTCCTGTGTCCGCGCCCCCCATGTACCGGGGCCGGCGCCAGTGCTCGCACGTCGAGCAACAGCGGCGGGAGGCCGAGCAACAGCAGCGGCATGCCGTGTGGGTCGCGACCTACGAAGCCATCCACACGCTGCACGCCCAGGGCACGCCTGTCGCCGCGATTACCCAGCAGCTCGGCATCAGCCGCCCGACCGTGTATGCATACCTCCGGCGTGCTCTGCCCCCGAGTCCACGCAGTCCCCAGCGGTCAGGCCAGGTGTTGCGGCCCTCCATGCCGTACTTGATCCACCGTTGGCGGGAGGGGTGCACAGAGAGCAGACAGCTCTGGCGCGAGATTCGGGCGCAAGGCTATGCCCACTCCGCCCGGACCGTGTCCCGTTTCCTCACCCAGCTCCGGCGTGCGAGCGTAGCGGGATGGGCCCCCGAGACCCAGACCTCGCCTTACACCCGCCCCCAGGGGCCGTCGCCCCGCGCCGTCTCGTGCACCTGGGTGTGCCCTGAAGCGAAGCGGGCGCAGGACGCTCAGATGGATGTGGACCAACTGACCCAGGCGGACCCTGCGATCGCGCAGGCCTATACGCTGAGCCAGGCCTTTTTGGCGCTCGTGCGGGAGCGTCGGAGCGACGCCCTCGCAGCGTGGATGACCGAGGCGACCACGAACGGGATTGAGGCGCTTGCACGTTTTGCCCAGGGCCTGCAGGAGGATCGCGCGGCGATCAAAGCAGGGCTCACGCTGCCCTGGAGTCACGAGCACGTTGCATACTGCACCTCGTCTCCTGCATTATGGCCTCTTGAGGTAACCGACCCGCTGGCGTCGACTGCGTGTCGGGACGGTCTCTGGTGGAACGAATAGACAGGTCCCTCGATCATTATAGCGTACTCCTGTAATCC
>JAHZOA010000137.1 GCA_020028455.1 Armatimonadota bacterium | reverse complement strand
GTGCTGCCGGTGGATGACTTCGGCGTGCGCAATGGCTTCCGCCTCGCCTATGGCCTGCGCCACCTGCCCACGCCACGCGGCCTGCTGGCCTTCGGCGAACGCTGGCGGCCGTACCGCAGCGCTGCGGCCTGGTATCTGTGGCGCGCCGTCGAGCTGGCGCGCGAGCAGAAGCTGCCAACCCCGCTGAAACCGGCGCCGCGCGTGCCCCAGCAAAAGCCACCAGCGCGCGAAGTAGCGCAGCTGCGCCGCACGCTGAAACGGGTCAGGAAGAAAGTCGCGCGGCAACGCGCTCGTAAGTGATCCGCAACAGCAGCTGATCCTGCACCGGCTGCATGGCCGCCGGCCGCGCCGCATTTTCCAGGTCATAGCACAGCCGCAGCCGGTCGCCTTCGAGTTCAAAAATTGCCTGGATGCGCTTGCCGGCCGCCGGTCCTGCACTGCCAACCAGATCCACGGCGTGCGCGGATTGCGCGGTTTCGAGATGCAGGTCGCCGGAATCCACCACCTGCCGTTGCCGATCCAGAATCCGGTAGCGGCCCTCTTCAATGATCAGACGCGCCACGCGCAGCGCGGTCACATCCAGTTCACGTCCCGAGATGTCGGCAGCCAGCGGTATCCAGTTGCCTTCGAGGGAGAAGAAGTTCAACTGCCTGCCTCGCCAGAGTGTCTTTCGCAGAACGGGCCTTGTGTCCGGCCGCAGGTTACCGTCGGTGATCGGCAGCGATCAACTGGAGTCGGCTGCGATACCTGTTGGGAGTTGGCGCATCGCGATGGCAGAATCAACCTTTCAAGCGCCGATTCCGCTGAAGATACCCATGATGCGATTCCGGTTGATCGTCGCCGCTCTGGCAGCTGTGCTGACGACATTGCCCGCGGCGGGCCAGAACAAATGGAACGCGAAGAGCCCGTGGGGCAAGACCGAGCGTGGCGGGCCGATGGAGTCGCAACGGAAGAAACCCTTCAAGCTCTTCGACAATGTCTGGTACATCGGTTTGCAAACGGTCAGCGTTTATCTGGTGTCGACCTCCGACGGCCTCGTGCTGCTCGACTCCGGCTTTGCTCAGACGGTGGACTGGCTGGTGGAGAACATCCGTGCGGCCGGGTTCGATCCCGCCACCGTGAAGTACATTTTCGTGACCCATTCGCATCCCGACCATGCGGGCGGCGCGGCCCGCATGAAACAGATCACGAAGGCCCGCGTCGGATTGTCGGCCGAGGACTGGACCTCGGTCGAAAGGCAGCAGAACCATCCGGAGCGCGATCTGGTACTGAAGGACAACGAGTCGATCACCGTCGGCGACACGACCTTCAAGTTCTACTTCACGCCTGGGCATACCGCCGGGGCCATGTCGGTGGAATTCCCGGTCCGACACATGGGCCGCACGTTTCGCGCGATCCTTCCTGGCGGCCTTGGACTTCAGTACGCGCCCGAGTGGGGGCCGTCGTTCAAGCAGAGCATCGAGCGGCTGCGATCGCTCGGCCCGTGGGATGTTGCGCTTGGCAATCACCCATTCCTGGCGCCGATCGACCTCGAAGTCGTCGAACAACAGCTCAGCGCAGGCCGCGGGGCAGCGCATCCAGCCGTGATCGGCCCGGCCCGAATAACCGCCTTCTTCGACGACATCCTGAAGGTCGTGGACGAAAAGCTGACGGCCGAACCACCCACGGGACCGCCGCGATGAAGGG
Source organism: Armatimonadota bacterium (assembly GCA_020028455.1). Classification (GTDB taxonomy): domain Bacteria; phylum Sysuimicrobiota; class Sysuimicrobiia; order Sysuimicrobiales; family Kaftiobacteriaceae; genus JACPRY01. The sequence continues at coordinate 3,057 of JAHZOA010000137.1, read as the reverse complement.
CGGATAGATTCAAATCGCCCACCCCACCCGGAGTTGTTTCGCAGAACGGCCCTTATGTCCGGCCGCAGGGTAGCGTCGATGAGCGGCAGCGATCAACTGAAGCTCGAGTTTCAGTTCGGTCTGGCGCTACTACTTCGTCCCGCGCCGAAGGCGGAAGGCCGCCTTCAGGCTTGATGACCTTGCAGTCCGCCGGCTCAAAGCAACATGCAAGGCGAATTCCTCCGCCTGAGCCGCATTCCCGACAGATACGTGCGTTGTCTGCATTATTGCAATCGACCACATCCGGTTGCGGAAGCGGCCCCGACTGCTGGCAACCCATTGCAAGAAGGATCACGGACGTCACTACAACCGTACGCACAACGAGTTTCAAAGCCTTCGAAACGTGCATCGATCTACCTCCATTGATCTCGTATTGCAGGAGCTGCTGCGCGAACGTTCGTCCGCGGCACTCGTCCACGATCACTTGTCGCAGTGACGGTGATGCCGGCAGGCAACGGGCCACAATGTCGAGGGGCCTACCCTCATCTACGTCTGTAGCATCGAAGAACCCATCCTTCTGTTCCTCGTTCGCGTCACACAATCTGTCCCCTTTCCCCCGCTTTCCAGTCCGCGACTTCGCTCAGACTCCGAGATTCGCCAGCAACAACTCGATCAGCGCCCGAATCGACGTCTGCGCGCCGCAATCGCTGACCGCGTCGTTGGTGTCGGGGCTGGTCCCGCATCCGTCCACGCGGAGCCGTAGATCGAGCAACTGCTTGGTGATGGCGGTCTTCTGCTTGCCGCGCAGCAGCAGCCGTTCGATCTCGTCGAGCCGACTCAGGAGCGAATTTCGGGTTCCCCCACTCGCCGACTTGAAGACGTTCGGGGCAAGCGCGTTGATGGCGTTCTGCACGATCTCCACGTCGGTCCCGTCGGCCAGGCCGTCGTCGTCTGAGTCTGCGTCGTACGGATCGCTGCCGTATGCCGTCTCGATGGCGTCCGAGACCCTGTCACCGTCGTCGTCCAGGTCCGCGTTGTCACCGATGCCATCGCCGTCGAAGTCGGATGATTCGTTCGGGTCGAGCGGGAAGGCGTCGCTCGCGTCGAGAACGTTGTCGTTGTCGTCGTCGGTGTCGGCGTTGTTGCCGATCCCGTCGGCGTCCGTGTCGACCGTCTCAGTCGGATCGAGAGGCAGCGCGTCGGTACCATCCCAGGCGCCGTCGCCGTCCGAATCAACTGCGCGTGGGTCGGTGCCGTGCGTGCGCTCAACGCACGAGTGCACGCCATCTGCATCGCCGTCCTCTCCCACCAGCTTGGAGAAGAACGCCGCGTCGAGGGTGGGTCCCGCGTAGCCGAGTCCGGGCTCACGGATCGTGCCGTCCGGCTGCGGTCCGTAACCGTTGTCGCGCAGACTCGCGATGAAGTCGTTGGCGACGTAGTCATGATCGTAGTCGTCGAAGCCGATGAAGTAGTGGCGGACCATGTCCGCCGGATCGAGGGCGGCTGCGCCGCGCGGCGCGTTTCCGTCGTCCTGTCCCCACGGCGCGCCGGCGGATTGGTTGTCGCTATTCCCCACGCAGGTCACGTCCAATCCCTCCCCGCACGTGCCGCTCTCGTCGCCGCGGAAGCGTCCCCACTTCCAGTACGTATCGGTGGGCTGCGGCTGGAGGCCATCCAGGTCTTCCAACAGCTGACGCTCCCAGAGGCCGCCGGACGCGAGGAAGGACTGCAGGGCATAGTCTACGTTACGATCGTTGCCCGACACCGGAACTCCTGGACTGCCGGTCGGCCAGTAGATGACGCCGTCGGTCGCGGGCTCTCCCGCGAAATCCGAGAACGCTCCCTTCGCTCCCAGTCCATGGCCCTTGGCCTGCTGCGCCGTCTCCGGGCGAAGCTTGCCGCTGCCCAGCGGAAACTCCGCCAACGGGATCTTGCCATGAACCACGTGCCCGGAAGCAGCGGTTAGCTGGCTGTCCGGCGGAAGCCACGAGTGGTAGCCGCCGTGGGCCTGAGTGAGCACGGCCTCAAGTCGATCGGCGGAGCCTTCTCCCTTGCGGACCGCGACGATGGCCTCCTCGAGATCATTCTCGTGCTCCTGCCCTTCGTCAACAAGGAAGCCGTAGCGATCGTAGGTCTTGCCGCCGCTCGACAGATATCCATCGGACCAGTCGCGCGAGTGGAAGAAGCCGTAGGTGATGAACCAGTGCGTGCAGGTCTCCACGACCGAGTAGTACACCCAGGCATACTGATCAAAGTTGCGCAGGTTGTCCCAGTTGTTGTCCCCGTCGAAATCGCGGTCGTAGTCGAACGCCGCGATCAAGTCGGCGCGCGCATCGGAGTCATCAGTGTCCTGGTAGTGGATCGGCGCCCACCGGCGTGCCACCTCTTCCGCCGTTGCGGCGAGCGATACAACGGGCACCAGCAGAACGGTGAGATAGAGGGCAGCGGACAGTCCGAGCGACAATGCGATGCGACAGTTCATAGCAACTCCTGCGGCTCGAGGATGCGTGGTGTTGGCAGAACAAGCGGATTGGCTTGCGGACATTAGTCTTCTCTCTACGGAAATTCCCTGCGATTGAGCATAGACGGCCGGCAGCACCACAAAACCCCCGCCTCAGGGGGCAAACACCGTGAAGCAAAGGCCTCGTGGCACGGAAATTCAACTGCCTGCCTCGCCAGAGTGTTTTTCGCGGAACGGACCTCATGTCCGGCTGCAGGTTATCGTCGATGAGCGGCGGCGATCAACTGGAGTCCGCTCGCGAATCCCTGCTACAGCAGCGCTCCGGGCGGGAGGCTCATGCGCAAGGTTGGCAGGAGGCGCAGCAAGTTCATAAAACACCCGGTGCCGGCCCCAGTTGTTCGAGCGATCCCGGAGTACCGTGCGCGATGGCGATGATCGTGTGCCCCTCATTCAGGAAAAGCATGTCCAGCGGGATGAGCGTCTTCTTCATCCAGAACTTTTGGGGTGCGAAGCGTGACTTCAAGGCGGGGAAGAAGAACGCCATGCCGTCGCACGGAGCGAGAGTGTTGCGTTCCATCAACCCGCGTTCGCGCGGTCGTGCCGTGTCGGCGCACACG
>JAHZOA010000136.1 GCA_020028455.1 Armatimonadota bacterium | reverse complement strand
CCGCGGCGAAAATCCGTGTGCCGGCGTTGATGCTGGCGGATGAGCACATTGACCCCCTGCTGGCGCAGGCGCGCGATGCCGAAGTAGCCGGCGAAGTCGCGATCGGCAACCAGCACATCACCGGCTGCCAACTTGTCCATCAGGCTCCACAGCAGCGCAGTCTCGCCCGTGTTCTTGCCCTCGCAAGGGCCGCTGGCCCACTCCAGTACCGCCCCGCAGGACAGCGAGACGATCCCGACCAGGCGGGCCAGCGGAAAGCCCAGTCCGGGCTTCTGCTCCCGGCTCTGCGGGAAAGCCTGCGGGTTCGCAGCGGTGTCGGGCATCGAAACGGTCGTGCCATCGACCCGTTTGACGTTTCGGCCCCGCCACAACCCCGGCGCCGGCTGCGCCGCACACAGTCGCGCCGCCATCTCGCGCCCGAGCTGCTCGATCAGGCCCAAGGCCAGCCGCCGGCGTGCCTTGCAGTACGGGCCGGTGTTCAGGCTGCACGGCGTGGCGTCCCAGCGCCACCCGGGCGCTCAGACCCGACTTTGACAGTTCCCGGGCACATTTTCTGATGGAACGGCGCTAACCCATTGATCTGTTGAGGAGGACGTCGTCCTCCACGCCGAGATCCCTAGATACATGGATTGGCCCGTATGCCTTGACGGTAGGGCGATACCGCCGATAGCATTGGGCACATGTATCTGCGCGAATCCAAGCAAAAGCGCGCCGACGGCAGCGTGGTCACCTACCTGCAACTGGCCGAAAACCTGTGGAACGTCGAGAAGCGCCGCTCCGAAACCCGCATTCTGTGCAACTGTGGGCGTGCCGATGACGAGGCGGTCATCGAGCGGCTGCGCCGGCTCGCCAAGAGCATCCTGCGCCGCTGCTCGCCCGAGAGAATCGTGGCCGAGGACGCCACCTGGCGCCTGGTCTGCGCCTGGCCCTACGGGGATGTCTATACGCTGCAAGCGCTGTGGGAGCGGCTGGGCATCGGCGAGGTCATCAAGGCGCAGGCGGCTGCGCGGCGACTGGGCTTCGATGTCGAGCGGGCGCTGTTTGCGATGGTGGCCAACCGGGCGCTGGCAGCGTGTTCCAAGCTGTACTGCTACGAGCAGTGGCTGCGCGAGGACGTCAGGATCGCCGGCACGCAAGCGCTGTCGCTGCAGCACCTGTATCGGGCGATGGACTTTCTGGAGGCCAACAAGGAGGCCATCGAGCGGGCGATCTTCTTTCGCGTGGCCGACCTGCTGAACCTCGACGTCGAGGTCACCTTTTACGACACCACGTCTCTGCACTTTGAGATCGACGAGGAAGATCACGGCCTGGGTGCGGAAGATCTCATTCACGGCAGCCCGGCAGCGGGGCACAAGGCCTATGCGGCGCCGCGCAAGCGCGGGCACCCGAAGAACGGGCGCGGCGACGTGCCGCTAGAATCGTGGTGGGGCTGGCGGTCACCCGCGAGGGCTTCCCGGTGCGCCACTGGGTGTTCCCGGGCAACACGGTCGACGTCACCACGGTCGAACAAGTCAAGGCCGACTTGCGCGGCTGGCAGCTCACGCGCTGCCTGTTCGTGGGCGATGCGGGGATGGTCTGCGCGTCCAATCTGAAGGCGCTCTCGCGCGGCGGAGGCAAGTATCTGCTGTGCATGCCGATGCGCCGCGGCGATGAGATTACCCGCGAAGTGCTCGCCCGGCCCGGGCGCTACCAGGCGGTAGCCGAGAACCTCCAGGTCAAGGAAGTGATCGTCGGCGAAGGCGAGCGGCGACGCCGCTACGTGTTGTGCTACAACCCGCAGGAGGCCGAGCGCCAGCGATCGCACCGCGCTGAAGTGATCCAGGAACTGGAAGCCGAACTGGCGAGCCTGCGCGAGGCCGCGCACGAGCAGCACAGCAAACGTGAATGTGCGCTGCGCGCCAGTGCTCGTTACGGGCGCTACCTGAAGCTGACTGCGCAGGGGCGTCTGCTGCTGGATACCGCCAAGGTGAAGCAGGCCGAACGCTTCGACGGCAAGTTCGTGGTCCATAGCAACGACGACACGCTGTGCGCCGAGGACATGGCGCTGGGCTACAAGCAGTTGCAACGGGTGGAGCAAGCCTGGCGCACCCTGAAGAGCGGATTGCGCCTGCGCCCGGTGTTCCACTGGGCACCGCATCGCATCCATGCTCAAGTGGCGCTCACCGTCTTGTCGCTGCTGCTCGAGCGCGCTGCCGAGCACGCCTGTGGGGATACCTGGCGCAACATTCGCGACGATCTCAAGCGCATCCAGCTGGCGCAATTGTTGAGCCCCCACGGCACCGTCTGGCAGGTCACCGAGCCCACGGCGGACGCATCTAAGCGACTGAAATCACTCAAAATCAACCCGCCCGCCCCAATCCTGAGCCTCGCCTGAGGCCAGTTCCCGCCTAGATACACACCCATTTCGGGCATCGCCCGGAAACCCTTGTGCCACGCCACTCTCCGCCGATATGTCACTAGCAAGTGTCAAAGTCGGGTTCGACGATTGGATGATCGGCTTCGAGTCCGTCGCTCCGTTTGCGCTCGACAACGAATTCTCACGGATCGCCATGCCACCGGCTCATGGTATTGCCTTCGCAGAACGCAAGCGTGCACGTCCCGGATCGACAGTTCGTTACTTCGGGAGGTATGACGTAAAGGCTCAGTATGCTCAGCCCTTCAGCGCCAGTGCGGGCATTGATTGGGGTGACACCAAGCATGACGCCTGCGTGCAGGCGGCCAGCGACGATCAGCGCGAGTTCGACTGCATCGCCCACCAAGATTGATGACCTATCGCTTCTTCCGAGGCTCTATGTGTACCTGGTGCTTGCCGCAATCGGCCAGGTGGTCAGCACCCGCGGCATTAGCTCTGTTTGACCGCGCCGCTTTACTCATTGAACTCACCGAGGGATTTGCAGTCTTTGGATCCCATCCTTGTTGGCAGTAGACGGAGACGCAGTACTTCAGATCCGGATCTTCGTAGTTGTTGCTCGTGAAATGGACCTCGTAGGTTGAATGGTGCGAGCTGCTGACGAGCCTGAAGTAGGAGAACTGATAATTGCCCTTCGCGCGCTCCTTTGCTGCCTCGCGGGCTGCCGCGTTCAGTCCGACCTTGGCACAACTAAAGGTCATAACACTCAGATCATTCAGGCTGATTTCCGCAGCCGCGGAGGCCGCCCCAGGCGCAGCTTGTTCCCGCGGCACGGATGCAGCTTGCGCACGGGAACCAATCTGTTTTGAGGACGCAATTTGTGCCGGATTCGTGGTCTGCGCCCCGCTCTGCGGCGGCGTTGCAGTGCTGCAGGCGGACAGCACGGCTGTCGTGAGTACCAAGATATTCTTCATCGGGGGCTCCAGCAAAATTGGCATTGAATGGACGCAGGTAAAGACAACCCTCACGTCATGGCGATTCCGTTGCGTCCGTTACTTGGATGGGCGGATCCAGGACGAGCCGGATCCCCGGTTCCTCAAAGGCCATACTGGACGACCTTGTTGCTGAATGTTCCGACATAGACCTTGCCGTTCGCGACCACTGGCGTGGAGTACTTGGCAAAAGCTCCCAACTTGTTTGCGGGGTTCGTGTCGCTATGAAAAAGCTGCCTTAGTTTGCCGTTGATGACCCTCCTCGCATCGTAGGCGACGAGCGCGCCGGGGACGACATTGGCGTTTGCATCACCCTGAACCGGATACACGCCCCAGATCACGCCACTATTGGGATCCGTACCGTTGGATGAGACAACGAGGCGTCCGCCCGGCATGCCGCCCGGCGGAGCCATGTTGCCCGATGCAAACTGTGCCCCTTCGCCGCGAAAACCGGTAATGCGTTTCGTGGCGAAGTCGTAGTTATAGGCTTTCAAGCGCTCGTTTTCGCCCCAGAGATACACGATCCCCTGCGTCGCGGTTTCCGCATAGACGGGGGTTCCGTGAATGTGAACGCTCTTCCCAGTCGGTGTTTGTGCATGGAGGTTGCGATTGAGTTTGACGATAGGCCAGTCGGGATTGGCCGGCGTCGTTGTCGGCAGACCGGCGGTGCCGTTCGGGGCGTTGGGTAAGTACGTTGCAACGAAGGGGAGGTTGAACTGGGGATCCCAGCTATGCTTCCCGAGGTTTTCCTTGTTCAGGTTGTAGAGAATGCCGTCCTTGCCGCCTCCAATGAGGTTGCCGCGTTCGGGGATCAGGAAGACGCCGGCGGAACCGAGGTCTTGATCTCCGGCAGCTCCTGCGTCTTGTGGACTCTGCTGCTGGCGCGTGAAATCGCTGTACGCAGCCCAGTAGTCGGCAACGGTGAGTTGCGGCTTGCCACCGCCGACATTGGCGAGCCCGGCGGTATAGTGAAGCTTGACGAAGCACTCGGCGAAGTTCCCGGCCGTGGTCCCAGGGTCCATTCCGTTGCCAGTAGCAAGGTAGATGTTGTCACCGTCTATCGCGGGCCCGGAGCCCGACATCCACACCCCGCCTGCGCCTCCGCCCGGCGTAACGTTCCAGATCGCGGGAGTCGGTGTGAAACCGGCATCGCGGTTGAGACCGCGTACGTCGTACGCAACGACGAAACCGTGCCCTGGACCGTTCGGGTTCTCGCCATTGATCGAGAACGACACTACTACCGCTTTGTTCCCGCCAGCGTCGGTCAATAGCCCCAAGCCCGAGCGCATTTTCTGGTACGGCGTCGTGAAGCCGTTCGCGATGCCCCCACCGCCGTTGTCGGCATTGCCTGCAATCAGTACCGGCGGCTTCTTGTCGGCGAGGGTGTTCGCGTCGAGTATCCA
>JAHZOA010000044.1 GCA_020028455.1 Armatimonadota bacterium | reverse complement strand
TTGCCGTCGATATGGTGCACGAGAACCTCATCACGAAGGGAGAAGCACTGCTGCGGGTTGATCCCGCATCTGTCGAGCAGCTGCTGCACCCTCGGATCGACCCAAACGCCAAGAAACATGTGATCGGCCGGGGTCTTGCCGCGAGTCCCGGGGCCGCGTCCGGCATCGTCGTCTTCGACCCCGAAGAGGCCGCGAAGGTGGGTCAAGATCGAAAGATCATCCTCGTCCGGCCTGAGACCAACCCCGATGATATCCACGGCCTGGTTGCTGCGCGCGGCGTGCTCACGAGCCGCGGCGGGATGACCAGCCATGCCGCCATCGTTGCGCGCGGCATGGGCAAGCCGGCCGTGGTCGGCGCTGAGATGATCCGCATCGACGAGGACGCGAAGCAGTTCGCATCCGACAGCGTCGTGGTCAAAGCGGGCGACGTGATCACGATCGATGGGAGCACGGGTGAGATCATCACGGGCGACGTGCCGGTGATCGAGCCCAAACTTACCGGCGAGATTCAGGAACTGCTCGCCTGGGCGGACGAAGTCCGCACGCTGGGAGTCCGTGCCAACGCCGACTATCCCCGTGACGCACGGAAGGCGCTCGACTTCGGCGCTGAAGGGATCGGGCTATGCCGTACCGAGCACATGTTTATGGAAGAAGAGCGGTTGCCGATCATGCAGCAGATGATCATGGCCTCGACCGAGCAGGAGCGGCGGAAGGCGCTGGACCGGCTGCTGCAGTTTCAGAAGGACGATTTCAAAGGTCTCTTTCGTGTGATGGGAAGCCTGCCCGTCATCATCCGGCTGCTGGATCCTCCGTTGCACGAGTTCCTCCCGAGTCTTGAAGAGCTGCTCGTCGAGGTCACCGAGCTGCGAATCCGCGGCGATGGCAATACCCTGGCGGAGAAGGAAGCCGTATTGCGCCGCGTGCAGGCGCTGAGAGAGTTCAACCCGATGCTCGGCCTGCGGGGATGTCGTCTCGGCATCCTGTACCCGGAGATCAACGAGATGCAGGTGCGGGCAATCCTCCTCGCGGCGGTCGAGCTCAAGAAGCAGGAAGGTATTGACGTCATCCCTGAGATCATGATCCCGCTGATCGGCCATCCCAATGAACTGAAGGTTGTGCATCAGCAGCTGGTGAGCGTGGCAAAAGAGGTCGTCACTGATTCGAGGGTGGCGGTGAAGTACATGTTCGGAACGATGATCGAGATACCACGCGCCTGCCTGGTGGCGGATCAGGTGGCGGAGCTGGCCGAGTTCTTCTCGTACGGGACCAACGATCTCACCCAGACAATCTTCGGTTTCAGCCGCGACGACGCCCAGGGAAAGTTCCTCCACGTCTATTTGCAGAAGGGCATTCTGAAGGACGATCCGTTCCAGGTTCTCGACCGCGACGGGGTGGGGGAGATGATGCGCATCGGGACCAAGCTTGGGAAGAAAACGCGCCCGGATCTCGAGGTCGGCATCTGCGGTGAGCACGGCGGGGAGCCCAGCTCGGTCGAATTTTGTCACGAGATCGGGCTCGACTACGTTTCATGTTCGCCCTTCCGCGTGCCCATCGCGCGTCTGGCCGCGGCGCAGGCCCGCCTTAAAGAGAAGACCGCTGTGACGAGGGATGTCTAAGTGAGTGCATGACGGCGGGATGAGGACCTTGGACCGGGGACCTGGCGATCGGCTATGGAGTGACCTGAGAAGCGAGACCGGGAGGCCTCGAACCGGGACCCGGAGATCGGCCGGTGAACAGCGGCGGGACGGGGACCTTGGACCGGGGACCCGGCAATCGGCTATGGAGTGACTTAGTTACGGGTCCCCTTTCTCCAAGGTCCCCATCCCGCCGCCAATTCAAGTGAATCCAAGAGAACAGATAGAGCGAAGAGAGCGCGACTGGCTGAGCCCGAAAGCAGCGTTGGCCTCGACGTCGCATGGTCGAGAACTGCCTGAGTCCGAAGACGAGCTGCGAACCTGTTTCCAGCGGGATCGAGACAGGATCGTCCACAGCAAGGCGTTCCGCAGACTCAAGCACAAAACGCAGGTGTTCCTAGCCCCGGAAGGCGACCATTACCGCACGCGTCTCACCCACACGCTCGAGGTCGCACAGGTGGCGCGCACAATCGCGCGTGCACTCAGGCTGAATGAAGATCTGACCGAAGCGATTGTCCTGGCGCACGACCTCGGCCACCCGCCCTTCGGCCACGCCGGTGAGGCTACCCTCAGCGATGTGATGGCGCCGGTCGGCGGATTTCGCCACTACGAGCAAAGCCTGCGAGTCGTCGAGCTGCTGGAAGTCCGCGTCCGGTCCGACGGCACGACCGTTCGAGGACTGAATCTCACCTGGGAAGTGCGGGACGGGATTGCCACCCACTCAAAAGGGCTGGGGGATCTTGAGACGGCAGAACCAGGCTCGGAAGGGATGCCGACGACCCTTGAGGGTCAGGTTGCACGGCTCTCCGACAGGATCGCGTACGTGCATCACGACACGGACGATGCGATCCGCGCCGGGCTGATCACGGAATCAAAAGTGCCCGCAGACGTTCGCTCGGTGCTTGGCGAGCGCCGCGGCCAGTGGCTGGGACGACTGGTGATGGATGTCGTCGAAAGCAGTGTAGATCTGGCCGTCATCAAAATGACCGGTAACGTGCGCGTCGCATTGAACACGCTCAAGGATTTCCTGAGCGAACGTGTCTACCAAGGACCGGTCAACGCGGCAGAAATCCGGAAGGCCCAGCGGCTCCTCGCTGAACTTTTCAATTACTACGCGGATCACCCGGACCAGGTGTCACCCGAGTACCGCGAGCTTATGCAGCAGGGGGAGCCGGCTCTACGGGTGGTGGGCGATTTCCTAGCCGGGATGACCGACCGGTACGCGATCCGGCTGGCTGAGTCGCTCCTTATCCCTCGGACCTGGGCTTTCTGACGGACCGGGGGACCAGGGGTGCCAGCGACGGACCCGGTGACCAGGAACCGGGGACCGAAGATCGGCTATGGAGTGACTGATAACGGTCCCCTTGTCCCTGGTCACCGGATCCGTCGCTTCGGGTCGTGAAGGGACTCTACTTTAATGGAGAGAAGACTCCGCCGTTTATGCAAGTGAAAGTGCGAGAGGGGTTAAGCGATGGGGTACCGGGGCAAAGTGAAGTGGTTCAATCCTGAAAAGGGATATGGATTCATTGCTCGAGACGACGGGCGGGACGTCTTCGTTCATTACTCTGCGATTCAAATGGAAGGGTTTAAGACGCTTGATGAGGGTGCGGCGGTGGAGTTTGACATCGTGGAAGGGGCCCGGGGGCTTCAGGCCGCAAACGTATCAAGAGTAGCGGAATAGTACGGAGGACGGTGAAGTGGCGAAGGGACGCAGGACTGATCCGCTGCACGTTATCGTGCAGGGCAAACACCTCGATGTGACGCCCGCGCTTCGAGAGTATGCGGAAGAGAAGGTGGGAAAGATCTCCCGCTACTTCGATCAGGTTCAGGAAGCCCAGGTGGTGCTCAGTGTTGAGCGGCGCGACGGGATGGGCAAAGCCCAGGTCGTCGAGGTGACGGTATGGGGCGACGGGCTCGTCCTGCGTGGCGAGGAAGCGTCGCAGGATATGTACGCATCAATTGATCTGGTATTCGATAAGCTGCGCAAACAAATCGAAAAGTACCGCAGCAAACTCATCGAACGTCGCCGGATCAGCGAGTCTCGACGAAAAGATCGCCTGGCCGAGGCCATCCGCGCAGAGCAGCGGCGCCCGGACATCGATCCGGAAGCAGAAACCGCGATTGTCAGAACCAAGCGGTTTGCGATGAAACCGATGACGGCGGACGACGCCGTCATGCAGCTGGAACTGCTGGGTCACGATTTCTTTGTGTTCCGGAACTCAGAGACGATGGAAGTCAACGTCGTCTATCGCAGAGATGACGGTAAGTATGGATTGATCGAGCCGGAAGCGTAGTCAGGAGGGTAGGGGTGCCAGAAGACGGCAACAACCGGTCAGTAGCGGAAACGGCGGAGGCGGTCGTGCGCCGGCTGCGCGGGGTGCAGGCGGTCCGCGTCGAGACGGACGACAACGGCGGCATCCGCTTCGTGCACGTGCTCGGCGGGCCTCAGCGCAGCCCGAAGGTCATCGCCGTCGATGTCGTCTCGGCCCTCGCCGCCGAGCTCGCCATCGAGCTCGAGCCGCGGCAGGTGCGCGTCGCTGCCCAACAGCGGACCGACGAGACCAAGGCCACTGAGCCCGGACGCATGAAGTTCGTGGGTCTGAGTGTTTCCGTTATCCGGAACACCGCCGACGTAAAGGTCCATCTCGAGGAGTCCGGACTTGTCTACGAAGGAATCAGGAGCGGCCCTCATCACAACCGGACCAGGCTAGAACTAGTTGCGGATGCGGCGCTTCGGGCGGTAGAGATCTACCTGCGGGCCGAGGGACTGTTCATGTTGGACGGCGTGAGTACGAGCACGGTCGGAGGCCGAGATGTGGTCGTGGTGGTCGTCTCGCTGCCCGGTCGAGACGAGGAAGTCCTGACAGGCGTGTCTCTTGTCCGCGATGATCCACGCGAGGCCGTCGTCCGCGCGGTGCTCGACGCGGTCAACCGGCCCGTCTCCTGGCTGGCCGCTCGTTAATCCTTTCTCCCACCGTTCTCGGGTATAATACGTCCGTTATGGCCAATTTTCTCTCCCGCTTGGTCGGGGATTCCAATACCCGTGAGATCCGGCGCCTGCAGCCGCTTGTCGACTCAGCGAGCGCGCTCGAGCCCCAGCTGACACAACTGTCCGACGGCGATCTCGCCGCGAAGACGACGGAGCTCAAAGCACGCCTTGCTGGAGGCGAGCCGCTCGACGATCTCTTGCCTGAGGCATTCGCGGTCGTCCGTGAGGCCAGCCGCCGGACTATCGGGCAGCGCCACTTTGACGCGCAGTTGCTCGGCGGCATGGTGCTTCATCAGGGCAAGATCGCCGAGATGAAGACCGGCGAAGGCAAAACCCTCGTCGCGACCCTGCCGATCTACCTCAACGCGCTTACCGGCGGGGGCGTTCACCTCGTGACCGTGAACGACTACCTGTCACGCCGGGACGCCGGCTGGATGGGGCCCATTTACCGGTTTCTCGGGCTGTCGGTCAGCACGATTTCCCACGAGTTCAGCGGAATCTACGATCCCGGCTATGCCGATCCTCATCCGCACGCCGACGACCGTCTGAATCACTTCCGGCCGGTCTCGCGCCGCGAGGCCTATGCGGCGGACATCACTTACGGCACCGTCAGCGAGTTCGGGTTCGACTATCTCCGCGATAATATGGCGCTGCGCGCGGAAGATCACGTGCAGCGCGAACTGGTCTACGCCATCGTCGACGAGGTGGACTTTATCCTCATCGACGAAGCGCGCACGCCGCTCATCATCTCCGGCATGGTCGAGCAGTCCACGAAAAAGTACACCGAATTTGCTCGGCTGGTGCAGCGCCTGGTATCCGGACGAGACTTCACCGTGGACGAGAAGCTCAAGACCGCGACGCTGACGGAAGTGGGCATCACGTCGGTGGAGCGCCAGCTGGGCATCGAGAACATCGCCGACATCGAACACGTCGACATGATGCACCACATCCAGCAGGGGTTGCGCGCGCACGCGGTGTTCAAGCGAGATGTCGATTACGTCGTCAAGGACGGGCAAGTCATCATCGTCGACGAGTTTACGGGGCGGCTCATGTTCGGCCGCCGATATTCCGACGGACTGCACCAGGCGATCGAGGCCAAGGAGAACGTAAAGATCGAGCGAGAGAGTCAGACGCTCGCCACGATCACGATCCAGAACTATTTCCGCATGTATCGCAAGCTCGCGGGTATGACCGGGACGGCCAAGACGGAGGAGGAAGAGCTGCAGAAGATCTACAACCTGCCGGTGGCCGTCATCCCCACGCACAGGCCCATGATCCGTGAGGATCATGCCGACCTCATCTACAAGACTGAGCGGGCGAAACTCCGGGCGGTGGTCTCCGAGATCGAGGAGTGGCACAAACAGGGGCGGCCGGTGCTGGTCGGCACACGCTCGATCGAGAAAAATGAAGAGCTCAGCGCCATGCTCCAGCGCAAGGGCGTCACGCACGAGGTCCTCAACGCGAAGCAGCACGAGCGTGAGGCCGAGATCATCGCCCAGGCCGGCCGGTTCGGCGCGGTGACGATCGCCACCAACATGGCGGGCCGCGGCGTCGACATCATCCTCGGTGGCAACCCTCCTGATCAAGCGGAAGGGGACCGGGTGCGCCGGCTGGGGGGGCTGCACGTGATCGGCACCGAGCGGCACGAGGCGCGGCGGATCGACAACCAGCTGCGCGGGCGCTCAGGCCGTCAGGGCGACGCCGGCAGCAGCCGGTTTTACATTGGGCTGGATGATGAATTGATGCGGTTGTTCGCGGGGCAGCGCATCGCGTCGATCATGGATCGCTTGGGCATCGAGGAGGACGTGCCGATTGAGCACACCCTGGTGAGCCGGCAGATCGAATCGGCGCAGAAGAAGGTCGAGCAGTATCACTTTGATATGCGCAAGCACGTGCTCGAATACGACGACGTGATGAACGTCCAGCGGAAAGTCATTTACGGCGAGCGCCGGAAGGTGCTGTTCGGCGACAACCTCCGCGACAACATCCTTGACATGATCGAACGGCAGGTGCGCGGGCTGGTCGACGCACACTGTCCCAAGGACGCCCACGCGGAAGAATGGGACCTGGCCGGCCTGGCCGAGGCAATGGTCCAGTTGGTTCCCGCGTTGGCCGACGAGGATCTCGGCTCAGAGATCGCCCGGGACGCGCTGGCCGAGCGGCTGCTGACGGCGGCACTCTCGGCGTATGAGCGAAAAGAGGCCGAGATCGGGGCGGAGCAAATGCGCGAGATCGAGCGTCTCGTGCTGCTTCAGACCATCGACCGGAAGTGGATTGACCACCTCTATAATATGGAAGCCCTGCGCGAAGGGATCGGCCTGCGAGCGTATGCGCAGGTCAGCCCGCTCATCGAGTACCAGCGCGAAGGCTACGACCTGTTTCAGCAAATGATGGACACGATTCAGGACGAGACGGTGCCGGTGCTGTTCCGTGTGCAGTTGGAGGGCGCGCCGGTTCAACCTCGCCGCGTGCCCGCGGCAATTCCTGGGCAGAACGTGTCTCGCGAGGCCGTCGCCGTCGGATCGGGCGCGTTGCCCGCTGCATCGGGAGGCGCGAGAACGCTCGAGCAGACGGAAGTGAAGCGAAAGATCGGGCGCAACGACCCCTGCTGGTGCGGTTCCGGCAAGAAATACAAGAAGTGCCACGGGAAAGACGAATAACATCTCGTCGATTCTTCCTCGCGGTTCTTTCTGGTGTTCTTTTCGCGTTGTCGTTCCCGCCGGCGGATCTGGGCATCCTCGCATGGGTTGCCCTCGTTCCGCTGCTGCTCAGTATTGATGGCGTAGAACCCCGTCGGGCATTTCGCTTCGGATACCTCGGCGGTTTCACGGCGTGTCTGCTCGTCGTCTCCTGGCTCCGTGTCTATGGCCTCCCGGTCTGGCTACTTCTCAGCGCCTACCTGGCGCTGCAGTTCGCCGCGTTTGCTGGGGCGTACGGGTGGATCGCAGAGAAGCGCCCGGCATGGATCGGCATTGCGGCCGTCCCACTGCTGTGGACATCATTGGAGTACCTCCGATCCAGCGGACCATTTGGATTTCCGTGGGCGTTGCTCGGTCTGAGCCAGCACACGCTGCTGCCCGTCATCCAGGTGGCGCAGATCGCGGGAGTCTTTGGTGTCTCCTGTCTGGTTGCGCTGGGGAGCGCACTGTTCTTCAGCATCCTTAAGCGGCGGTTCGGCACCGCAACGATCGTTGTCATCCTGATTGCGGTTACCGTTGGATGGGGAAGCCGGGAGGTACAAACTCGCCCCCCGGCCTCCACACAGGTGGCGGCGCTCCAGCCCAACGTTGATCCCAAGGCGAAGTTTGACCCCGTACACGCCGGGCGGATCATGGCGGATCTGGAGCGGCTCACTCAGGTGGCCGCGGAGCGGGATCCAGAACTGATCGTATTTCCCGAGACGGCGGTGCCCGTCAATCTATTTGGGCCCGCAGGTGCGCTTCCCGACATTGGTCGATGGGCAAACATAGCCCGAACAACCCTCATCGCGAGCAGCCTTGAGAATGGTCAATCGAATATTGCCGTCGCTGTTGCAGCCTCGGGCCAGGCGGTTGATCGCTACGACAAAGTGCGCCTGGTCGCATTCGGGGAGGCCGGCATCCAGCCCGGGATTCAACACAGAGCGCTGTGGACACCGGCGGGCAGCGTCGGCGTTGCGATTTGCTTCGAGTCCATCTTCCCCGAAGCCAGTCGAACGCTGACGCGGAACGGCGCCCGGGTGCTCGCGATTATCACCAATGATGCTGTCATCGCGACGAACTCCGCGCTGGACCGCTGGTCGGGGCCTGAACAGCACGCGGCGCACTCAGTGCTGCGCGCCGTGGAAACCGGTCGTTGGGTCATCCGGGCGGCGAACACCGGGCTCACCAGATTGATCGACCCGTCCGGCCGGATCCGTGGAGAAATCCCGCGCGGGCAGACCGGCGTCCTCACGGGTCAGGTCGCCTTGAAAGGCGACTCAACGATCTACGTGTCTCGCGGCGATCTGTTTGCCGTCGGCGCATTGGTAGTCTCGGTTCTCCTTTCACTCCCTCTTGTCTCACCGTGGCTGGCTGCGCAGTGGCGGCGGCAGCCATTTCAGCAGGCAGTTGCCGGAACGCTGCTGCCCCTGATTACCGTCTCGGTCTTGCTGCGCTCCCACCTGGCCGCGTGGGTGTGGACTGCCGTACTGATCGCCTTTGTCGCGATTTTCTCACTGACTCGGCGTCCATCGACGTGGGGGCTCGCACGTCGGGGAGCGATGTCGAGCGTCGCGATGGCGCTCGGTATGGTCTTGCTGCTATGGCTGCTGATTACAAGTGCGTATCGCGCTCAGCAGATCCCGATCCTCCTCATGGCTCCCGCATCAGGATGGCTGCGCTTTGCAGCCGGTCAGCTGATCCTCGCGGGCGCAATCGAGAGCTGGCTGCGCGGATATGCGTTCTCCGCGCTCGCCGATTCGGTGGGTGCGGCCTGGACGATCGCACTCACGACCCTTCTGGGCGTGCTGCTCCAGACAGGGCTGCCGCCGGAGGCGTACGCCTGGGCGATCTGTACCGGCGTAGCCTTTGGTCTGATCCGCGCACGAACGGGGAACGTGCTCGGCCCCGTCGCCGGTCACGCGCTGGGAAACGTGCTGATCAGCGCAATCACGGCAGTCCGTTGAAGCAAAACAAGCGGGAACACGGGGAACGAGGCAAGCAAGAGCTAAGATTTCTTTTCTCATTTGTCTGGAGTTGGTAATATGATCCAGGACAATAGGAAGCAACGGCCGTTAGGGCTTTCGTCGGCCGTGTTCCCATTGTTCCCCTTGTTCCCTGTGTTCCCGTAGTGGGAGAGTGTGATGACCATCGAAGAAGTCAAATCACTGATTGACGCCGACCGGAGCCGGCTCGAAGAGATCGGGAGGCATCTTTGACGTCCCGGCGAAGCAGGCGCGCATGCGCGCGCTCGAAGACCGCATGCAGCGCCCCGACCTGTGGAGCAATCCAGACGATGCCAAAAAGGTCGGCCGGGAACTGAGCGTCCTGCGCAGTCAGATCGAGCAGTTCACAATGCTCTCGCGGAGCCTTGACGATCTCGCCGTCCTGGCGCGCCTCGCAAGCGAAGATCCAGGCAGTCTGAACTCCGACGAGCTTGTGGCTGAAGCCCAAGGCGCGCACCGGCGGACCCAGGAACTGGAATTGATGACGCTGCTGTCCGGTGAGCACGACGGCAGCAACGCGATCGTGTCTATTCACGCCGGTGCGGGCGGCACCGACTCCCAGGATTGGGCCCAAATGCTCCTGCGGATGTATGTGCGCTGGGCCGAGCGGCGGGGCTTTTCGGCCGAGGTCGCCGACATGTCCCCGGGTGAAGAGGCGGGCGTGAAGAGCGCGACCCTCATCGTGAACGGCCCGTATGCGTACGGTTACTTGAAGGGTGAACGCGGCGTGCACCGGCTGGTCCGGCTGTCGCCATTCGACGCGGCCCACCGGCGGCACACGTCCTTTGCGCTCGTCGACGTCATTCCCGACGTGGAAGAAGTCGAAGTTCAGCTTCGTGACGACGACCTCAAGATCGATACGTACCGCGCGGGCGGCGCCGGTGGACAGAATGTGAACAAGGTCGAGACGGCCGTCCGCATCACCCATCTCCCCACCGGGATCGTCGTGCAGTGTCAGAATGAGCGATCGCAGCACGCCAACAAACTCACCGCCATGCGTCTGCTGCGGGCAAAACTCGCCGAATTGCAGGCGGAGCAGCAACAGCAGCGCCTCGCCGAGTTGCGCGGCGAATACAAAGAGGCCGCCTGGGGAAACCAGATCCGGTCCTATGTGCTTCACCCATACACGATGGTGAAGGATCACCGCACCGGCGTGGAGACCGGTGACGCGCAGTCGGTCATCGATGGCGATCTCGATCGCTTCATCGACGCGTACCTGCGCAAACATGCGAATGCGTAAGCCGGGTATTTGGATCGCCATCGCAGCGATCGTGGTGGGGCCATTTCTGCTGTTTCCCTCGATCGTGGGCTGGCGGCTGGAAGCGGCGCTGCGAAAAGACATGCGCGCGCAGTCCGCTCACGTCTCACTCCCACCCGGGCTTGGAACCTTTCGCGGCAATTTCTCGCGTCTGTCGATGACCGTTCGCCAGGGTCGACTCGACGGCGTTCCCGTGTCCGAACTTCACGCAGATTTTTCCCAAGTAGAGCTCGACGTCGGGCGGGTGTTGCGGGGAGGCGAGCTCGCGATCACGCATCTCGGATCGGGCCGCGCGTCGCTCACCCTCACCGCCAACGACGTGCAGCGATTCCTCGTTGAACAGAAGGGAATCCGGGGCATCCAGGTCGGATTGGATGATGGCATCGTCCTGCTGCAAGGGAAGGTGAACGTGCTCAATTTCGAGATCGACGTGATTCTTCGAGGTCGGCTCGTCGTCCTGGACGGCCGGAGCGTGGTGATGCGCGTCGAGACTCTGGCAGTCAGCGGTGTCGCGCTCCCGCCTTCGGTCGCCGATGCACTGGCCGCATCGATGAATCCGTTGCTGCGGGCGGACGACCTGCCACTGCCGTTTCGCATCTCCGATGTCACCGTCGATGACGGTCGCGCTATCGTGAAGGCAGTGTCTCCCCCGTGAGATTGGCGTGGGACAGCCGGCGCGTGCTCGTGGCCATTGCCGGGCTGGGCCTCCTGGCGGCATTGGTGATCCTCGCGCTGCGATGGACGGTGGAGTTGGGCTACCACCAGGTATCCATCGTCCTGGACGGTCCCGATTGGGAGGCGACGGCGGCGCGGGAGGGACGCGACCCAAACGCGATCCTTCGCGCGGCGGCTGCGCGGGGAGCGACAGCGGTGGCCGTCTACGAGTGGACACTCAAGCGTCTGGCGGAGCAGGGGCGCGTTGCCTATGCGTCCTCCGAAGAAATCCAATCTCAAGCGGTCGCCGGCGCGATCGCACCAGCGTTCCGCCGAATTCTGGCAGGGGGCGAGCTCCGTCCGCGGGCTGTGTATGTGGCTGCCGGACCAGAAACGTTGGGATGGCTGGAATCGGCCTTGCGCGATTTCCTGGGTCCACAGCGCATTCGTCGTGTCGCCGGGCTCCTCGAAGTCACCGGGCTTCGCGACGATATCGAGCAGATCGGGCTCGGCTACCTTCCGCAGGATCTCCGTCGCATGCAGTCACTGGGCCTGACCCCCGTCCTGCGCCTGCGCAACTACGCCGGTCTGACCGAGGATGGACTGCATCGTAAGGTTGCGCGGCTCGTGGGGTTGGGCGGTGGCTACACTGTGGTGTTTGAACTTACCGAGGTGCTCGGTTACGACCGCCTCGTGCGAGAGACCGGCAACGCGTTCAAGACGGCGGGATTCTCATACGGACGGATCGAGGTGTTCAGCGAACGCCGACGGCAGCGAGGCGACTCGCAACTCGCTGCCCAGATGCGCCCCCATGTGATCCGACTGTTCAGCCTGACGCCGGAGGAACTCCAGGTCCTGCGGCCGGGTGAGGCCAGAGACAAGTTCGTCCGCAGTGCGCGCGAGCGTAATATCCGTCTGCTCTATGTGCGACCCCTCACCGGCGGGGCGGGGCGCTCAGCGTCCGAAGCCAATGTCGAGTTTGTCGGCGCGATTGCCGCCGACCTCCAACGGTTTGGGCTGCAGACAGGACATGCGGAGCCGCTGCCCGACCTCGCCATCCCGAGGCGGCTGCTCCTCGTCGCCGCCGCCGGGGCGATGGCGATCGTGGTGTTGGGCCTCATCTTCCTCGGCGACGCCATCGGCGCGCCGGTGCCTCGATACTGGGCATACGCGCTCACGGCTGGTGGTATCGTCCTGACGGCCGTGCTGTTTCTCGCCGGGCCGATCGTACTCTGGCGCCAGCTGCTGGCTCTGGGGACCGCGTCGGTCACTGCAGCGCTGGCCGTCGTGATTGCACTGCGGCGGATTGGTCGAAGCGCGTCAAGGCCCGGTGTGCTCTGGGCCGGCGTGCAAACACTCTGGGTGGCGTCGGGCATATCGATCGGGGGTGGCCTGCTCGTCGGAGCGTTGCTCACCTCATGGGACTTCATGACGGCCGCGCAGGTCTTCCTTGGAGTCAAAATCGCCCACCTTATCCCGGTTGTCCTCGTCGCCGTGCTTGTGTGGGGCACGTCCCGAACGCCGCGTTCCTGGCGCGGAACCGCGCAGGCCTTATGGGAATGGTCTGCGCACCCGCTGCGGATGCGGTACGCGATGGCGGCGGTCCTGATCGGTTTCGCCGGGATTGTGCTGCTGGCGCGCAGCGGAAACTTTGGTCTGCCTGTCCTGGGGATTGAAGAACGGCTGCGCACGATCACCGAGGACCTCTTCGTCGCGCGCCCCCGGACGAAGGAGTACTTGATCGGTCATCCCGCGCTGCTGCTCGCGGGCGCCGCGATGGCGGCAGGATGGCGGCGCTGGGTGTTGCCGCTCGCTGCCATCGGCGCGATTGGGCAGGCAGGGATCATCAACAGCTTCTCTCACATTCACACGCCGTTGTTGTACACGCTTTTGCGCACCATCAGCGCTCTGGTCCTCGGCACCATCCTCGGAACACTCGGCACCTGGGCCGTCCTGGCGGTCGCAACGGCGGTCGCCTCCCCGCGCCGTTCATCGTGACCTCAATTGTCATCTCGGGGTATTACGGTTTCGCGAACGTTGGGGATGAGGCCGTACTCGCGTCAATGCTCAAGAGTCTGGGCACGCGCATTCCAGATGCTCGGTTCGTTGTGCTGTCCGCAGATCCGGCCGGGACAACCCGGCTGCACGGTGTCCTGATTCAGGATGCGACCAGTGCGAGTAGCGCGCTTTACTACGTCGGGATGCTCGCTTATGCCGCGCGTGCCGCGCGCCGGTCGATGGTGTTCGCGCAAGGCCTTGGGCCGATCAGGCGGCGATGGATTCGCGCGCTCGTGCGGCGCACGCTCGAGCGTGTCCACGTCATCTCCTTCCGCGATGAGGATTCCCAGCGCCTGGCTCATGAGATCGGCGTGCGCCGGCTCACACAGCTGGTTGCGGATCCCGTGTTCGCCCTCGACCCGGCGCCTCCCGAACGCGTTGCGTTCATGCTTGAAGGGTTGGCCCGCCCAAGGATCGGTCTAGTCCTTCGCCCGGTCGCGGGCGCACAGTACGTCGGACACGTCATCGATGCC
>JAHZOA010000135.1 GCA_020028455.1 Armatimonadota bacterium | reverse complement strand
GCCGCGGGCGATGCGGTGGAAGTGTACGGCGCCTATGGCTACTCGGACGAGTATCCGGTCGAGCGCTATTACCGCAATGCCAAGGGCGCCGTCATCTACGAAGGCACGCGCGAGATCCACACCCTGCTGCAGGCCGACTACGCCCTGGGTTACCGCGAGGACCGGCCTGCCCGCGTCACGCTGCCCCCATGGCCTTTCGACGGAGAACCGGGAACACGGGAACGCGGGAGCATGGGAACGCGGAAATGATTTCCCAGGGGAATCTGGTGACGCGTTCCCGCGTTCCCCTGTTCCCGCGATTCCGGTAGTCTATGCTGCCCTGGGAACGGCTGCGCGATAAGCTCCTTACGCTCGAAGGGAAGCCCTATCCAGCTTACAAGTCGCTCGAAGGCACATACCGGTTCGAGCGATTTGTACTGTCTCTCGACCTGGTTGCGCAGGACCCCGGGATTTCGTCAACGATGCGGGTGCGCGTCGATCAGGCCGAGGCTCGGTTTCCGTCGGACCTCTGGTCGACGCGAACCCGCAAAGTGGCACTCGAGGATTACATCGCGAGGCGCTGGCACGAGACGATCCGGAAGGTCATGCGCGCTCCGCACGCGGGGCGGGCTGCATACGGCATTGAGGCAGGCGGACAGCAGATCCTCGAGCGCACCGCGTGCCGCATCACCGAGGATTGGCTCGAGATCCGCGGCGCGATCACCTGGCCCTCGGACGCACGCAAGGCGGCCCCGAAGATCGCGCAGGCCATGATCACCGAGGACATGCCTCAGCTTATCGACGGCGCGCTCATCTATGCCAACCAGAACCCCTCCGCGGTGCAGAGGCACGTGCAGCTCGCCGAGGATGCGGAAGCGCTAAGGGACCAGTTGGGTGAGCGCGGGCTGATCGCGTTCATTGCCGATGGCGCCGTGCTGCCGCGTGAACCCGCATCCGGCAAGCCGATGCTCTCCCACCTCGTCACCTGGCAGTCACCGCCCGAGCTGCGCGTCACCGTGACTCTTCCGCATCGAGGGCCGGTGACCGGGCTGGGCGTGCCACGCGGGATCACGATGATCATCGGTCCACCGTTCTCCGGTCGCTCCACGTTCATTCGCGCACTCGCCGCCGGTGTGTACACTCATCTGCCTGGAGACGGCCGTGAGTTCTCTGCGACGGCGGCCGATGCCGTCCTTGTGACGGCCGAGGATGGCCGGCGCATCGAAGGCGTCAACCTTCATCCATTCATCACGCATCTTCGCACCGGAGAAGACGTGGCTCAGTACAGAACTGAACAGGCCCCGCCGCTGCTGTCCCAGGCCGCGGCTCTTGTAGAAGCACTCGAAGCCGGCTGCTCGGTGCTGTTGATCGACGAAGATTCATCGGCGCCGGCATTGCTGGCGCAGGACCCGCTCCTGCGCAGGCTCGTCCCGCAAGCTGCCGTGCAGGTCGTTCCACTCGTCGATCTGCTCCGTCCGCTCTATGAAGAACACGGAATCTCCAGCGTCATCGTGTCGAGCGCCGGGAGTGAGTATGCAAGGGTGGCGGATACTGTCATTGCCATGGATGGGTTTCATCCGTCTGTGGTGACCGCTCAGGCGAAGGAACTTGTCGCAGGCGCGAGTGCGTCCGAGCCAGCTCGTCCATTCGGGGGCATTCACCACCGCGTGCCACTGCCCGAAAGTGTGAGCCAGTTCCGAGGGCGGAAGCTGCGCCCCGAACTGCCCGGTCCGCGAGATGTCGTGATGGTTGGTCGCGAGGTCATCGACCTTTCAGGTGTGGCGCAGTTGGCCGAACCGGCGCAGACACGTGCCGCAGTTGCGGCCATCATCTATGCCGCTGGGCAGGGCTATGTTGACGGATCGCGAACCGTCCGGGAAATCCTAGCAATGGTCGAGTCGGATATCTCACAACGCGGGCTCGACGCGCTCGAGCCGGCAGATGCGCCCGTCGGAGATCTCGCGCGGCCTCGGCGGCAAGAGATGGCCGCAGCCCTGAACCGGTTGCATACGCTTCGAGTAAAGTCCTAACAGGAGACGATCGCGTGGACACGGTGAAAATCACGCTGGACGAGTCTAGGATTCCGAAGGCCTGGTACAATATTGCCGCGGACCTGCCGGTACCGCTGGCCCCGGTGATCCACCCGGGGACCAAGCAGCCGATTGGACCGAACGATCTCGCACCACTATTTCCGATGGAGCTGATCCTCCAAGAAGTCAGCACCCAACGTGAGGTGCCGATCCCCGAACCGGTGAGGGACGTGTACAGGCTGTGGCGACCGACTCCGCTCTACCGCGCGCGGCGATTGGAACGGGCACTCGATACCCCGGCCCGGATTTACTACAAGTACGAAGGTGTGAGCCCCGCCGGCAGCCACAAGCCGAACACCGCCGTCGCGCAAGCCTTCTACAACAAGCAGGCGGGTGTCCGCCGCCTCACCACAGAGACCGGTGCGGGCCAGTGGGGGAGCGCCCTGGCATTGGCCTGTCGATTCTTTGACCTTGAATGCACCGTGTATATGGTGAAGGTGAGCTATGACCAGAAACCCTACCGCAAGGTGATGATGCAGACCTGGGGCGCGGAGGTCATCCCAAGCCCTAGCGACCGCACTCGTGCCGGCCGCGACATTCTTGAGAGAAATCCGGAGTCTCCGGGGAGTCTGGGTATTGCGATCAGCGAAGCAGTTGAGGACGCGGCGACGCACGACGACACGAAGTACTCGCTCGGCAGTGTGCTCAATCACGTCCTCATGCACCAGACCGTCATCGGCCAAGAGGCGAAAGAACAGATGGAGATGGCCGGAGACTACCCGGACGTGGTCATCGGCTGCATCGGCGGGGGCAGCAACTTGGCCGGGCTGACCTTTCCGTTCCTACGGGACAAGTTCAAGGGCAATCAGGTGCGCATTGTTGCCGTCGAGCCCGAGGCGTGCCCCACGCTGACGCGCGGCGAGTACCTCTATGATTTCGGAGACACCGCGGCCACCACCCCGCTGCTCAAGATGTACACGCTGGGGCATACGTTCGTCCCACCGGCAATCCACGCGGGAGGCTTGCGCTACCATGGCGATGCGCCGCTGGTGTGCCTGCTGTACCATCACAAATTCATTGAAGCGGTCGCGTATGCTCAGCGACCCGTGTTTGACGCTGCCGTACAGTTTGCACGCACCGAGGGCATTCTTCCGGCGCCGGAAGCTGCGCACGCCGTCCGCAAGGCCGTCGATGAGGCGCTGCAGTGCAAACGAGAGGGACGGGCGCGCACGATCCTGTTCAACCTGAGCGGCCACGGACATTTCGATCTCCGCGCATACGAAGAGTACCTTACGGGCCGGCTTGAAGACTACGCCTACCCTCGGCAGCAGATTCAGGAGGCCATGCGGGAACTCACTGCCATTCAACCCTAGTCTGAGGTCTGGCTCGTCGGATCCTCTTCAAAATACGGTCGTCGGCCGTAGGTCGTAGGTCGTGGAACCGGCAACCTCCCACTACCGCCTACGACCTACCACCTACGACCTACGACCGAAGTTGAAGGGAGAGCGTTCGGCAGGAGGCAGTCTGCCGAACAAGCGAACCGGAGTCAAATCCTCAGCGGCCAGGCCCCCGCCAGGCAATTGTTATTGACTGAGGTCAAGAATTCAGATAGCCTAGGCGGGGACCAAATTTTCAGAGGGGAAGACGCATGGCGGGCTCGTTTCTGATCATACTCCGGGAAGGCCTCGAGGCGGCACTGATTGTTGGAATTATCTTGGCTTATTTGACGAAAACCGGCAATCGAGGCAAGTCCGGAGTCGTCTGGATGGGGGTCGGCCTGTCCGTGCTCATGAGCGTTCTGGTCGGCGCTGCCATCTTTCTCACGGCGGGTGGCCTCGAAGGTCGCTCTGAAGCACTCTTCGAGGGCGTCGCGATGTTCACCGCGGCGGGCGTCCTTACCTATATGATCTTTTGGATGCGAAAACAGGCCATCAACATCCGCGTGCACCTGCAACAGCAACTAAGCACAGCATTAGAGAGCGGTTCCCTTACGGCCCTGGCCCTGCTCGCCTTCGTCGCCGTCGGTCGTGAAGGGATTGAGACTGCGCTGTTCATGTTTGCGGCCACGAAGACCGCGACACCGGCGGCCGCCACGCTGGGGGGTCTCCTGGGGTTGGTCGGTGCTGTCGCTCTCGGTTACCTGCTCTACCGCGGGACGTACCGTCTGAACCTTCGTTCGTTCTTCAACGTCACAAGCGTTCTTCTACTGTTGTTCGCCGCTGGGTTGCTGGCCCACGGCATCGACGAATTTCATGAAGCCGGCGTGGTCCCACCCGTGGTCGACGAAGTGTGGAACACGAACCGTATCCTCGATGAGCGATCTACGGTCGGAAGCTTCGCCAGGGCGCTCTTCGGATATAATGGCAACCCCTCGCTCGTTGAAGCGTTGGCCTACGTGACGTACCTGTTGCTGGTTGGCTGGATGTACTTCCGCCCGCCGACGGCGAAGGAACTCACGCCGGGTCGCGCAAGCGCCTGACCCTGCGATCCAGTTACCCCGGATCCGGGTAGCCACTTAATATTCTTGGGCTACCAGGCCGCTGCCTACCATCTTATAGGACCCACTTGAGGGAACTTTGAGAGGGCTGCTTCGAGTGTGCGCTTGATCCGGGCGAGCGCTTCGTCGCTCTGGCCTTCTGCGCGGAGCACCAGTGCCGGCTGCGTGTTGCTCGCGCGGATTAAGCCCCACCCATCTGGGAATAGCACGCGCGCGCCATCGACATCGATCACGTCGTGGGTGGCGCGGAACTGGTCGGTGAGGCGCCGGACGACATCAAACTTCCGCTCA
>JAHZOA010000043.1 GCA_020028455.1 Armatimonadota bacterium | reverse complement strand
GGGGTGACCTCTTTGCGGAGGACTCGCGGCACCTGGCCGGCCCGCATCCCAAGGGTCAGTGGGCCGATGCCGACACCAGGGATGATCGTCAACCGTGCCGGACCCGCCGCACCAGGCCACCCGACCAGTAATAGCAGCGCCGTCACGCATAGCGTGACACTGATTGAGCGCCGTCGGTTCATCTGGATGCCTCTAGTAGAAGGTTGCCCTGCAAAGGCGCCAAGAAGACTAGAACATCGAATCCCACTGATTTGCGACGGAATTGAGCGCGTGAAGGAGACTTTCTTCTTCGGCATCTACCCTGAGGACGGCATCGGGAATCCGCACGGCATTTGACGTTCCGTCGCGAAAGCGCACCGTCCTCGCGGCGGTGGAGAGGAAGATCTGCGCGGCCGCATCGGTCTGCTCGTCAGTATCGGGGTCCGGGATGAGCAATTTGAAGCATGGCGTAAACTCTCGCGAAAGATCCGCCAGGACCCAGGCAAGAACCTTCGGCGTCGTCCCATCCTCAATAAACTGACCACCGTGGTCGTGCTGCTCCAAACGAAAGTTCCGGTTCTGCTGCCGGGCCCAGTCCTGTATAAGAGGAAGGACGAGTTCGGTCCAGATTTGGGGGATCACCGGTACTGAGGAATCCAGCACGAACCGGATTTTCCAGATGCGTGGGTTCGCCAGCGCCGGCTGGAGGAAGTTCCGAAACCCCTCCGGATAGCACACCCCGCCCAGTGGCACCTTGAACCAATACATCATGCCGGCGCCCTTCTCGGCGAAGTCGCGACCGTCTCGCGCGACTGCCTCCCAAGAACGGGCAAGCCGGAGGTGGTGCGGGGGATGTGGCTGTGCTTGTCCTGAGGCAGGGCGCGCAGGTTCCCGCTGAGCCGCCGCTTCAACCTGTTCTCCCCGAAGCCGCTCCATTGGAGCGACGATGTTGGCGTTATAGGGCTCGCAGAACTCGAGCGGAGGATCTCCTGCCTTGAGCCGGTAGGCGCCGTGATCTTTCCACGCGATCCGGCTCTTGGTAATCCAACTATAGGCGTCGGTGTACACACTGCGGGTGACGCAGATGTGTCCCCCGTCCGCCAGCTCCATCGCGCGGGCCGCCCAATCCACGTGGCGTCCGAATGCGTCTACGCTTCGGCCTCCGGCTGATTCCACGCGCACTTCGCCCATGTCCATCCCGATTCGAACGCTGAGGTGAGGATGGCCGTGCAGCCGGTCTTGAATCTCGATCGCTCGCGCGACGGCAATTGAGGGCTTCTGGAAGAGGGCGAGCAGACCATCACCCGTCGACTTGATCACCTCGCCTGCGCGGTCTCGGGTGATGATTTCCGTGAGGATCGCGTCGTGCTCTCCCCTGAGTGTTTGAAACGCCTGCTCATCTCGAGTGGCCGCCATCGTCTCCTTCAACGCGGTCGACCCTTTCATATCGTCAAAGAAGACGACGAGCAGGCGGGTTTCGTCAGGCGCCTCCATGGAGGCCTACTACTCGGGCTGTTCTCCGTTCCCTCCACCGGTCACGGGGACCGGCGTCGCGGCAACAGGAGCCCTTTCAGCAGCGCGAGCCGTTCTTCGACGGGCTCTGAACTCTTCGACCGTCACATAGAGGGTGGGGATGAAAACGAGGGTGACCAGCGTGGAGAGGGTGAGGCCTCCGACGACGCTGCGCGCCAGCGGCGCTTCCAGTTCCGCCCCTTCGCCAAATCCAATCGCGACGGGCAGCAACCCGACGATCGTGGTGACCGTGGTCATGAGCACCGGTCGCAGTCGCAGCGCCGAGGCTTCCACGGCGGCATCGTAGAGAGACACACCATCGCGCCTGCGCATCGTCAGGATGAAGTCAATGAGCACGATCGCATTGCCCACGACCAGTCCGACCAGCACGATGAGTCCGATCAGTGACTGGATGTTGAGCGTGGTATTTGTCAAGAACAGGGTCAGAAACGCGCCGCTGAGGGCGAACGGGATGGCCCCCATGATGAGCACCGGCTCGAGCGCCGCTTCGAACTGCACCGCCATCACCGCGAACACCAGCACGACCGCAACGAGAAAGCCCATCCCGAGCTGGCGATAAGCGCGCTGTTGCTGCTCGTACTCATCTCCCAGCGCCAGTGAAAAACCTTGCGGGAGTGTGAGCCTGACCAGTTGCGCGCGCACGTCACCCATCACGCTGCCGAAGTCGCGCCCGCTGATGCCCGCGTTGACCGTGATCACGCGCTGGCGCCCCCGCCGAAAGATCTGCGCGGGTCCTTCGCCACGCTCTAGCTCGGCGACCTGACCGAGGAGAATGCGCTGCCCGCCCGGCGTGATGATTGGGAGCGAGAGGATCTCTGAGGGACGAAATCCTTCGCTGCCGCGGAGACGGACGATGACGTCGCGCTCGCGGCCTCCTTCCCGGAGGATCGTGGCGACCGCACCGGAGACCTCAGTCCGGAGCGCCTGGCTGATCTGCGCCGTCGTCAGCCCAAACGCGGCCGCGCGCTGTCCATCGACACGGATCACGACCTCAGGCAGTTGCTCTTCTCGGGCGATGCTCGCGTCGATGACGCCCGGAATCTCCTCAATTGACGATCGAATTTGCTGGGCGAACAGCATGCCAGTGGGCAGATCGAAGCCGCGGACGTCCACGGCCACAGGGTCCGCCCCTCCGAAACGCAGCACCGCGAGGGCGCCGGCACTGGGACGGACGACCACGCGGCCGCCCGCGACCTGCAGGCGTTGCCGGAGAGCGGTCGCCACTTCCTCGGTGCTTCGCTCGCGATGGCCTTTCTCGGCCAGTCGAATCCGCAGGGTCCCGCGGTGCGACCCTCCGCCGAATGCCGCACTTCCGCCGCTGATCGTGACATTTGTGATCTCAGGCGCGGTTTCTCTTGCGACGCGCTCGAGATCGATCAGCGCCTGCTCAGTCAGGTGGAGGCGGGTGCCCACCGGCAACCACACGCTCGCTTGGATCTCACCCTCATCGGCCTGCGGGATCACTTCCCGTCCCAGCAGCATGAAGCTGCTGGCGCCCACAAAGAACACCAACGCGCTCAACGCGAACGCCGTCCGGCGCCGCTGCAATGCCCACTGCAGCATTCCGCGATACGAAGTGATCACCCCTCCGACCCATCCTTCGGTGGTTAGTGATCGACCCGTCGGCGGCAGCCTCGATGCGAGAACAGGAATCAGCGTGAGCGCCACGACGAGGGAACACAGCTGCGAGAAAATGACCACCGTGGCAAACTGCGAGAACAGCTGTGTGATGACGGCGCCGCCCGGCGCAAAGATAATCGGCAGAAAGACGACCGCGGTCGTGAGGATCGATGCGGTGACCGCGGAGGCCACCTCTTGCGTGCCGCGCACGGCCGCCTCACGGCCATCGTAGCCGCGTTCGCGATAGCGCAGAATGTTCTCGAGGACCACGATCGCGCCGTCGACGAGGTGCCCGATGCCGAGCGCAATGCCCCCGAGCGTCATAAGGTTGAGTGTGTATCCGAAGAAGTACATCAACGAGAATGTCGCGAGCACCGAGATAGGAATGGCGGTGCCGATGATCAACACGCTCCTGAGATCGCGCAGGAAGAAGCCCAGCACCCCGACGGCCAGCACGCCGCCGATGAGAACTGCCTGCTGCACAGCGCGGATGCTTTGGCGGATGAAGCGCGCGCTGTCATTGACCACGACAATCCGCACCGCGCTGAGAGACGTTCCCACCGTTTCGGCTTCATGGAGGATCCGGTCGGCCACGGCAACGGTGTTCGTCCCGGGCTGGCGCAGGACCGAAACTTGCACGGCCGGCTGGCCGTTGATGCGCACCAGCGCGGACTGGTCTTCCGCCCCTTCCGAGACTTGAGCGAGGTCGCCGACGTAAATCGGCGCGCCATTGCGCACCGCAACAACTGTCTGGCGAACCTGGCCGAGGTCACGATACTGGTTCATGACGCGCAACCCCAGCCGGCGCGTGCCCTCGATGACCTGACCTCCTGGTGCTGCCAGGTTTGCGCTGGCGAGCGAATTCACCACGTCTCGCTCGGAGATCGCCAGCGCCTGCATGCGCGCCCGATCCAGTGAGACCCGGATTTGCCGGCGCAGGCCACCGGAAATAGTGACCTGGGACACTCCCGGAATTCGTTCAAGCCTGAACAGTAGCTGGTCCTCGGCGATCTCGCGAAGCTCCACGAGTCCAGGCCCAGGGCTTTCCCGGCCGAGAACCCCCAACTGCACGATCGGAGACTGCGATGGATCGAATTTGAACACGACCGGGGTTTCGATGCCGTCGGGCAGCCGGCGGCGCGTCCGTTCGATCGCGACGCGCACATCTGCGGCCGCCGCGTCCAGGTCCCGTCCGAATGGAAACGTGATTGTGACCCGTGAGATCCCCTCGGACGACGTCGACGTCACGTCCTGGACGCCTGCGACAGACGAGACGGCCTCTTCAAGGATGCGGCTCACCAGGTTTTCAACTTCTTCAGGGCCGGCACCGGGATAGTCGGTACTGATCGTCAGTCGTGGAAAGGTGATGTCAGGAAGCAGGTCGATGGGAAGACTAATCAGGCCGATGAGACCGATCAGCACCACGATCGAGTAAATAATGATGGCGCCAATGGGCCGACCGACCGCCATTCGCGGAAGGCTCATCGTCGTGGCACACTCACTTGTGCTCCATCGCGAAGCGTGCGATGGCCTGCGACGATCACCATCTCACCGACCCTCACGCCGGAGGTGATTTCCACGAGTGCCCCATCGCTGATGCCGGTGGTCAGAGGTCGGGAGCGCGCTGTCTGACCTTCGACGACGAACACGATCTGTTCGTTGTCCTGGTCAATAAGGGCATCCACTGGCACGGCTGCAACTCCTTCGCGCCTCGCGACCAGGATCTCGACGCTGGCAAACATTCCGGGACGCAGGAGTCGCTGTGGGTTAGGAACGTCGACCTTCACCTCAGCAG
Organism: Armatimonadota bacterium; assembly: GCA_020028455.1. Lineage (GTDB taxonomy): Bacteria > Sysuimicrobiota > Sysuimicrobiia > Sysuimicrobiales > Kaftiobacteriaceae > JACPRY01. Next base: position 8,915 of record JAHZOA010000043.1, on the reverse strand, counting down.
TTCGCGAGGCTGCAGCGAGCACGGGGCTGATCGCGGTCACGCGTCCCGCAAACGCCTTCCCCGGCAACACGTCGGTCCGTACCGTCACCGGCATCCCTACAAGAATGCGCGAAAGGTCTCGTTCAGCTACGGGCACCGTGATCACGGCTGGGTCCACATTAATGAGTTGAACGATAGGGCTCGAAGATGTGACCGTGGCTCCTACGTAGACGAACTTCCTCGCAACGACCCCACTGGCCGGCGCATGGACAGTCGCTTCGGAGAGAAGACTCTGCGCCTGCCGGACGGTCACCTGAGCCTGGCTGAGCCGGCTGATCGATTGACGGAACGCCGCTTCTGCTTCCTCGACCTGGGCTCGGGTAACCTGAACGTCTTCCGTTCGCGCTCCCCGGCGCAACTGATTGAGCTGCTCCTCGGCCCCCCTCACTCGCGTTTCCTGAACGGTGACGTCCAGCCGGGCAGCATCCACCTGCTGCCTCGAGATATAACCTTGGCTGAACAGCTCCTCAGCCCGCCGGAGCTGAGCGCGGCTGTACTCCAGATTGGCGCGGGCCTGGCGGAGCTGTTCCTCCGCCTGGCGCACTTGCTCAGTGGGTGATCCCGCGGCGGCCTGCGCCAGTCGCGCCCGCTGAGTGTCCAAATTGGCGCGGGCCATATCAACCTGCACACGCTGCGTGTGCAGATTCGCCCGGGCTTGATCGAGCTGGAATCTTACTTCCTTGGGATCGAGGCGCGCGATGATCTGACCTCGACTGACGAGATCGCCCTCCTCGACCATGATGGCGGAAATGATCCCGGGGATCCGTGGAACAACGTCGACTCGCGTGCGGGGCGTTACCTCACCAACGAAAGAGGCGCGCACGGTAATCGTGGCACGACGGACCGAAGCAACCTGAACCACCGCGGCGGGTCGCTGTGCGCCGGCGCCCTGCTGTGCCGGCCGGCGCGCCTGGAGTGAGTCAATGGTGCGCCAGGCCATCAGCAGCAGCAAGACTGCCAGGCCGCCAAATACGAGCTTCCGCCGCCTGCTCTGATTCACTACTATTGCCTCCTAAATAGCATTCTGCCCGCGCGTGAGATTATCGGGCTTGCTTCGTCAAAAACGCCAGGATTGCCTGTTCTATCGCCGGCCCGTGCCGCGTCTTGAACATGTACGTGCCGTGCGCATTCGTGGGAAACACCTTCAATTGTTTGGGCAGAGGCGTGCTCGCATACATGGTTCGGGCGCTCTCGTTGAACGGCACGTCACCCCTCCCTACGATGAACAACTTTGGCGCACGCAGGGTCCCCAGATACGGCCGCGCATCCAGTCCCTGAAACCGGGTGCCGCTCGCCATGACGACCACCCCGTCCACTCGATGCTGCCCCGCGGCCACGATAGAGGCGGTTCCTCCCATGCTCGCTCCGATCAGGAACAGCCGTCGAGGATGCCTTGCCCGCATGAACCTGACCGCCGAGAGCACGTCGCGATCCACACGGGCAATCACGAGCCTTCCGCCAGATGTGCCAACACCTCGAAAGTCATACGTCAGCGCCGTGAACCCTTGGGCCGAAAGTTTACGGGCCAGCTCATACCAGACCGATTGGTTGGTTCCAAACATGTGGGAGAGCACGACCGCATTTTGGCCTGATCCCCACAACCATCCGCGCAGTCTGACCCCGTCGCTGGTCCTGAACGAAACCGCCCCGCGCGATCCGGCTGGATGGGCGGCGGCCTGCGGCCCGCTAGTAATCGCCGCGGCCACCAGGAGGAGCAGGGCCACTCGCAGGATGAGGTTGCTTCGCTGACACTGGCGATGACTGGAGGAATTGTTTCCCGCCTCGCTCACTTCGTTCGCTCGCGAACTACAGTCGCGATTCGAGTTGCTGGATTAGACGTGAGAGTATCCGTTCTCTGAATTCGGCCCGATTGAATCCACCGGGTCCCCCTTGACCTCTGCTTGGCGGACCAAATCCGCGCGGACCTCTCTGACGATCAGTTCCCGGCCCGCGTCCTTCCCTGGACTGGCGTCGCTCGAACGCTTCCTCGCGCGCCTGCTCGAGTTCTGCGTGTTGCTCCCGTGTGAATACGACCCGAATTTGCTCGGCGAGCGCGCGGGACGCTTCAACATCGTTGGGATCAGTATCTCGTAACACTTTCATCATGGGCAGGACGGTCTGTACCTGTTCCGTCGTCAACGGGTGCCCGGACCGCTCGAGAACTCGGATGGCGGACGCGGCTGCGATCGCGGGGTCACCGCGCTGTCCTTGAACCGGCCTGCCTCTGAATTGGCGGTAGGCGAGCACCCCGCCAACGGCCAGCACCAGAATGATGGCTACACCCATCATCGGACGCTTCATTCAACTCCTCCTAGGATTCTCTGTCATTGCGAGCGTAGCGAAGCAATCTCGTATCGGCATGAGATTGCTTCGTCGCTTCGCTCCTCGCAATGACTGGTCAAGGCTCTATTCATATCTCAGCGCCGTAATCGGATCCATTCCCGCGGCCCGCTGCGCCGGATAGATCCCGAAGAAAATGCCGACCGCGGCGGCAAACGACACCGCCATCACGAGCGACCATGGGGAGACAAGTGTCGCCCATCCGGCCAGTTGGGAGATCAGCTTACTTCCGCCGACCCCAAGCAGGATGCCGGCGACCCCTCCAGTCACACTCAGCACGACGGCCTCGACAAGGAACTGGCTCAACACGTCCCGCCGTGTCGCGCCCACCGCCTTGCGGATCCCAATCTCCCGTGTGCGCTCGGTCACCGAGACGAGCATGATGTTCATGATGCCGATTCCGCCGACCAGCAGCGAAACGGTGGCGATGCCTCCCAGTAGCAAGGTCATCGTCTGCGTCACACCCTGCAGCGCGCCGACAATGTCCGCCTGATTTCGAATCGTGAAGTCGCTGTCCTCGCCTGGAGAAATGCGGTGGCGGCCGCGCAGCAGCGTCTCGACCTTCTCTAACGCGCGGTCCATCTCTTCAGCGTTCCGGACTTTCACGTAGATAGTGCGAACGTGCTCGACACCAAATAACCGCCGCTGTGCCGTCGTCAGCGGCACGAAGATAACATCGTCGCGGTCGCTGAAGCCGGTCGCGCCCTTTTCCTCCATTACGCCAATCACCGTGAACGACACGCGATTGATCTTGATCGTCGCGCCCAACGGTGACGCCTGCCGGTCCCCGAAGAGATCCTCCACGACAGTACGGCCCACGACCGCCACCCGGGCCCGCGACTCTACATCGGCGTCGGTGAAAAAGGCACCCGACTCAGGGCGAAAATTTCGGACCTCAGGAAACGCCGGCGTGACGCCGGAGATGCTCGTATTGGTGTTCTCGCTGCCGTATACGACTTGGGCCGCGCGCGCGAATTCAGCGGTGACCGCCTCGACTTCTTCCACCTCTTCTGGAATCGCATTTGCATCTTCCAGCTTGAGGGATTGAAGCGAACCTGCCCCCTGGCGGACGCCGAACTGGCCCGCGCTTCCAGGGAAGATCGTGAGGAGGTTGCTTCCCAGTGCCTGCACCTGTTGGGCCACGGAAGCGCGAGCGCCCTGGCCGATGCTGACCATCGCGATGACGGCGCCGACCCCAATAATAACGCCGAGCATCGTCAGCGCGGAGCGCAGCTTGTTGGCCGCCAGCGCCCGGAGGGCGATCTGAATACTGCTCCTCAGGATCATCGGGGGGTTGCACCCACGCTGGTCGCGATCCGACGCTGCGTCATGAACTCATGACGCTCGATCCGACCGTCGCGGAATCGGATAAGCCGCTTGGCGCACGCCGCGACATCATGTTCATGTGTGACGAGGACAATCGTGATCCCCGAATCGTTCAAGGATTGCAGCAGGGCCAGGATCTCCTCACTCGTGGCAGAATCAAGGTTGCCCGTCGGCTCATCGGCCAAAATCACAGCCGGTGAAGTCACAAGCGCCCTGGCGATGGCCACCCGCTGCTGCTCGCCGCCGGATAGCTGGGTGGGCAGGTGATCAGCCCGATGTTCGAGCGCGACGGAAGATAACGCTCGCATGGCCAGCGCCCGGCGATCAGGCGCCCCCGCGTAAATGAGCGGCAGCTCCACGTTCTCAACCGCGCGCGCTCGTGCAAGCAGATTGAAACTCTGAAAGATGAATCCGATCTTGCGATTTCGAATCCGCGCAAGCTGCACATCGTCAAGGGACCCAACATCTTCACCATCAAGGAGGTAGGAGCCCGACGTCGGCCGGTCGAGGCACCCCAGCATGTTCATGCAGGTCGACTTTCCGGATCCGGAGGGTCCCATGATTGCGATGAACTCGCCGGCGCCTACCTGAAGGTCAACGCCTCGTAGGGCCTCGACCTCGACGCCGCCCATCTGGTAGACCTTCGTGACGTTGTGGAGTTCTATGAGCGCCATGTTAGCGTCGCGGCTGGAAACGTGGCTGGAACGGATTCGATGGTCGTTGTTGCTGCGCAGGTCCACTGGCGCCGGCTGTGCCGAGATAGACAATCTCGCCTTCCCGAACGCCACTCAACATCTCGACGAAACGCCCATCGCTGATGCCGGCCTGGACGACGCGGGGCGTGAGGTTTTGCCCGTCGACGATCATCACGGCCTTGCTCTCACCGCCTCGCACCGCCTCCTGCGGCACCAGGAGCACATTCGTGTGCCGCGCGAGGACGAACTCGGCGTCGACCGTCATCCCGAGCTTTAGCTTTCGCCGCGGATCATCGATCTGTACCACAACCGGGTACTGCGTCACGTTCTGCTCAACGACCGATTGCGGGGCGATCCGCAATATCCTCGCACGGAATGTTGTGCCGGGAAGCGCATCTGCGGTCACCTCAACCTGCGCTGATGACGTGACTCGCGCGATGTCGGCTTCATCCACCATCACACGGGCCAGGATCGGCGAAATTTTTGCGAGCGTCAGCACCGGTGTCCCTCCGGTGCTGCTTCCGATGACGGACTGCCCAACGGAGACGGACCGCTTGGCGACCATGCCCGCGACCGGGGCGGTGATCCTTCCTTCATTTACACGTTCCTGAGCCTGCCGGACGGCCGCGGCGGCGGACTGCAGCGACGCGCGCGCGGCCCGAACCTCTTCTTCGCGCAGGCGTTGCTGCAGGACGCCGTTTCTCGCATCCGCGAGCTGCGCTTCGGCCTGTTGGAGTTGGGCGCGGGCGACGTCGACCTCTTGTTGCGCTGCGCCGGTTCTGACCTGTTGCAGGCGGAGCTGGGCGGCACGGAGCTGGGACTGGGCCACCTGCTCTTCACTGCGCGCCTGGTCAACTTGCGCCCTGGAGATGAATCCATCCCGGAACAGCTGCTCGTTCCGCGCCAGGTTCTGCCGGGCGAGTTCCGCATTCGTCTGTGCCTGCCGCACGGCTTCTTCTGCCTGCGCGACCTCTTCGGGCCTCGGCGTACGCAGCTGTGCAAGGCGTGCGCGGGCGGCTGCCACATTCGCTTCCGCCTGCTGCACCTGCGTCGCTGTGGCGGCTCGCTGAATCGCCACGTTTGCCTGGGCCTGCGCGAGGCGAGCCTGCGCGGCAGTCAGCGACGTGCGGGCGTTTTCGAGTGAGGCGCGAGCATCCGGGTCATCGATCACGACGAGCAGCTGGCCTTTCGCGACGTGATCGCTCTCTTCTACTAATACTGCGACCACCTGACCCGTCGCCCTCGACCTGACGTCCACCAGCGACTCCGCTTCAACGACCCCCGACGCGGACACGCTGATGATCAGATCTCCGCGCGTCACCTCCGCTGTGCGGAAGCGCGCGCCCTCATTGTCGCGCCCGCGCCTGGATCGAGCGACCACTATGACAGCAACGATGGCCAGGACGGCCACCAATGCGACCATCGCGGTTCGTCTTCTCATAAGCTGGTCTCCACGGTCTCCACGGTCTTCACGGCCTCGTTGACTGTGTAGACAGTGCAGACTGTGCAGACGGTAGTACTGGTCGTCCGAGCGCATGGCGCAACGTGAACGCGGCGAGCCGCAAGTCTGACTCGGTCTGCACGAGGTTGACGCGCGCCTGCGTGGCCGCAACCTGCGCGTCGAGCACCTCAAGAAGAATAGTCACGCCGGCGCGATACCGACCGTCGGCCACGCGCAGCGATTCCTCCGCCGCTGCGGCAGCGACCCGGACCGCTTCGAGGCGCGCACGTGTCTGCTGGATGGTCAGTGCCGCCCGAAACCCCTCGAGTTGGATCTGCTGGGAGGTCGCTTCGGCTCTGGCCCGAGCAGCATCGAGATTGGCTCTGGCCTCCTCAACGGCGGCCCTGGCTCGCGCTCCATCGGCAATCGGAAGGGACACGCTGGTCGAAATCGACCAGCCAATTTGGCCAGGATTCGGTGAGACCTGAACTGAGCTGTTTGCTGCGGCGGAAACGTTGAGCCCCGAGCGGATCTCGGCAATGCGGAGAGCCGCCTGCGAGCTCACGACCTCCGATTGTACTCGGCGGATTTCGGGACGCGCGCGGACGGCCTCGGCCGCCGCTTCCGCAGGCGGAACTTCCGCGACGGGGACTTCCGGGGGCTCACGGACGGCGATCAGCTGTGTGATGGGAATTCCGATCGCGTTCCGCAACGACGCAAGTGAGAGCTCGACGGCGCCTCGTGCAGTAATCAGATCGGCTTCTGCACCGGCGGCAACCGACTGCGCCCTGATCACGTCGGCGCGCGCGGCAGTGCCGGCGCGCACCAGTGCTTCCGCCTGCTCCACCTGCCGGCGCGCGCTCTGCAGCGCGCCTTCTCTCACTTCGACGACGCGCATCGCGCGGAGCACTGCGAAGTAGGCCTCAGCAGCGGCAAGCGCGATATCCTGGCGGGTTGCTTCCAATGCCGCCTGAGCTGCCACGACCCCCGCTTCCGCCTGCGTGATCTGCGCGGCGCGCTCCCCGCCGTCGAAGAGTGGGAGTGACGCCCCCACGGACACATTGTGGGTGACCGACGCACCGCCGCTCGTGGGAGTCCCTGTTGCGGACAGCGTGCCGATCGCCGTGGTGCCATTGAGACCAACCTGCAACGCGTTGCCCGCCCGCGCCTGCACAAGTCGCGCCTGCGCCGCCTCGAGCGATTTCGTTGAGGCGGCCAGCGTCGGATGGCGCTGCAATGCCGTGGCAACGGCCTCTTCCAGCGACACGGCCTGCGGGGCCTGAGCGAATGCTGGACCAACCCCGGCCCCGAGAAGCCAGATTGCGCACAGGAACAGCGCGAGATGAACCCGCATCATGCCTCCCCTAAAAAGAAACTACGGGAGACCCCCCGTAGTTATCTTGTAGTTTGACGTCCCACACAGTCGACGACGTTTACTTCTCTTTGCCCTTATCCGCTTTGTCCTCGTCCTTCCCATCTCCGCCGCGTGGAACAGGTGTAAAACGACGCAACCGGTCGGAGAGTTCCGTCAGCCTCCGGCTCACTCGATAGTTAGTCGTGCCTTCCGGATATTTGCCGGATCGACTCGGCTCGCCCGAAGGCACACCGGTCAGCACCTCGAGGCCTTCGTCTACCGTCCGCACGGCCCAGATCTGAAAGTCTCCGGAACGGACCGCCTGCACCACTTCTTCACTCAGCATAAGGTTCACGGTGTTCTGTACGGGGATCATCACCCCTTGCATGCCGTTGAATCCCTGTGTCTTGCACACTGCGAAGTAGCCCTCAATTTTCTCGTTGACGCCGCCGATCGGCTGGATCTCGCCTTTCTGGTTGATCGACCCCGTTACGGCGATCCCCTGCTCAACCGGAACATCGGCCAGCTCCGAGATCAGTGCATAGAGCTCCGTTGCGCTCGCGCTGTCGCCTTCCACCTCTGTATAGGTTTGCTCGAACGTCAGGGACGCGTTGAGGCTCAGGGGGCGTTCCTGCGCATACTTCCCTCCGAGGTAGTGCGCAAGGATCGCCACGCCCTTGCTGTGAATGCGCCCAGACATGTCAGTTTCGCGCTCGATGTTCACCACGCCGCGGCTGCCTACGTACGTACGCGCCGTGATGCGGCTCGGATGACCGAACGCGTAGTCGCCCAGCTGCAGGACCGACAACCCGTTGACCTGCCCTGCGCGGCGGCCTTCCACGTCCACCAGGAGCTGTCCCTGCGCGATCAATTGCCGCAACCGTTCCTCCACGCGGCTGGACCGGTACACTTTCTCGTCGACCCCCTTGAGGACGTCCGCGGCGCTGACGATGTCATGGTTCATCCGTTCCGCCCACGCCGAAGCTTCGTAAATGATCTCAACGACCTCATTGAACCGCGTGGACAAGCGCTGCTGGTGGTCAGCCAGCCTCGCGCTGTGTTCCAGGACTTTCGCGACGGCAGTCCGGTCAAACGGCCGCAGCCCCTGCCGGTTGCAGATCGCGCCGATGGCGGTCGCGTACAATGCCGTGGTCTGATCCGTGCGATCGACCTCAGTGTCAAAATCTGCCTTGATCTTGAAGAGCTTTCGGAAATCCTCGTCCAGCATGTAGAGGAGTTGAAAGATGATCGGTGTGCCGATCAGGACGACCTTTACCTTGAGCGGTATCGGTTCCGGGCGCAACGTCGCCGTGGGAACGAGGCCCAGTTGTTCCCCGATGTTCTCGATGCGCACCTCCTGGCTGCGGAGCGCGCGCTTGAGGCCCTCCCAGGAGAGAGGATTGGTGAGCAGATCCTTTACTTGAAGGATGAGAAACCCGCCATTGGCCTGTTGAATCACGCCGCTCTTGATCAAGGTGAAGTCGGTGACGAACGCGCCGAACTCGCCACGGTACTCCACTTTGCCGAGAAGATTGTAATAAGTGGGGTTCGTTTCAAAGATCATCGGCGCTCCCGAGAGGTGGCTGTTATCCACCACCAGGTTCACGCGATATCGCTGCAGAGGCTCGGGCCGGCGGCCGAGGGTTGGCAGGGGCAGCGGAATCTGCGGCTCTTCCTGCTCTTTGAAATCGTCGAGATGCTCGATGACGTCGTTCAGGAG
>JAHZOA010000134.1 GCA_020028455.1 Armatimonadota bacterium | reverse complement strand
ACTCATCACCGCGGCGAAGCGCGCCGCGGCTAGCGTGCTTCCCCAGCCTGCGGTCGGGGCAGGTCGCTACGGCGTCGGTTTTCTCGGCATTCACGACGCCCGGGGCGGCTGCTACGTCTTTGCCGACTGGTGGGCGGATGAGAACGAGCTGCACCATCATGTCTTCACCGCCCCGGAGGATCGGCCGGAGGCGCTGGTCCCTCTTCCTCCTCCAGGGCCGGCGGCGTGCGTGTACGACCTCGCCGTCATCGGATTCGAACGCGATGCCTGGCTGGATGCCGTCCTCAACAACCCGGCTGGCCCGGATCTGAACCGGTACATGCAGACGCAGCTCAATGGCGAGGTCTGAGGGGAAGGCAATGACGACTGCAACGCAGGCTATCGTTGGCATGGTCACCACTCTGTGGCGGTATCCCGTCAAGTCGATGATGGGCGAGGAGCTGAACGCGGCAGAGATCACGCAAGGCGGGATCCTGGGCGATCGTGTCTACGCCTTGACCGATCCCGTCACAGGGAAGGTTGTCAGTGCGAAGCACCCCAACAAGTGGGCACGAATGTTTGAGTGTCGCGCCTCATTTATCGAACCTCCGCGAACAGGAACCCGAATGCCAGGCGTGCGGATAACGCTTCCCGACGGCACACAGCTGAGCAGCGACCGAGACGAGCTGGGGCTGTTGCTCTCGCGTGTCCTCGGACGCGAGGTCACCTTCGCTGAAGCCGCGCCTTCGACCCCGAGGCTGGAAGAATACTGGCCAAACATCGACGGGCTGGCTTATCGCGAGACTGTGACCGATGAGGCGATGCCGTCCGGCACGTTCTTCGATGCCACACCTATCCACGGTTTGAGGTCCGGCGCTTCCGACCCAATATCGTGGTCACCCCCGCATCCGGGCTGACAGGGTTCGTCGAAAACGACTGGGTCAGCAATACCGTGCTCATCGGGGAGGACGTGCGCCTGCAGATCGTCCGGCCCTGTCCGCGTTGCGTAATGACGACGTTGCCGCAGGGAGACCTACCGCAGGATTACGGTATCCTGCGAGCGGCCGCGCAGCACAACCAGGCGAACGTCGGCGTGTATGCAACGGTTGCGCAGGGGGGCATGATTCGGCGGGGGGATGCAGTTCGCAAGCTTCCATAGCACCATGTCGTCAAACGGGCGTCCGGCACCGATGAAACAGAAATCTTGGCGGTGAAGACAAGCAGCCGCGCAGATCCCCGAGTGCCCGCCCATGGACTTTCCCAGATCACAGTCCGTTATCTTCCCAAACCCGCCCGAGCGATCCACTGTCAGCCTCCACTGTCTCATGCCAGGCACGCGGGCGACGCTAGAATCGTGCCGCGGAAGAAGTGGCGGGTAATCCGGCTGGAGAAAGGGGGGCAACGGTCGCTACGCAAGGCGGAGCTGGCGCAGTGGTATCTTCCAAATCCCCCTCCCGGCACCACTTCCCACATAGCACCAAACCCTGCTCCTGATCAGCAGTTTCGCGATCCGGGATGCTTCATTCCCCATAGCTCCTGCGGCCGTCGCGGCAGGGGAGGGGACTCTCCCAGCGAATAGCGCCCATCAACTCCGCTATCGATCAGCGACGTAGTGGCCGCGCGCCCGTTAGGCTTTGCCCTGTGGTCGCCGGTGCGACGCTCTCAACATCAGCTTGGGTCTGGGGGAGCCACACATGGCGAGGTCGTCTATGGGTGCCCGATGGAGAATTGCTGGGGCCGTCGCGGGGACGCTTGCGGTCTCCATTCTCCTCTTGTTCGCATCACCTGGGCCACATCCATATGTGGCATACTCGCAGTCTCAGCAACCCGTCGATCCGGTCAGGGTGTTTGCAGCTGCAGACCTGTTGATCATGCACCATATTGACGCCCCGAACCGCACCCGGCTGCTCGTTGGCGCGCTTGGCGGGCTCCGTCGAGCCGTCGTACAGGCTGGGGTGGCTTCTCCGCTCGCCGATCTCGACACCGTGACCGAAGAGGCGGCACGCACGAGCTTTTCCGCACGATTCAACATGGCGCTCCGGTCGGTTCAGGACACGCTCTCCGCGGCACAGCTGGAGGATGCAGCCATCATCCCCATGGTCACCGGTCTGGGCGATCGGTTTACAACGTTCCTTTCTGCGCAGCGGCTGGCCGAGTTTCAACAGAGCGGATATGGCGGGATCGGGATCTTCCTGCGCTTGGTAGAAGGACAGGTCTACGTCTGGGGCGTCTTCAGCGGAGGGCCGGCAGACCAGGCGGGGCTGCGTGAATTTGACCAGGTGCTCGCCGTGGACGGACGCAGCATTCGGGGCCTGACGCGTCAAGCCGCAGCCGACCGCATCCGGGGCCCGGAAGGCAGCGCGGTGAGGTTGACGATCCGGCGGCCTGGTCGGGGCAATCTCCTCAACGTGACGGTGAGACGCGGACGGGTCTCGGCGCCATCTGTGAGCCACCGGATGCATCCGGACGGCATCGGATATATCCGGCTCCACACCCTCGGCCCAGGCGCCGGGAGCGCCGTGGAGCAATCACTGAGCGATCTCCGTCGCCTCGGACTCCGCGCCCTGGTGCTGGATCTCAGGCAGAACGACTTCGGCGGATTGCGGGAAGTGGACCAGATTGCCAGCGCCTTCCTGCCAAATCGCAGTTCCATCTATGTTGTTCGAGGAAGAGAATCCCTGACGGCTCGGACGGGTGGGACGCCCAAGATCCCTCTGTCCCTGCAGGTTGTTGTGCTCGTGGATGCAGACACGAAGTGGGTGGCCGAAATTCTGGCCTCGGCCTTCTCCGAGTCGGGACGGGCCCGACTCGTGGGAATGCGGACGGCCAGGACGGGGGGCTTTGGGTGGTCATTCGACATCCCAGGAGGTGGAGTGCTCCTCATCAAGACCAGCCGGGTGCTCACCGGGAAGGGGGTCCTTCTGGAGAAGAACGGCGTCACGCCTGATGTTGACGTGCCTCTGCGAGCCGTCGATCTGGATGGAGGAAGGGACCCGCAACTCGTCAGGGCGCTGCAGCTGGTCCGTCAGGGACGGTAGACAAGCACCCATCAATACGATCGAGATCCGGAGGGAGAACATCGGGCATATTCTGCAGCGGACGGGCGCCTGGTGTGCCGCGCTCGCATTGGTGCTGGCCGGCTGCACGACGGAGCAACGTTCTCCGGGACAAGGCAGTTCGACGTTCACCGCACTGTGCGCCGATATCGACAATAGTTACGAGTGCGCCCAGGCCATCGAGCGCTATCAGCTCCGTGAGTCCGCCAACGCCGGTGGGGTAGCCCGCAGAGGCGGGGCCCTGCACGTCCAACTCCAGGACGGGAGGAGCGTGACAGTCGCGGATACATCGCCCGATGAAGAGTCCGCCGCCAAGTACAGCTTTCGAGAATACTTGAGCGAGATCGGCTACTTCCTGTTGCATCGTCAGCTCTACGAAGGCGAAGAGTATGTGATGCTGCACCACCGCACGGGCCAGATGTTTGCGGTTCCAAACGTTCCCGTGATCTCGCCCGATGGGGCACGCGTCGTGACGACGTTTCCCGGCCTCAGTGGTGGCTACAGCCCTAACGCCGTCCAGATCTGGCTCCTGGCACCGGACGGCCTGGTGGAGGAATACGCCATTCACCCCCGCGATTGGGAGCCCACCGGAGCGACGTGGGTGGATGGAAGTACGATCCGCCTCGAGACAAGAACCCATGCGCCGGGCGGGGACGAGATCCGCCTTCAGTCGATGGAACTGAAACTGCGGGACGGGAAATGGATAATACCGAGCGTCCCCTGATCGATTACAGCAAGACCAGACCGTCCCTGAGCGTGGGGAAGGCGCACCTGGGAAGCAGTTCGCGCTTCATGCGCGAGGTATCGGAGACGTGCGATACCATGCCGATCGTGATGAAATCCTGGGTCAGCGGGGCGCTCGTTCGAAAGGCCATGGCGAACGCCTCGCAACACCACGCGGCTGCATAGAACGACCATCGGGGCAGCCGCCACGGCTGCCGAAACCCCCAGTGCGCGGCGAAGGTATCCAGCACTTCCTGGAGCAAGAGGGGCTGGTCATCGCCCAGGTTGTAGATCCCTGAGACACTCTGCCCTTCGATCGCGGCGACCACGCAGGTGAGGAAATCGGGCAGCGCCAGCAGATGATACCACGTGGGCTGGCGCCACACCGCCAGCAAACGATGTCGGAGCAACCAGCGCGCGGCTTCGACCATCAGGATGCCGCGGGCATAGATCGCACCGGCACGCAGAGAAACGGGGACCATGTGTCCCCCGGCGCACGCCTCGAAGAGATGCTGCTCCGCGGCGAGGCGGGTCTGGGCGTGGACCGAGATCGGCGTGCCGTTCAGCCGGCCCGTGGCCCGTCGATCGGGAAACGACTCGCCTTCCACCTGCGGGAAGCTGATCAGGATGAACTTCCGCGCTCCGGCGTCCAGGGCGGCGGCCACGAGGTTTTGCACGTACCCGACATTCGTCGCTGGTAAAAACCGCTCCGGCCGAGGCGAGAACAACACGCCCGCAAAGTGCACGATACAGTCGATACCCCGGCAGGGCGCCGAGAGCGTCCTGGGTTCACCAAGATCCCCCCGATGGACCCGAACGCGCGGCGAGGCCGGGATGTCCCCCGCGGGCAGTCTGTGGTGAACGAGAACTCGGATCTCGTGCGTGTCACGCATCAAGTTACGGACGAGATGTGATCCGAGGTTGCCCGCTCCCCCTGTGACGAGGACGTTCATGCGTCGACAATATGAAGGTTACTTCAAAACCGCGTGAAGTGCCAAGGGGAAATGAGGGCGCAGCGTGGACGAGTTGCTGGCAACCTCAGACGAAATGCAGCGTCTGTGGTAGGGAGACGCGTGAAGTATTGAATTTATCTCTCTTTCTCCGAATTTTCCTTCATTCGAAAGATGACAATTTTTCTCACTAAATCATATGGAATCGGCTTGTCTATAGGGAATTGCACCGTGCCTTTTCCTCTTCTATATTGCGATAACTCCTTTTTGAATGCTTCAGTGCCTGAGGGTATCGGATAAAATCCAATGTGATTTTTCCAAGCGGCCAAATACACCAAATATCTGCCGTTTAGTTTGAATGTGGGTATTTGATAGCTGATTGCCTCCACAACTTCAGGCGCCGCTTTTCTTATTGTCCGCCTCATCTTTTCAAGAAGACTTTGAACATTCTTCGGAAAGGTTTCGATGTATTCATCTATCGTTCTGAATTGCTTTTTGTGTTTATTCATTTGAGACCCAGTGTCTTGGCGGACCGACGAAGAGCGCCGTCGAGATAGCGGATCCATGCTTGCACCATTTTCCGATCCGCGGGATCTCGGAGGGTCCTCATCTCGGCAGCGGTGCGTATTCGCAGCATCTCCATTTGAGCGTGTATCTGGGCGAGCACTCTTCCCAGGGTCGGTTTGATCCCCCTTCGTCCGCGGATGTTGGCCATGAGGGCGGACTCCGCGATTATCTCCCTCACCCTTCTTCTATACTGGTCGCGCTCAGCGGGACTGAGGACATCCTCAAAATTGGTAATGTTGCCAGCGGGGCTGACCATGGGCTAATCTACCTTCACTCCCTAACCTTCATTCCCGTTCCACTATGGGCAACCCTGGAAGCAGATAGTTACGTGGTTCCCAAGCCCGGAAGGGTCAACACAAATAATTTGACCGGGGATGCAAGTTTTCTCACCGCGTCCCCGG
>JAHZOA010000133.1 GCA_020028455.1 Armatimonadota bacterium | reverse complement strand
GGCCTCTGGTTCCACGATGTCATCTACGACACTCAACGTCACGACAATGAGGAGCGGAGCGCGGCTTGGGCACGCTCCGCGGCGCGAGAATTGGGCGCCAGTGCTGAAAACACACAGAGGATCTACGATCTCATCATGTTCACACGCCATGCCGCGGAGCCGGTCGGCATCGATGCCCAAATTCTAGTTGACGCAGACCTGTCCATCCTGGGTGCTCAACCTGAGCGGTTCCAGGAGTATGAGGCGCAGGTTCGGAGCGAGTATGGGTGGGTTCCGGACGCAATGTTCCGGCCCACTAGGGCCAAGATACTGAAGGAGTTCCTGGGCAGGTCCTCACCTGTATTGTACGGCCCACTTTCGAGAGCGGTACGATGCGCAGGCGCGTCGCAATCTACAGCACTCACTGCTATACCTTGAGGGGCTCGGTGCTGCGGGGGTCTAACGACCTGGTGGCGCGGTCCGGCCCAGAGCGGCCGCTCACCCGGAACGTTCGACAGCAATGGTGGGTAGCCTGCCGGTGGAGTAGATGATCGATGGCTGACGCAGCTGTGGTGGCCGGAGTGGTTCGGGATAGTGCGACCTCGCGATCTTGGGCTTCGGGTCCGTGCGTGAGCAAGCTGGAATCCGCCTCACGGCAAGGAGGTCGCGCATGATTCGTCACGCCCTGTCGATGGCGATCGTGATCAGTGCTGTTATGTTCGCGCTCGCGGTGGGAGGGCGTCCTGGCGCCGCCCAAACCTCGCCGGCGTCCGGCGGCCCAGTCGATGGGGCGATCATCGAGGACCTCGTTGCGGCCAATCGCATCCTCGCGCAGGAGGGCATCGTCGACGCCTACGGGCACGTGAGCATCCGGCATCCAGGCAATCCGAACCGGTATCTGTTGTCCCGCTCGCTCGCGCCGGTCCTGGTGACCGCCCAGGACATCGTGGAATACGATCTCGACTCGAACGCCGTCGAAGCCAGAGGCCGTACGAGCGTCCTGGAGCGATTCATCCACGGCGAGGTCTACAAGGCGCGGCCGGATGTGAACGCGGTGATCCACACGCATTCCCCGACGGTCGTGCCGTTCAGCGTCACGCACGTGCCCCTCCGCCCCGTGCTTCACACGGCGTCCTTTCTGTGGGTCGGCGTGCCGGTGTGGGACATTCGCGACGCGGGCGACCCCGCGAGCGCGGGAATGTTGGTCCGCAACGGCCGCCTCGGCAAATCGTTGGCCGCGATGCTCGGCGACAAACCCGTCACGCTCATGCGGGGGCATGGCAACGTCGTGGTCGCGCCCAACGTGCAGACGGCGGTCAGATATGCCATTTATACCGAGGTGAACGCGCGCCTGCAGGCGACCGCCATCGGGCTCGGGGGTCCGATCAACTACATCTCGGCGGAGGAGGGCGCCGCGATGGGCCGGACGCCCGGCGACCCCGGGCGAGCCTGGGAGCTGTGGAAAAGGAAGGCGCTGGGAAAGTAGCGGCCGCCGCGCGGGTTCGATGCCGCGACCGCCTACGACGATCGGGGCTGGTCTCTTGGCAGCAATCCTCCACGACTGCGAGATCGAACGAGATGAATTCATCGAATTGCTGTAGCGGCAGGCGTCTCCAGGCGTCGAACTTTCGATTGCAGCCGACCGCAGCTCGCTTCGCTCGCTACGGCGGCTGATGTTAGCCGTATGCTCGGCTGGTCATGGAGTTGATGGCTAGCGGACTGACTGACGAATGACGCTCTAGTGGAAATACTCGCACTCCTACTGACTCTGATTGTCGCGTGCTGCGCATTTTCCGCCGCGCCTCGATTCCGCGCGTGTCTTCGATGGGCTGTTCTTGCGGCGCTCGTCGTAGCAGGGCTCTCCCAGTCCATCCTACTTTGGGCGCCACGCGACTACATGATGCGCTTTCCAACCACTGCCACGCTGCTCCACCCGTGGCTTGTTGCCATGTACTTGGCTCTGTCGACCATTTTGGTTCTTGGCATACTCCTCGGTCTCATCGTCCGATCAATTCACCGTCAATGGCGACGGACGCATGCCTGTATCAACCGATGAGACGCCTGACCACGCGTTCACGCGGACGCACTCGCGCCGCCTTTATAGTGTTCTTGAACCTTTGGGCCGTGTACTGTACGTCGGCGCTTGCAGATGAAAATACCGATACGAAACTCACCGAGGCTGCGTTGCATGAAACGCGGGACATCATTTTGCGTGAGCTGTTCGGTCACTACGACCTCACCAATCTAGCGGTTCTGAAAGTCGAGGCCCTTCAGGGCCGTGTGTCCTTGGGGCACGACTATGGGCTGGTGAAAGTCACATTGGAATTCTCGACGAAAAGAAACACAACGAAGCATCCAACCTTGAACCCGAACATGTTCGAGGCCGGTAATTCGATGTGTCAGGGTTGGCTATATCTTCATTGTGGCATCCCGATTGGACATGTTTTTGAAGGAAAGCTAGAGCTATTGCTGGCGGTCGATAGAGAGGGATCGTGGAGAGCTGTTTCACCACATTGGCGCTCACGAAGGCAGTATCCGCTCCACGGCTACCTACTCTTGGAAGGACGAGAAAAGGAAGGGTATGTGCTCTTCCCCAAACAACGGAGGTGAGGCGTGACGTTCCCCATGTTGGGTACTACTGTGGCGGCGGGCTTGTTCGCGGGCGCCGCAGTGTACGTCACGGCGGTCGAGCATCCGGCGCGCGTGGAGTGTGGCCAGGTGCTCGCCATCAAGGAGTTCGGCCCAAGCTATCGGCGCGCGGCCGTCATGCAGGGTGCGTTGGCCGTGATCGGCCTGCTGGCCAGTGTTATGGCGTGGTTTCAGGGGGCTGGTGTGGGATGGCTCGTCGGAGGGCTTCTCCTTGGCGCGCTGGTTCCGTTTACGCTGGTCGTTATCATGCCAACGAACCGACGGCTGCTCGATCCGGGCCTCGACAGTGGTTCGGGCGAAGCCCGCGAGCTCCTGTCACGCTGGGGTCGGCTCCATGCGGTGCGGACAGTCGTCGGCGTGGCAGTATTCGTCGCGTTCGTCGGCATGTCGATGTCGTCGTAGAACACAGGTGCTCAAAGTGAACGAGCTGGCGAACAACCGGCTCGAGCTGACGACGCGCGGGACGCTCACGGAGGCCGCACGGGTGCGCACGCGCGCCGCAGCTTGGCCGACGTGTTCGACGGAGCCAGAGGCGATCACGTGAGTGCTTACACCGTCCGTCTGTATCAGCAACGGGACGCAGAGGAAATGCACGCAGCCGCCCTGGAGTCTGTGGCCGAGGTCTACCCGTGGATGGCGTGGTGCCACCGGCGTTACTCGCTCGACGAGGCCCGACAGTGGGTGGCCGTCCAGGAGAAGCTTGCCAAACAGGGCATGGCCTACGAGTTTGCGATCCTGGGTGAAGGCGGTCGCTTCCTTGGGGGCTGCGGGATCAATCAGATCAGTACGGCGAACCGATTCGCGAATCTGGGCTACTGGGTTCGAACGTCCGCGATGGGGCGAGGGGTGGCACCGGCGGCCGCTCGCCTTGTAGCCGAGTATGCGTTTCGGAAGACCGATCTGATTCGACTCGAGATAGTGTGCGCGGCGGCTAACACGCGCAGCCAGAGAGTGGCGGAGAAAGTCGGTGCTGTACGTGAGGGTGTTTTGCGCAGTCGCCTGCTGTTGCCAACGGGACCTTCGGATGCAGTCATGTACAGCCTGGTGCGACCCAACTGAGAAGGCCGTCGAGCACAAGATTGCTCAGGCGCGGAGGTACGAGTAGCTGAAGGCGCTTGCGCTGCTCTTCGATCTAGACGATGCATGAAGCACCGTGCTGGCATAGCACCTTCGGGCTCATCGGGGTTGGCGCGCACCATGGGTCCGGCTAGCACGGCATGGTCATCGAACGCCTGAGTGACCTGCCGTCCGAGTCCATTGATGCCCTGGTCGCCGAGAGCGAGCAAGCCGGGTGGCGCTTCATGCGCCGGCTCGCTGAGGAGTGGGCCAGCGGCGCGAATCGGTTTGACGGTGCCGGCGAGGCCTTCTTTGCGGCCCTGCTAGGTGGGCGAGTGGTCGGTGTGTGCGGGCTCAACGTCGATCCGTACACCGTGGCTCAGGGTGTCGGCAGGGTGCGGCATCTGTACGTCCTGTCGGCCTATCGGCGCCTCGGGATTGGCCGGCAGCTGGTCGGCCGGGTCATCGAGGCGGCCAGGGCTCGATTCGACATTCTCCGGCTGAGTACGCAGAATCCGGCGGCGGCCCAGCTCTATGAGAGATTGGGGTTCCATCGATGCGTGGGGGCGGCTGATTGCACGCATCTCATGGAACTACGTTGACCCGCCGCCCGGTGGTGGTCACGTCGTATCAGCCGCACTGGGTGGAGGAGTTCGCGCGGATCGCGAAGCACATCCGCGATCTGGTCGGGCCGGCCGCGATTCGAATCGACCACATCGGGTCTACCGCCGTTCCAGGGCTTGGCGCCAAGGACGTCATAGATCTACAGATCACGGTTTCCGACCTGGACGCGGCGGACGGGTTGACCCATGCGCTCAGGACTGCTGGGTTTCGTCATGGCATCACGCTCGAGTATGACCTCTTTCACCGGAAGTCCGAGACGGATCCGGAGTTGCGCAAGCTGTACATGCGGGAGCCGGAGGGTGAGCGACGAGCCCATATACATATCCGCCCGGACAGCATCGACGGCTATCTTTTTCTCAAGGATCCGGTCCTGCATATCATCTATGAAGCCGCGTCGCTGTGGGCAGAGAAGGTCGGATGGAGCCCAGACGAGGACTACGTATGAATGACCACCATGCGTGGTTCAAGTCCTTCTTCGGCGAAGACTACTTCGAGATCTACCGGGACGCCTTCCCAGCCGAGCACACGGCGGCGCAGGTGGATGGCATCGTCGCGCTCCTCGGTCTGGACGCCGGTGCACGCGTCCTGGACCTGGCCTGCGGCCACGGCCGGCACGCCATCCCCCTCGCGAAACGGGGCTTCGACGTCACCGGGTACGACCTGAGCGAAGTGTTCCTGGAGCGGGCGCGAGCGGACGCCGAAGCGGAAGGCGTCACCGCCCGGTGGGTTCGTGGCGACATGCGCGAGTTGCCCTTCGACGGCGAGTTCCACGCCGTGATCAACATCTTCACGGCGTTCGGGTATTTCGAGGATCCCGAGGATGACGTCAAGACCCTTCGCGGCATCGGGAAGGCCCTCAGGCCGGGTGGGCGCTTCCTGTTGGAGACCCTGCACCGGGACGGGCTCCCCGCCCGCTTCCGGTCCCGGATCGGGGAGAAGACCTCGAACGGCACGATCGTGCTCCACGAGTACGTCTGGGACCTCGCGCGTGACGTGATCGACGACCACGTCACCCTCATTCGCCCCGCCGGCACGCGCACCGAGTACACCACCTCCGTCCGCATGCGCTCCCTTCACCAGCTCCTCGCCCTCATGCCAAGGGCCGGTCTGGAACCCCTGGCTTGGTACGGCGGCCTGGACGGCAGCACGCTCCACCTGGGGAGTCGCCGCTTGGTGCTGATCAGCACCCGCCGTCCATAGGCACGCGGAGTGATTCGATCGGAGAAGAACAACAGCGGGAGAGGTGAGTTGCTCATTCGCGATGCGCGCCCGGGCGACCGTGACCGGATCCGCGAAGTCACCCTGGCCGCCTATCAGGAATACGCGCCCCAAATTCCGGATCTTTGGGAGGGGTACCGGCAGAACATCG
>JAHZOA010000266.1 GCA_020028455.1 Armatimonadota bacterium | reverse complement strand
GCCGATCCGCATCATGTTGGATCGTCTTCGCTGCTCAGAGATCATCTGAGGTTCTGTGAGGGTACGGCGGCGTGGAGAGCTCGTGGAGTCATCGACGATGTACGTGGAGGGACCGAGGAGTCCCGCCACAATTCGTGAGGTTCGGGACAGGATCCGCAGGGGTAAGGCCCCATCGTTGGCGGACGCGCGGAGCGCCTTTCCGCGGCTCACGGGGCCTCGACCTCATGAAACAGGGGAGCCGCCCAATTCGAGCTTAGGTTCGTACGGCTATCGTCCGCCTCCGCGATCGTGAATCGAATCAGGGGGGCTGGGCGGCGGTACCCGTTGCGGCGAATCTTGGCGTGCCGCTTGCTGAGAGCGACCGGAAAGCCTACCTGCGGACATTCTTTCGAGTACTGTCCAGTTGGGTGCACGGGGAGAAATCGTGGAGTCCTCCCCGATTTGTGCACCCGTATGTTCCGGCCACCCCTGTGCTGATCCGGGTGACGCTCGACACTTCGGCTCCACCTGAGAGGCGACAGTGTCCCGGTCCACCGCACCCGGTTCCTTTGGACACCCGACAAGCGCCTAGATGATGGGGCGGGAGGTGGTCCAAGATGCCGGTGGTGGCCGAGAAGAAGCGCCCTGAGAAGGAGTTGCGCTGGTCGGTGCGTCGCAAGACCGATGCGGTGGTGCGCCTGCTCCGTGGTGAGGACATCGACACGCTCGCGCGCGAGCTCAGGGTGGAGGCCCATCGCCTGGCCGCCTGGCGCGACGAGTTCGACTCACGATGGAGCTCGAGGTCTGGCGGGCGGCGGGGCGAAAAAGGGGGCTGCAGATCCCGCCCAGGAAGCGGCCGAGGTGAGCGGCGCCACGGGCGTGCGTCTGGCGACCGTGTGCCGGATCTTGGGCGCCCCGCGCTCGACGATCTACGCCCGGGGCGCGGACCGGGGCATGCCGGCCAAGCGGGGTCCGCGCACGGACCTGGCCGACGCGCCGGCGAGGGCCACCGCAAGGTGACCGCACGCCTCCGGCGCGAGCACGGGATCTTCGTTGGCCGCAAGCGCGTGCTTCGACTGATGCGCCAGGCCGGGCTGCTCGCGCCCCAACGCGCCCGAGGCCGACGCCGCCCGAGACCCCACGACGGCACCATCGTGCCCCCCGCCCCGAACGTGCTCTGGGGCACCGACGCCACGATGGCCTACACGACCCGAGACGGCTGGGTGTGGGCGTTCGTCGCGGTCGACCACTACACAGCCGAGGCCTGGGCCACCGTCGCCCGCCGGGGGGATCGGTTCGCGGCTCTCGAGCCGATCTACGACGCGGTCAGGGGCGAGCCACCCTGCAACGGGTGCGCCGAGCGGTTCATCCGCACCCTCAAGGAGCAGTGCATCTGGTCCAGGACCTGGGAGTCGGCCGAGGAGCTCGCACAGGGCATCCGTGCGTTCGTCGAGCTGTACAACACGCGGTGGCTCATCGAGCGGCTCGCGCACCGCACTCCGCGGGAGGCGTACGTGGCTGCGACAAGCGAGGCTGCGGCATGATCAGCAAGGTCAGAAACGTGTCCAAGAAACCGGGACCGGTTCAAGTCGACGTGATCATCCACTCCGCTCTGATACGCCGAAGAGGACGAGGAATATGCCACCAAGTACGGCAACGATGCCCGCATACCAAACCATACCGACGCTCCAGCCGCGAGGATTCTGCCACCAGCGGGAACGTCCTTGATCCCGCACCCGATAGTACTCATGAATTCTCCTGGTGAAGAGGAGTTGGACGACACCGAACAGAATAAGAAGTACACCGATCACGATCCGACCAAAGCGAGGCGAATACCAGCCCGGCCAGCCGGCCGGTGCTAGGAAGGCAGCCGTAAGGAATGCTGCACCCGCGAGGGCACCCTGGCCCATCGTTTGCGCCGTCATGACAGAGATAGCGGATGAGACCATGCCCGCAGCGTTGCCACCGCACCAGAAATCCCAGCACTTATCGCGACTCCGAAGACTATCCATCCGCCACCTATGAAATCCGCCGCCCAAGAGCGCCCCTATGGCGAGCCCGAGCGCCAACGCATCAAGCCGTGTCCCGCATTTCTCCAGCACTCGGAGGCCGAGCATTCTCAACCGAAGACTATGAGGGCGACCCCCTGCGGCGAGAAGCCATGGAAGGATCCCCCGAGAAGAGGCGCTCGATCGCCGTCAGCGGCGCGATGAACGCAATGGCGAGCAGGATTAGGGGCTGTTCTCGGCTTCGCACGATGCGGCGTTGCACGCGCGTGATGAGGGACAACCCTCTCCGATCCACCCGGTGTCGGCGGGTTTGGTGGGGCTCCCCACGGTTCGGTACAGCCATCGCCGCAGGCAGTAGTGGGTGTTACTGCCGCGCGACTGGTTGCCCTTCTTAACCGGGGTGAGCTGGTTGCGGGGTAGGTGCAGGCGAACGTGCCGTCGTTGGTGAGGTTCCCGTTCAGATTGCGCGTCACGCTCCCCCTTTCCAGGACGTGAGCCCGGCATCTCCAGAAGGTAGGAACCCACTCTTTTATCTACTCAACACAACAAGGAGGATTACAGCAATGGTAGCGATGACGCTGAAGACGAACACAAGAAGACCGAGACCCTTCTCGCCTGGACCGTATCGCTCGCCGCCGTGCCGCTCGTACCTCTTCGCCGCGATTGCCTCCCCTCGGAAGTACACGTACCCGGTGATCACCGTCAGTGCCGCCATGAAGGCAATCGTGAGGAACCCTGAAGTCACCCTGTCCCTACCTTTGAGAGAAGCTAGCCCAGTCGAACACTAACTGCACGACATCGAAGAAGACGCTGGACCGAAGACCGAGGTTCTGATTAAACCGATAGACGACATTAGGAGTTACGACGTTGTTGAAACCCAAGCCCGTCGCGAATTGAGTCTGGGCGTTCCATGGTTGCTTCTCCAGCAGAAACGTCTTCTCGATGCTCAACGCGTATGCACTCAGGCTGGCGATAGTAGCCAACCCGAAGTATGCGACAGCGAACTGAGGCGACAATACTGCTGCGACACTGAACGCAATCGCAAGAGCATCGTATCCGAGAATCACCAACTCTGGCGTCGATGCAACCGATGCCGAGGAACCCGCAACCGTTGCCATCGAGTCCAAGAGGGTCGATTAGGTACGTCGGTCCCCCTTCGACG
>JAHZOA010000265.1 GCA_020028455.1 Armatimonadota bacterium | reverse complement strand
AGTACCGGAACCGCAGTACGACAGCGATGGTGAGCAGGACGAGTCCGATGCCTCCGACGACCGCCGACACGTCCGTCTGACGGCGCGTCCATCCAATCACTTTCGCAAGCCCGTGGTAGATTTTGCGCAATTGCCGGGCCTCCTCAGCTTTGTAATACCGCCCTCCTGTCTCGTCCGCGATCATGCGCAGCGTTGGCTCGTCCAGTACGCCCCAGTATCCGCTGCGGAACGTGGCTGGATCCGAGGCTGTGCCCAAGCCGACGGTGTAGACTCTGACGCCCCGTGTCTTCGCCTCACGCGCCGCCTCCTCGGGAGGAAGCCCGTCGCTCGCGCGCCCATCGGACAGGAGCACGGCGACGGCGCGAAACCCGCCGGCCATGGGGGCCAGCGGTCCCTCGCCCGTCACGGCGCGGACCCCCTCGACCAGGCCCGGGCCCAGCTGTGTGCGCAGCTGCGTCGTGAGGTTCGTGATGCCGGCGATCAAACGCGCTCGATCGGCGGTCAGTGGGACCACGACGGTCGAGTAGTTGCCGAAGGTGACCAGCGCGAGGCGGCTGGCTCGGGGAAGGTGGCGGGCGAACTCGACCGCGGCGCCTTTCGCCGCATCGAAACGGGTGGGCGCGATATCCGTCTCCTCCATGCTCCTACTCACGTCGATGATCAGTACGACGGGGTGTCCGGTGGGCGCAGGAAGCGACGCGGTCGGCCCGGCCGCCGCGAGCAGCGCAAACAGCGCCCCGCCACCTAAGGCGGCCGCAGCAGCATGACGGTGAAACCGGCGTGCGATCAGGGAAGCTTCGTGTAGCGGATGTACGGGGAACCGAACGGCGATGCGCGCTTGCGACCTGCGCAGCACAGCGAAGTAGAGCATCGTCCCCGCGATGACCAGCGCCGGCAGCCACAACAAATCCGGATACTTCCAGGTCATGGTCGTTCCCACGGACCCCTTTCCCTTGCGCAGGACTTCACACCTATCGCCTGAAGTAATCCCCCACTTCTCCGCCTCTCTTCGGAGGTTTCCGCTGATGAATACCCGTGAAATGATTCTGCGCAGTCACGCTATCGTCCACGGGCTCGAAGTGGGCCAATCCGAGGGTCAATTCTCGCTCGAATACAGCCGTCTCAACGGCCTGACCGACGATCAACTCCGCCTGCGGCCGCAGGGGTGGAACTCCATCGCCTATTTGTTGTGGCACATGGCGCGCTGCGAAGATGTGGCGGCGAACGTGATCGTCGCGCAACGGCCGCAAGTATTTGATGAGGGTGAGTGGCCAGGCCGCCTCAGGATCACACGGCGGGATATCGGCACGGGCATGACAGATGAGGAGGTCGAGGAGTTGAGCCGGGCGATCGACCTGCCGAACCTTCGCGCCTATCGGTCTGCGGTCGGGCGCCGCACCCAGGATGTCGCGCGGGAGTTGCCGGATGCGGAGTGGGATCGGACTGTATCCGCCGCAATCGTACGTGAAGCGGCGGCGCAGGGAGCGTTTACGGCTGAATCAGAGTGGGTCGCCAGGTTCTGGGAGGGGAAGTCGAAGGGGTGGTTTCTGTACTGGCTCGCGGTCGGCCACAATTACATGCACATAGGTCACGCAGGATGGGTTTGGCGATGATGTGGGGCTCATCCGTGAAGCGGACGCCGCGTTCTTTCAGCGTCGCGGTGGCGTCCTGGATGTCATCCACTTTGAAGTACAGGATGGACGTCCCGCCGGATTCACCCTCAGGGCGGCTCAGCATCAACCGCACGCCACCCGCGTCGAAGAACGCCAATCCGGGCGGCGCCTGGAACAGGAACTTCATCCCAAGACGATCGCGGTAGAAGGCGACCGCGCGCTCGAGGTCCTGCACGTGGACCGCTACCTGCCCGATCGTCGATAGGCCCCGCATGTCCGGTGTGGTCATGAGCGTCTCATCCTCCCACCTATCTTTTGTGAGTGTCCACCATACTACGCTCCTAGCAATGGGTCAATTTGCGCGGCCTGCAACAGGCCGTCCCTGATGGATGCGCAGTTTTTTTTGAGGTTAATTCGCATTCCGCACGCTCTTCGCCACTGGGTCCGGACCCAGTTGATGTCGGGAAGCCGACAATGACCAAATTGGCTATTGACAAGTTTCCAGAGGGACTCAAGTAATCTGCCAAGCCTCCTTCCTAAATGCATCCCATGGGTACAAGGTCGCCCCAGGACTGCGTTAAGCTGAAGAGCCTCCCACAACGAGAGTCGCGCTAACTCGCCGCCCTCTGGGCCATTCCCAGGAGGCACAAAATCTCCATGCTATATTTCGATCATGAGCACAACCGTTCTTTCTCTTGCTGGTCAGCTCTCCAATGAGGAAGTCGTCGCGCGCGTGAAACTCCTCGCTCAGCGGGAACGCGAGGCGACAGCGACCCTTATCGCCCACCTCGCCGTCCTGGACGAGCGACAGCTGTACCTCGCTGAAGGCTGCGCTTCGATGTTCACCTACTGTGTGCAGGTGCTCCATCTTTCTGAGTATGCCGCCTACAGCCGTATCGAGGCAGCCCGGGCCGCGCGCAGATACCCCATCATTCTCGACCTGATCGGTGATGGGTCCGTGAACCTCACGACAGTAGGATTGCTGGTCCCGGACCTCACTCCCGAGAACCATGCCGATCTTCTTGAGTCGGCAAAGCACAAGAGCAAGCGGCAGGTCCAAGAACTTGTGGCGCAAATGCGACCCCAGCCGTCTGTGGCGTCGTCCATCCGCAGGCTCCCGTCACCAAGGCTCGCGGCTGAGAACCCTGGCCACAGCGACCTGTCGGCGCCGACTCTCGAGCTCTCTCCAGCGGTGGAAGCAGCAGTCCCGGCCCGTAGGCCTGTCATCGCCCCGCTGGCGCCCCAGCAGTACAAAGTGCAATTCACGGCGAACGCCGAAACGCATGCGAAACTCCTGCGGGCTCAAGAGTTGCTGCGTTCCCAGATCCCGGACGGAGACGTCGGGGAGATCATCGATCGAGCGCTGACAGCACTCCTCAACGACCTGACAAAGCGTAAGTTCGCCGCCACGGACCGCCCCCGCGAGAGTGACGCCGATCGCCAGCGCAGCAGCCGCGGCACAATCCCCAGGTCACGCCACATTCCGGCTGAGGTCAAGCGAACGGTGTGGACGCGCGATGGCGGGCAGTGCGGCTTCGTGGCTCATGACGGGCGCCGCTGCACAGAGCGGGCCTTCCTCGAGTTTCATCACGTTGTGCCCTACAGCGCGGGCGGAGAGGCGAGCGCTGAAAACATTCAGCTTCGGTGCGGGTCCGGACCCAGTAACGGTCTGGCAGCTCAGCCACCCTAATGCCATAGGCCTGAGCCCAGGCGCCGCTTTCATTGACCCACTACCACACATCGGCCCGTCTTGTCTGCCGCGCTCTGATCGGTCATGATGGTGGCATGTTCGATTTCGGTCGAGTGTATGATGTGTTGACGCAGGCCCGCGAGAAGCTGTTTGATTGGATTCGACCTCTCACCCAGGAACGATACACGAAGGAGCTTCCCTTCGGCCTGCATACGCTGCAGACGACGATGGTGGAGCTGGCCGGCACCGAGTGGTGGCTGGCAATGCGCGCGCGTGAAGAGCCTTTCCCCATCCCCTTCAGCTGGGACGACTGGCCGATCACCGCGCGCACCTGCCCGACGTTCGCCGATGTGGAACGCGCCTGGCGCGTCCAAGTTCCCCAGACCCGGGCTACACTGGCCGGCATCACC
>JAHZOA010000002.1 GCA_020028455.1 Armatimonadota bacterium | reverse complement strand
GTCTGATCCGTTCGCGATGAGGTGCTTCGCCAGGACCGTGGCCTGTCCATAGTCCACGCCCCCGGACTCGTCGAACGGGGTCGCCATCGCGGTCAGCACTCGCCCGAAGATCTCAGACATCCCACTCACCTCTCTACCCTTCGCTCTCTCGCTGCGATGCGACTTCCTTCGCCAGCTCGAACTCGTCGTGCAACGCGCGCAACGCGCGCTCCATCTGTCCCCGCTGCACCAGGCACGAGATCGTCGTGTGTGAGTCGGCCGTCTGAAGGATATCCACGCCGGCGGTGTGCAGCGCCCGCACGACGCGCGCCATCACGCCGGGACGTCCACGCATGCCAGCGCCGATGATCGACACTTTCGCGCATGGCTCGCTCACCGTGACATTAAAACCGCGCTCGCTCAGAAGGTTGGCGGCGCGCGAAACCGCCTCCTCCTGCACGGTGAACACCAGGACCTCCGGCAGGAGGTTGATGAGGTCAATGCTGATGCCGTGCTCCGCGAGCGTCTGGAGGGCGAGCATCGGCCTGCCAAGATCTCGTTCAGATGTCCTCCGGATCTTGAGCTGCACAACCGCCGGCACGTGCGCGAGACCGATCACCGGCCTTCCATCACTGATCGGCACACCTAACCCCGGTCCCTTCACGATGAGTGTCCCTCCGTTTGACCTACCGAGCCGCTTGATCACGAGCCGGACATCATGCTCCCGTCCGAGATCCGCCGCCCGCGGGTGCAACACCTTGGCGCCGAGCGCCGCCATCTGTGAGACCTCGTCATACGTGATCGTCTCAATTGGACGAGCGGCAGGCACGAATTTCGGGTCGGCCGTCATGATGCCTTCGACGTCTTTATAGATCTCCACGACGTCCGCACCCAACGCGGCACCGAGCGCCACCGCCGTGGTGTCGCTGCCGCCGCGACCCAAGGTCGTAATTTCCCCATCCGGGGTCACACCCTGGAACCCTGCGATCACCACCACTTCGCCCCGTTCCAGGTAGCGGCGGATCACCGCGGCATCAATACTAAGGATACGCGCGTCCGTGTGCTCGTCGGTTGTCAGGATGCCGGCCTGGGCGCCGGTCAGAGCCACCGCCGGACAGCCCATACGGACGAGCATGTGGGCCAGCAGAGCGGTGGAGATGATCTCCCCCGTGGAGAGCAACAGGTCCATGGTGCGGGGATCGACCCGCGGGTCAACGTCGTGAAGGAGGGTGATGAGTGTATCGGTCGCGTACGGATCCCCTTCGCGGCCAATCGCGGACGCGACCGCAATGACAGCCGACCCGGCGTTGCGGGTCGTGATGATCTGCCTGGCGGCCTCTTCGCGTCCTTCCGTCGTCGCGAGCAGACTGCCGCCGTACTTTTGAACGATGATACTAGGCACGAACCCTAGGCACCAAAAGTCCCATCTCGATCAGCGTTTCTGCGATCTGAATCGTGTTGAGCGCAGCGCCTTTCCGGAGATTGTCCGCGATCGCAAAGAACGCCAGCGCCCCTGCCCCATCGTCGCGGATCCGCCCGACAAAGCAAGGATCTCGACCGGCCGATTGCAGCGTGGTCGGATAACGGCTGCCCCCCGGATCATCAACCACCTCAACGCCCGGCGCATCCATCAATGTCCGCCGGGCCGTCGCAGCATCGATCGGCCGGGTGAATTCTGCGTGCACCGCCACACCATGGCCGGTGAACGTCGGGACGCGCACGCAGGTCACACCTGTGCGGACGTCCGGCGCGTCCAGCATCTTGCGAAGTTCGGATCCGACTTTGACTTCTTCGCTTGTATGCTCGCCCTTGAATGAACCGATCGCGGGGATGAGATTGAAGGCGATGGGATGCGTAAATGCATCCCCGTGCGCGATGGCGGGCGGCTGATGGGTCTTCGCGGATTCGTCCACTTCAGCCCACAACTGCTGCACGCCCTTCTGTCCGGCACCAGAGACGGCCTGATACGAGCACGCGATGACTCTGGAGAGTCCTGCCAGACGATGGAGGGGTGCGAGCGGCAGGGCGATCGTCGCGGTCGTGCAATTCGGGTTGGCGATGATCCGCCGTGAGGCATTCCGCAACGCGTGTGCGTTGATCTCTGGAATCACCAGCGGCACGTCGGGTTCCATGCGAAACGCCGCGGAGTTGTCGATAGAGGTGACCCCGAGCGATGCGGCGATCGGGACCCATCGCCTCGCGATATCGTCCGGCGTGTCGAAGATGGCGACGTCAAGATCCTTGAGCATCTCCTCGGAAATCGCCTCGACGACCGTGTCGCCAAGCCGCGTTCCCGCAGACCGCCCGGACGCGATCAACCGCACTGACGTCGCAGGAAATCGCCGCTCGCGGAGGATCTTTACGACTTCGCGCCCGACGGCCCCCGTGGCCCCAACGATCCCAACACGAAAATCCGTCATCATCTTATATGTACCTCAGTTTCCTTCCAGCTAGAAAGCTGGAGAGCTAGAAAGCTGAAGAGATTCGTCAGTTGCTCTTCAGCTCTCCAGCTTTTCAGCGCTTCAGCGGTAGTTCAAGCAGTTTCTCGAGCCCATAGACGAGCCCGGGCAACGATCGCACCTTCCGCACAGCGAGCAGCAGCCCGGACATGAACGATTCCTCGTTGATAGAGTCGTGCCGGATCGTCAGCGTCTGGCCTGGTCCTCCAAAAATGACCTCTTGATGCGCCACCAGGCCTGGGAGCCGAACACTGTGCACACGAACGCCCTCAACACGGCCTCCGCGCGCACCGGCGATCGTCTCTTCCTCGGGGACAGGGGCGGCCGGCGGACCGGCCCGTCCTGCGGCAACCAGCGAGGCTGTCTTCACCGCAGTCCCGGACGGCGCGTCGCGTTTGCGGTCATGATGGAGCTCGATGATCTCCACGTGCGGAAAATACTTAGCAGCCTGCCTGCTGAAGTCCATCATCAGGACCGCGCCAATCGCAAAGTTCGGAGCAATCACCGCACCGACCCGGCGCGCTTCACTCAGACCTGTCAGGTCGTTGATCTCCTGACTACTTAGACCGGTCCCGCCGACGATGGGACTGACCCCCGAGGTGATCGCGGCGCGGGCATGGGCGATCGCGGCCGCGCCGGGAGCGAAATCTACGAGAACGTTCGCCCCCGCTGCGAGCACTTCGTCCAGACTCTCGGTGATCTTGACGTTGATTGCCGCGGCACCCGCGACCTCGCCTGCGTCTCGGCCAACCTGATTCGCACGCCCGAGTGCGGCGACAATGATCATATCGTCCTGCTTCGCGATGGTCCGCACCGATGCGCGTCCCATCCGTCCCGCAGCCCCCGCGATCGCAACCCTGATCTTTTCAGCCATGGGGGCTACCGCGCGACCGCGCTACCGCGAGACTGTCTGAATGCTTCTCTCAGCTCACCGTCCAGCTTTCCGTCGGGCCTGAACGGCCCAATCGCCGCCATCGACAGCCGGCCAGGTCGGAGCAGTTCGATGACCATCTGCTGCACTTCGTCCGCCGTGACGGCATCGATGCGCGCGATCAGCTCGTCGAGCGTGATCTGGCGGTTGTAGTACACCTCCGATCGTGCCAGCATCATCATCCGGCTGCTGGTGCTCTCGAGACCGAGCATCAGGCTGCCCTTCAAAGATTCCTTTGCTCTGGCAAGCTCCTCCGGCGAAGGAGACTCCTGCTTCATTTTCTCAATCTCAGCAAACGTAAGCCTGATGACCTCGGGACCGGCCGATGGGCTCATGCCGGCGTAGATCACAAACAGCCCACCGTCACGATACGACGCGCCGTACGACCCGATCGTATACACTAATCCGCGCCGCTCACGGATCTCCTGGAACAACCGCGAACTCATTCCTCCACCAAGCACCGTATCCAGCACCGAGAGCGCGTAGCGCCGCTCGTCATCGTACGCCAGACCCTGAGCGCCGACGCACAGATGTACCTGCTCCGTTTCCTTGAAGCGGGTCGCAACATCGGCGAGCGGAACGGGGGGATCGGCCGGCATCACTTCGACGGCGCCATCCCACGAGCCGAAGTACCGGCTGATCAACTCGACGACATGCTCGTGCTCGATCTCGCCCGCGACCGCCACCACCACGTTGGCCGCGCGGTAGTAGCGCTGGACGTGCGCGAGGCAATCGTCGCGCGTCAGGCGGCTGACGGTCGCCAGAGTTCCGATCACCGGCCGGCCCAGCGGATGGCCGTTCCAGACGGTCTGCGCAAACAGGTCCTGCACTAGCTCGTCCGGGGCATCCTCGTAACTCTTGATCTCTTCGATGATCACCTGACGCTCGCGCTCGACCGACTCGGTGGCGAAGGTGCTGTGCAGGAGCATGTCGGCGCAGATCTCCACAGCCTGCTCGAGATGCGTGGAGAGCACTTTGACAAAGAACACGGTCTGCTCGCGGTCAGTAAATGCGTTCATCTGACCGCCCATGTCGTCGGCAGCCTGGGCGATCTCCAGCGCGCTCCGCTTCTCGGTTCCCTTGAAGAACAGATGCTCGAGGAAGTGCGTGATCCCGTGCTGCGGGGCAGGCTCGTAGCGCGACCCTGCGCCGACCCAGATGCCCATCGCCGCCGTGCGCACATGCGGCATCCGCTCGGTGAGGACGCGAATGCCGCTAGGCAGAACAGTTTTATTGATCAATTCAGTCATGTAATCTCCAAGTGGAATTACGCGGGTGGCAGAAAAGTCCTGGGGCTACTGCTACCTTGCTACGGTTGGTTGGGAGAATCGGGACGCGGGCCTCGACGCCGGTGGCGGTCCCCGAACCGGCGATCGTCGCGTCGCGGTCGCCGGTCACCTGACGGCACAGGAGCGGCCTCACCGGTCGGTCCGCCCGGAAGGCCGCGGCGCGTGAGGTTGAGGCGGCCTTGGTGGTCGATCTCTTTGACCCGGACGGTCAGCTCATCGCCGACTTTCACGACGTCTTCCACTCTTTCGGGGCGTCCTTCAGCGAGCTCTGAGATGTGCACGAGTCCTTCTTTGCCCGGCAACACTTCCACGAACGCGCCAAAGTTCATCAGCCGTGTGACGCGCCCCGTGTACGTCTCCCCGACCTTCGCTTCACGCACGATCGCCTCGATCATTTCGCGCGCTTTTCTGGCGGCTTCCTCGTCCACCGACGCGATGAGCACGCGGCCATCCTGCTCGATGTCGATCTTCACACCGGTCTCGGCTGTGATCTTGTTGATGACTTTGCCGCCCGGGCCGATGACCTCCCGGATCTTTTCGGGGTTGATCTCGATGGTGATGATGCGCGGGGCGAACCGTGACAGTTCCCCCCGCGGCGCGGCGATCGCCCGGGCCATGGCGTCCAGGATGGTCAGACGGGCTTCTCGCGCCTGTTGAAAGGTCTGGCTCACCACGTCGCGCGACAGTCCCTTGTTCTTGACGTCCAACTGCACTGCGGTCACGCCAGCGCGCGTCCCGGCTACCTTGAAGTCCATGTCCCCCATCGCGTCCTCGATCCCCTGGATGTCGGTCAGCAAAGCCGTCCGCCCTTGCTGACTGCTCACCAGTCCGATCGAGATCCCGCCGACCGGCGCCTTGATCGGCACTCCCGCGTCCATGAGCGCGAGCGTCGAGCCACACACCGCGCCCATGGAAGTCGATCCGTTCGACTCGAGGATTTCCGACACGAGCCGGATGGTGTACGGAAACGCGGTCTGGTCGGGAATCATTCGTTCGAGCGCCCGTTCTGCGAGCAATCCGTGCCCGATCTCGCGACGACCGGGACCGCGCAGAGGGCGTACTTCACCAACTGAGAACGGCGGGAACGAGTAGTGGTGCATGAATCGCTTGTTCTGGCGGAGGCTGATATCATCGATGATCTGCTCATCCTCGCCCGTACCAAGGGTGGCAATGGAGAGCACCTGAGTCTGACCGCGCGAAAACAGTCCCGAGCCATGTGCGCGCGGCAGCACCCCGACGGTGGCGGTGAGTGGCCGGATGTCGCGTGCGCCCCGGCCGTCCGGTCGGCGGCCGTCGTCGAGAATCATTCGCCGGACTTCCTCTTTGGTCGCCGACGCAATGATCTCCTCAATTTCCTTTGCACGCTCGGGATACTGTTCCAGGATCGCCGGCGCCACTTGCTCGGCGACGCGCCGAAGCGCGTCCTCACGCATGAGCTTCTCAGGCTGCGATAGCGCCGCCCTGATGAGTGGCAGCGCCCGCCCGCGCACCGCAGTGTCGAGCTCGGGATCGGGCGTGGCAAGCTGGACCGAAACCTTTGCGTTCCCGACGCGCGAGGCGAGCTCACGCTGCGCCCCGAGGATGCGTCGGATCTCGCGGTGGGCGAGATCAAGCGCTTCGAGCATGCGCTCCTCCGCCACCTCGTTGGCTCCCGCCTCCACCATGATGATCGCATCCTCACTTGCGGCGACGATGAAATCGAGATCGCTTTCCTCGTCGGTCTGCTTCATCGTTGGATTCACGACGAGCTCACCGTTGACCAGCCCAACGCGGACGGCTCCGATGGGGCCATCAAACGGGATGTTGGATATGGTCAGTGCCGCGGACGCGCCATTCACGGCGAGAACCGACGGATCGTTCTCCTGGTCTGTCGACAGCACCGTGGCAATTACCTGAACGTCATTACGGAAGCCTTTTGGAAAGAGAGGGCGGAGCGGACGGTCCATGAGCCTACTGGAGAGGACGGCACGCTCGCCGGGACGCCCTTCGCGTTTGAAGAACCCGCCGGGAATTTTTCCTGCGGCGTACATCTTCTCTTCGAAGTCGCAGGTCAGCGGGAAGAAATCGATCCCTTCGCGCGGCGTCTCCGCCATGGTCGCCGTCACCAACACGACGGTGTCCCCATAGCGGATGACCACACTGCCATTGGCCTGCTTGGCCAGCCATCCGGTCTCGAGCGAGAGCGTACGGCCGGCGAGGTCTACCTCGGTGCGTTGCACCGGGGTCTGCCCGACTGAAGTCATCGGCGGAGACCGAGGTTGTCGACGATCTGGCGGTATCGAGCCGGGTCGCTGCGCATGAGATAGGTGAGCAGGCCCCTCCGCTGCCCCACCATCTTCAGCAGCCCGCGTCGCGAGTGGAGATCCTTCTTGTGGGTCGTGAGGTGCTCGGTCAACTGATTGATGCGTTCCGTGAGAAGGGCGATCTGAACTTCAGGCGAGCCGGTATCTTCCTGATGGCGTTTGTACTTCGTCACAATGTCAGTTTTGGCCGACTTGCGAAGGGCCACCCGTTTCACCTCCATAGAACCCCAACTACGGTCGTAGGTAGTGGGTCGTAGGTCGTAGGCAGAAGGTCGAGATTTTTTCCACGACCGACGACCTATGACCAACGACCGCAGTTCATGAAGAAGGCCAAGGGGCCGCCGGAGGCACGGACCTCCCAGCCAATTCACTCTCTTTGCATCTTATCATGCGGGCAATGCGCGCGGAAGGCCGGGGTCCCCCAGCACCACGCGCGCCTGTTCGACGTCGGCGTGCATCTGACGGATGAGTTCTTCGATAGAACCAAACTTCAGTTCATCGCGGAGGCGCTCGACAAAATAGAGATCAATCTCGGCACCGTACAGATCCACCGACACATCAATGAGATGCGCCTCGACAAGCAGCTGTCCCGGGCCGAAGGTCGGTCGTGTTCCGACGCTCATCGCCGCCTGGCCCATTCCTGACGGCCCCCGGGCAAATCCGGCGTAGATACCTTGAGCAGGCGTGACCTTGTCGGTGGGCGGCCGGAGGTTTGCGGTAGGAAAACCAAGTTCCACGCCCCGGCCGTCCCCACGAACGACCGTGCCGCGAATTCCATACCACCGCCCGAGCAATCTCCCGGCTCTGCGGACGTCGCCCTTCCGCAGGAGAGTTCGGATCACCGTGCTGCTCACGGTGATACCATCGATCTCCGTTGGAGGCACGACGTGCACTACGAATCCGTGATCGTGCCCTTCGTCCATCAGTGCAGCCACGGTGCCCATTCGTCCATGCCCGAAGGTATAGTTCGGGCCGCACACGGCCTCGGCCAGCCGGGTGTGCTCCACGAGCATCGCGATCCATCGGTCCGGCGGAATCTGCTGCAACGCCGGATCAAACCGCACGACGACGCTGATGTCCACTCCGAGGTCTGCGAACAACTGAAGTCGCTCCCGGAGCGTCGTGAGCAGAAACGGTTCTGCCGGAGGAGCAATGACCTGCAGCGGATGGGGATCGAAGGTCAGCACGACGCCGCGGCCGCCGATCACTCGCGCCCGGTCCAAGGCGCGACGGATCAATGCTTGATGCCCGATGTGCACGCCGTCGAACGTGCCGAGCGCGACCACGACAGGCACACGCGGTCTCGGAAAGCTCTCTAATCCGTTGATGACTTCCATTCACCAGTCACGACTCATTACTTAAGACTCACGTAGCACTTTGAATGGTCGCAGCACGCCCTGCTCTACCTTCCCGATTGCAACGAGTCCCTGGGTGTCACGAAGCCGTATCGCACGCGCCTGCATAAGCGCCTGCCAATCGGCAACTTTGAATAACGGAAGCCCCTGACCATGCAGGACGGCCTGGCGTTGACTGGGGGTCAGATCAACCGCAGGCAGGTCGCCGAGGGCCGCATCCGTCGGTTGAAGTGCCCGCGTCAAATCGCCTGAGGAGGCGAGACGATCGATTTCTTCGAGGGTCAGTGTCTCGTCGAGATGGTGCGCGGCCACTCGGGTGCGGACCATAAATTGTGCATACGCCCCGGAGCCGATGGCCTCGCCGATGTCGGTGCAGAGTCTTCGAATGTAGGTCCCCTTCGAACACACAACGTGGAGCCAGGCCCCGGCCGGCGGGCCTTCGCGCACCTCCAGGATGTCGATCCGAAAGATGTGCACCTCCCTCGGCGGGGCCTCGACGGTGCTTCCCTGCCTCGCGTACTCGTACAGTCGCCGACCACCTACATGCACCGCGGATGCCATCGGGGGCACCTGCTCGATCCTGCCGGTAAACCGATGCAGGACCGCGGTTAGTTCGTCCCGCCCGACGCGAGCCGGGGCGCCTTCGCGGACGATCTCACCATACGCATCGCCGGTGTCGGTGGAGCGGCCAAACACGATCTCCACGCGATATTCTTTGTCGGCATCGGCGATGAACTCGGCGACGCGGGTGGCCCGACCGAGGACGAGGACGAGCACGCCGGCTGCGCCAGGATCGAGCGTTCCGGTGTGGCCGACTCTCCGCGTACCAACGATGCGGCGGACCGCATCGACCACATCATGGGACGTCATCCCAACCGGCTTGCAGATACTGAGCACGCCGCCGGCGGGCGGCAATAGGGAGCTACTGTGCACGCAGTTCTTTTTCGACTTCCAGCAGAGTTTTGCCGACGACGTCGCTCATCGAGCCGGCCAGCGTGAACCCCGCCGCGGCTTGATGGCCGCCGCCCCCAAGGGTCTCCGCGATCACATTGGAGCGGGCGCCGTCTCGCGAACGGATACTCGCCCTGATACCGTCGGCCGTCGACTCGAACATCAACGCGACCTTCACGCCGCGGATCTGTCGCAGCATGCCGACGATCCCCGTGGTATCCTCCGGCCGCGCGCCCGATGCCGCCAGCATCTCAGGTGTCACCGTTGTCCAGGCGACGCGTCCGTCCGCGGAGAGGCGCACCGCCGCCAGCGCCATGCCGAGCAATCGCAGTCCGCCCGGCGACCGAGTTTCGTAGACACGCTCCACAAGCCGGTGAATGGAGCCGCCGGCTTCGACGAGCTCAGCGGCGAGTCGGAGCGTATGTGGCGTGACATTCGTGAACCGGAAGACCCCGGTATCGGTGACAATGGCCGCCAGTAGACACTGCGCGATGCCAGCGTCGATCGGCGTCCCGAGCGCCCGGATGATCTCGGTGACCATCTCTCCGACGGCGGCCGCGCCCTTGTCCCAGTACACGACGTGGCCATATCCGGCGTTGCTGAGATGGTGGTCGATGTTGATGAGCGTGCCGGCACGCTTCAACGCGTCTGCAAACACCCCTGACCGCTCGATCGTGCTGCACTCCATGGCCACGGCTGTGGCGAACGCCTGGACGGGTGGCGTGCTGACGATCTGATCCGCACCTGGAAGATCCAAGAATGCTTCGGGCACGCCGTCGGCACTGCCCACCACGGCGCGCACGCCCAGCCGGCTTGTCGCACGCGCCAGGGCTAATGATGCTCCGATGCAGTCTCCGTCCGGGGCGACGTGGCAGGCGATCAGAACGTCAGGGCTTTTTCGAAGCGTCGTCGCGATCTGTAGGGGCAGTGTCGTCGTCATGCGAGGCTCCCCGGGAGACATCCCGGATCAATGACACGATCCGTGAACCGCGTTCGATCGACGTGTCGAGCTTGAACATGATCTCCGGCGTGTAGCGCATCTCCAGCCTGCGGCCCAGCTCGCCGCGGATGAACTTCAAAGCGCTGTCCAGGCCGGCCATCGTCCCAGACTTCGCATCCTCATCTCCCAGCACGCTGACGAAGATCTTCGCATGGCGCATATCCGCACTGACCTCGACGTCGGTGATTGAGACGAACCCAATGCGAGGATCGCGGACATGCTGCTGGATGATCTCACTCACCTGCTCCTTGATGAACTCCTGGAGTTTTTCGGTTCTTCGCGTCATCGCTCTACCCGGATCGCGGGCTACCGTAGTTCCATTTCGTACCCGACCACAATGAGATCGTTCGCGCGTTCGACTTCCGTCATCACACGCGTGAGGATCTGGTTGGCGTGGCGGCCTTCGCTGCTGACACAGGCGACGGCAACCTCGGCCCGGCGCCAGACGTCCTGCTGATCAACCTCCGCCGCCGCGACATTGAACCGGTTGTGGAGCCGATCGAGCAAGCTCGTGAGCAGCCGGCGCTTGTCCTTTAAACTGCCTGCGCCCGGTAAACTGAGTTGGATGTGCAGGACGCCAACCACCATCGAAACTACCATCGAAACTACGGTAGTAGGTCGTAGGTGGTAGGTCGTAGGAAATGCAATGGATTTGTCAACGACCTACGACCAACGACCTACGACCGCTCCTATGCAGGTTCTTCTCTGATCTCGTACGCCTCTATAATGTCCCCCACCTTGATGTCATTAAAGCGTTCCAGCCCGATGCCGCACTCGAAGCCTTCCGTGACCTCGCGGACGTCATCTTTGAAGCGGCGCAGCGAGGCAATCTTCCCCTCGTGCACGACCGCACCATCCCGGATCAGACGGACATTCGCGCTGCGTGGGATGGTCCCGGCCGCCACATACGAGCCGGCGATGGTGCCGATTTTCGAGATCGTGAACGTCTGGCGGACCTCGGCCTGACCGAGCGCAACCTCGCGCCGCTTCGGCGCCAGCATGCCCCGCAGTCGTTTCTGCAGATCCTCGATCGCTTCGTAGATCACGCGATACGTGAGGATCTCGATTTGCTCTTGCTCGGCCAGCTTGCGCACCTGAGGCTCGGGACGGACGTTGAACCCGATGATGGCCGCGCGGCTCGCGGCAGCGAGCATCACATCAGACTCCGCCACGTTGCCGACCGCCGCGTGAAGAATCGTGACCC
Organism: Armatimonadota bacterium; assembly: GCA_020028455.1. Taxonomy (GTDB): domain Bacteria; phylum Sysuimicrobiota; class Sysuimicrobiia; order Sysuimicrobiales; family Kaftiobacteriaceae; genus JACPRY01. Next base: position 36,515 of record JAHZOA010000002.1, on the reverse strand, counting down.
CAACTTCAGGAATCGCCAGGCGAGATAGCGAGGACGTCAACGCTTCCACGGATCCATGCGTATCCGCCTTGATGATCAGGCGCGCCTCCTTCGGTCCCGCCTCACCGCCTTCTTCTGTGCCCATGGACGGACGCGCGACCGCCACTTCCGCTGCACGCCGTCGCTCGCGGCGCTCTTCCGCAACAGCCTTTGCAAGTTTGTCGTCGCGCACTACTTCCAGCAGATCGCCGGCCTGAGGCATGCTGTCGAGCCCCACAACCTCTACGGGCACCGCCGGCCCGGCCTCATTCAGCCGTTCGCCGCGATCACCCGTCATCGCCCGGACCCGTCCATACGCTTCGCCGGCGACGATGGCGTCGCCGACTCTGAGCGTCCCTTCCTGCACGAGCACAGTCGCCACGGGGCCGCGGCCTTTGTCGAGCTCCGCTTCAACGATGGTGCCGCGAGCGGGACGGTCCGCGGGGGCACGCAGTTCCTGCAGGTCCGCCACGAGCAGGATCATCTCGAGAAGTTCCTTGACCCCCTGCTTCGTCCGCGCAGACACGGGAACGGTCACCGTATCGCCGCCCCAATCTTCAGGAACCAACCCGAGCTCCGAGAGCTGCTGCTTCACGCGATCGGGATTGGCCTGCGGCAGATCCACCTTGTTGATCACCACCATAATCGGGACGCCCGCGGCCCTGGCGTGGTTGAACGCTTCAACCGTCTGCGGCATAACGCCGTCGTCCGCGGCAACCAGCAGGACCGCGATGTCAGTGACCTGCGCGCCCCGCGCCCGCAAGGCCGTGAACGCTTCGTGGCCGGGTGTGTCGATGAAGACAATGCGGCGGCCGTCGACGTCCACCGTCGATGCCCCGATGTGTTGCGTGATCCCCCCGAACTCTTTGCCTGCGACATCGGTCTGCCGGATCGCGTCCAGCAGCGTTGTCTTTCCGTGGTCGACGTGACCCATGATGGTCACGATGGGCGGACGCTGCGCAACCGTGCCTTCCTTGGAAACCTCGAGACGCTTTGACACCCGGCTGCCCGGCTGGCCGGCGTGCGCGGGCTTCTTTACCGATGAACCGAACGATTCCGCAACTTTGGATGCCGCCTCGAGTGAGATCTGATGGTTGATGCCTGCCAGCACACCTTGCTCGAGGAGTCGCTTCACCACCTCCCCGCCGTGAAGCTCGAGCTTTGCTGCAAGGTCGCCCACCGTCAACGCGCTGGTGAGTTCGACCTCGGCAGGAACCACGGGTGCGACCGGAAGCGGCTGCGATGGCGGAGGGGGCATGCGTTCCCTGGTCTTCCGATCGCTTGACGCCGCCGGAACAACCGAGGGTGCTCCGGTCGACGTGACAGGAGTCCCTCCCGGACCGCGTGGAGGCATCGCTCTCGGCGCTTCTTTGCGCGGAACTGGACGCAGCATCGGCCGCGGCGTCCGGGTACCGGGAAGTCTTGTATCCACTTGCGGAGCCTTGGGATGCGGTGGCGCGGGCGCCTTTGCCGCGGGTTTGATCACCGGGGCCTCCGGCGCTGGTTTTGCTGCGGGCTTTTTTGCCTCATCTGGAACGACGGCCGGTTTCACTTTGACGGGCTCAGGCAAAACAGGCGGGGGCGGGGGTACGACCGGAGGAGCTTCATGAACCGGCGGCTCGGCGACCGGAGCCGTTGCTACCGGCGGCGCCTCTTCCACCACTGGACGCACGATCTTGCGCATACCGAGGATCCGCTCGCCCGTCGGTGTCTTCGCAATCCGCGCAGGGACAGCCGGGGCGGCAGGCTTGGCAGGCGCCTTAAGCTGCTGGCGGATGCGCCCGATGGCGGCATCATCCAGTGAGCTGCTGTGACTCCTGGCCGGAATCTTCATCTTGGCCAGGAGATCCATCAGCGCTTTGCTGGACACGCCTAGGTCTTTGGCTAGTTCATGTACTCGCATGTATCAACCCACGCAACACTTGCGCGATCTCTTCTGGGATTTGAACTTCTAAGGCATGCTGGAGACGCTGTTCTCGCACGCCGACGTTCACGCAATCCAACTCGGGACAGACGTATGCGCCTCTTCCCGACAGCTTCCCGGTCGGATCCACCATGACCTCGCCGGCAGGTGTACGCACCACACGCACCATCTCTCGCTTTGGACGCGTGCGACGACATGCCACGCATGTGCGCGCGGGCACCTTTCGCGTACTAGGCATCGCCCGCCGTCGAGGGTTCCTTCTTTACAGTCGTATCGGGTGCTTCTCCGTCCGAAGCAACGCCCTCGCCTGCTTCGCCGGAAACAGCATCCACAGGCGCACCCTCTACAGGCGCACCCTCTACGGGCGCTCCCTCCACGAGTGCTCCTTCCACGGGCGCTCCCTCCAGGGGCGCTCCCTCCTCGGGAGCTGCCGTTGCGGCTTCCGCCACAGTTTCTTCCGGGGGCAAGTCGATGAAGAGCTTCTTCGCCTCGATCTCCTTGATCTGCGTCTCGCTCTTGATGTCGATACGCCATCCGGTCAACTTCGCAGCCAGTCGCGCGTTCTGTCCCTCGCGGCCGATGGCCAGCGACAGCTGGTTGTCCGGCACGATGACTTGCGCTGTCTTCGTCTCGTCATCGATCTCGACGCGGCTCACCTTTGCCGGACTCAAGGCGCCGGCCACAAACAACGCCTGGTCGGCGTTCCACGGGACGATGTCGATCTTCTCGCCCTTCAGTTCATCGACAATGGCCTGGACGCGCGAGCCTTTGGGACCGACACACGCGCCGACGGCGTCGACATTCTTATCGCGCGAGGAGACGGCAATCTTGCTGCGACCGCCGGCTTCACGTGCAATCGCCTTAATCTCGACGATGCCCTCGTAGATCTCGGGCACCTCCAGCTCGAACAACCGCTTGAGCAACCCTGGATGCGTGCGGGAGACTACGATTTGCGGACCGCGTGTCCCCTGGCGGACCTCGACCACGTATGCTTTGATCCGCTCGCTCTGACGGTAGCTCTCGCGAGGAATCTGCTCGGTCGGAGGGAGCACTGCTTCGATGCGCCCCAGGTCCAGATACACATTCTTCCGCTCAATACGTTGTACCGTGCCTGTGACGATGTCGCCTTCGCGGTCCCGGAACTCCTTGTAAACGAGGTCGCGCTCACCCTCACGGAGCCGCTGGACGACGACCTGCTTTGCGGTCTGTGCGGCGATGCGGCCGAACTCCTGAGGATCGACGGTGACCTCAAGCTCCACCATGTCGCCGACTGTCGCCGAATCGTCCCACTCGCGGGCTTCGGCCAGTGCAATCTGTGTGTGCTCGTCGTCGACCGATTCTACGATCGTCCGGACTTGATACGCGCGCATCTCCCCCGTGCCGCGGTCCACCTCGACGCGCACGTTCTGCGCCGACGGCCCGTGCTTTTTCTTGTACGCGGACAGCACAGCCGCCTCGATGGCCTCGAGGATGACTTCTTTGGTAATACCTTTCTCTTCCTCAAGGGCTTCAAGCGCCTTGAGCAGTTCTCCGTTCATCCAATCCACCCCATGCGTTACCGCTTAAAGTCCTGTCGCAAATCTTCCATCTCTACGGCGAGACGGGCCTGTGCAATCTCCCCTTTGGGCACGTGCACCTGGCGCCCGTCAATCTGTACCACGACAGCGTCGCCGATGATCCCGAGCAGCGTCCCCCGAAAGCGGCGCTGCCCGTCGATCGGAACGAATGTCTTAATCTCGGCCCGCTGTCCGGCGAATCGCCGGAAGTCCGCGTCGGTCCGCAGTGGCCGATCCAGGCCGGGCGAGCTCACCTCCACCGTGTACGAGGTCGGAAACAAATCGTACAGGTCGAGTTGTCGGCTCAGCGCCTCGTTGGCACGGGCGCACTCGTCGACCGTAATCCCGCCCTCGAGGCGATCCATCAACACCCGCAGCAGCGGTCGATGTATGTCCCCCGTCAGTTGGATGTCCACGACCTCCAACCCCATGCCCTGAGCAATGGGCCCCACGAGCTCCTCCACCTGCTGAACCACATCTTTTCGATTCATGACGCCATCTTCTTCATTAAAAAAGAGTGGGTTGGAACCCACTCACACTCTGCCTCCGAACGGAAGCTCGTTGATTTTGCACAGCATCGCGCGTTGCACGCGACATTCCGAGTATAACATCACCCTCCAGCGATGGCAACCCGAGCAAATTCCCGAGGTCCGAGGCCCTGGGGAGGTAATGATCGTGCATCGATGAATCTAGCGGCCAGCGCGAGGTGACATCAATGCACATTCGGATTGAAGACGCTGCCGCACACGTGGGAGAAGAAGTCGAGATCCAGGGATGGTTGTACAACAAACGAAGCAGCGGCAGCATCCACTTTCTCCAGATCCGCGACGGCAGCGGGATCATGCAGTCTGTTCTGGCCAAACAGGACGTATCCCAAGACGCGTTCGGGCTCGCGGAGAATCTCACGCAGGAGTCTTCCGTCATCATTCGCGGCCTCGTGCGCGAGGACAAACGAGCGCCCGGCGGTGTTGAACTCTCGCTCACGGACCTGAAGGTCGTGCAGATCGCGGCGCCCTACCCGATCACGCCAAAAGAGCACGGCGTCGAGTTTCTAATGGACCACCGACACCTGTGGCTGCGGAGCCGCCGGCAGCACGCCGTGATGCGCGTACGCGCCGAGGTCATCCGGGCCTGCGCTGAATTTCTCGATGGCAAAGGGTTCGTCCGGATGGATACGCCTATCCTGACCCCGGCCGCCGTCGAGGGGACGACCACCCTCTTCGAAACGCCATACTTCGACCTCGGTACCGCATACCTCACGCAGTCCGGTCAGCTGTACAACGAGGCAAACGCGATGGCCTTCGGCCGGGTCTACTGTTTCGGTCCTACGTTCCGCGCCGAGAAGTCGAAGACCCGGCGACACCTCAGCGAATTCTGGATGCTGGAGCCGGAAGTTGCTTACATGACGCTGGACGAGTACATGGCGCTTGCTGAAGAGATGATGGTCGCCGTCGTCGGCCGGGTGCTGCAGCGCAGGACGAACGAACTCGCCGCTCTCGAGCGAGATACGGCAAAGCTCAAAGACATTCAGTCCCCCTTCCCCAGGTTGTCCTACGACGAGGCGCTCGAACGGCTAAAGAAATCCGGCAAGCCGGTGCCCTGGGGCGATGATCTCGGAGCGGATGAAGAAACGATGCTCTCATCGCAGTTCGACCGCCCGCTCTTCGTGCATCACTATCCGGCAAAATGCAAGGCATTTTACATGCAGCCCGACCAGGAGCGGCACGATGTGGTCCTTTCCGCCGACCTGCTCGCCCCCGAGGGATATGGCGAAATCATTGGAGGTGGACAGCGGATCGATGACCTTGCGCTCCTCGAGCAGCGGCTGCGCGAGCACAACCTTCCGACCGATGTCTACCAGTGGTATCTCGATCTCCGTCGCTACGGCTCTGTTCCCCACTCCGGGTTCGGGCTTGGGATCGAGCGAACTGTGGCCTGGATATGCGGGATCGAGCATATCCGCGAGACGATTCCATTTCCTCGACTGCTCAACAGGCTGTATCCCTAAAACCGCGGTCGTAGGTCGTGGGTCGTCGGTCGTGGAAATGAATGTTGTGCTACAGCGCTCTTTCATGCTGGGATCGCCCGAGCGGGGATGAAGTTCTGACGCGCATGGACAACCGGCGATCCGATCAGCTGACGCTGTTTGCCTTTGGGGCCATCGTCCTAATCGGTGGTACCAACTTTGTCGCTGTCCGGTTCAGCCTCCGCGAGCTCCCACCGTTCTGGGGCGCCACTCTTCGCTTCGCGGTGGCAGCGCTGCTCCTCTTTGCAGTCGCGCTCACCCAGAAATTCCCTCTTCCCCGAGGCCGCGCGCTGATCGGAGCGGCTATCTACGGAGGGCTGGGGTTCGGGGCAGGATACGCGTTTGCGATGTGGGGAATGCAGCACGTTTCGGCCGGGCTTGCTGCCGTGATATTTGCCTCCGCGCCATTGCTCACTTTTCTTCTTGCCTTGCTACACGGTCAAGAGAAGTTCCGCTGGCGGGCCCTCGTCGGAGGCATCGTTGCCCTGATCGGGATCGCCGTTATTTTCCGAGGGTCGGTAGGCACAGGCGTTCCCCTGTTATCCTTACTGGCCCTTGTCGTTGCGGCGCTCTGTGTCGCGGAGTCGGCGATCATCGTCAAGAATTTTCCGAAGACCCATCCGGTCAGCACGAATGCTGTCGCTATGGCGGCTGGCGTGATTCTCCTTGTTATCCTGTCGCTTCTATCACGAGAATCCTGGAGCGTCCCGGTTCGTGCCAGTACCTGGATCGCGCTCGGCTATCTGATCGTGCTGGGGTCCAGTGCCGGGTTCGTCCTCTTTCTATTTGTTCTAAAGCACTGGTCGGCATCAGCGGCATCCTATCAGTTTGTCCTGTTCCCAGTTGTAGCGATCATCCTCGGTGCCATACTTGAACGCGCCCCGATGTCACCTTCACTGATCTTCGGTGGCGGGCTTGTCCTAGCAAGCGTGTATGCAGGTGCCATCAGCCAGCCTCCACCCGCGGAAGCACGGCCGAAGCTTGGGTCTGAACCCTGCATGACGTGCCCGGAGTAGTGCGATTGCCGAAGGTAAAAGGTCTATAGATCGCAAGCTGTCGACCTACTTCAGAGCGGCAAGTACTTCCTTGCTGTGCCCCCGCGCCTGTACCTTCGGAAACACTTTCATCACGTTACCCTCCTCATCAATGATGAAAGTGGTCCTGGCCACGCCCCAGTAGGTCTTGCCTGAAGGGCTCGTCTTCTCGACCCAGACCCCGTATTTCTGCGCCACGTTCCCTCCCTCGTCAGCCAGCAGCGCATGAGGGATCTTCATTTTCTCTTTCCATTTGGCGTGGCTGTCCACACTGTCCGGGCTCACACCGAGGATGGCGACGTTCTGCTTCGTGTATTCCGCGTATTCGTCACGGAACGCGGCGGCTTCAACTGTTCAACCCGAAGTGTCATCCCGGACGTAGAACCATAGGACCACCTTCTGCCCCCGGTAATCCTTCAGCGATGCTCGCTCGCCTCGATCGTCGGGGAGAGTGAAATCTGGCGCACGCTGGCCCTGTTCAATCACGTCATCCTCCTGAGAACTCAACGGCCAGCGTGAGGGAGGGCGGAGCCAGAGGGGTCCCCGTATTAGTTGTAGTCGGGGAGAGGCTTCGCCCTCCCTCAGAGCTGGCCAATTGGAAAAGAATTTTGGGAAGAACAAACGAAACCCCTCTTGTGCCTCTGCCGCCCCGCGAAATCGCCCTCATCTTCGACCTCGACAACACCCTCATCGACTCTCACATCGACTTCCTCGGCCTGCGCCACCATCTCATCGACCTTCTATATAAAAAGGGACCGTCGACCCAGACCCGGGACGAGCTCGTGCGGCTGGCCCTTCCGGAACTGGTCTCCCTGGGCAGCCAGGTTAACCTGGGATTGGCTGATCAGATGTGGCAAATCATCGGAGAGGCGGAGCGGCAAGGTCTCGAACACGCCACAGTGATTCCGAGCGCTCCCGAGGTTGTTGCCTCACTCAGCGAGCGGGGTTATCAACTGGCGCTGCTGACCAACAATGCGCGGGCGGGGGTCGCGGACCGGCTGCGACCACTGGACCTGGAGCGTCACTTCAAGGTCATGGCTACCCGGGATGAAGTGCCTGCGCTGAAGCCGCACCCGGACGGCATCGTCTACATCGTGAATCGCCTGGATCGCGTGAGCCGCTTCTACCTGATCGGCGATGCTTGGATCGACGCGCAGGCAGCGCGCGACGCAGGCGCGCGCTTCATTGGATTCGGAACGAAGGAAGCGTCAGTCCGCGATCGAGGATTGCCGATCTGGAAATGGATAATGGACCTGAGAGAGTTACTCGACTTGAAGCTGGAAAGCTGAAGAACTGAAAAGCTGCCTTCCAGCTCTTACCAGAGGTGCCGAAACTTCGACGCGAATCGCCCCTCCATCTCTTCTCGATGGAGATTGTACACGGGGCATTCGCGCAGCCTGCAGATATGCAGCGCATGGTTGCAGAACGCGTCGGGGAGCTCCCAGCACCGTTTATTGATGTAGTAGGCGGCGCACACACCCTTCTTGGGGAGATGCAGCGTCATCTCCAGAAGTTTGGGTGCGTCGACATCCTGCTGTTGAGCCTCACGCACCAGGCGAAGGATCGGACGCTCGGGCGGCGCCGGCTCCCGCAGAGGCTTGGGCGCCGGGGGCAGTGTCTGCGGCGCCGGAGCACCTTTGGTGAACTCCGCTAGCTCAATCGACGCGTCCTCGATGAACGATCTAAGTCCGCGCCGCAGCTCCTCGCGTTCTTTCCGCATGCTTGACGACCTCCTTGGCCAGCGCCATATACTCCTGCGCGCCTCGCGATGCTTTGTCATGGATGAACAATGGGACGCCGACCATCGACGACTCGACCAGTCTGATGTTGAAGTGGATCGTGGTGCCGAAGACCTTCTCGCCAAAGAAGTCTTGAATGCCCTGTAAGATCTCCTTGCTGATGTTCGTCCGGGAGTCGTACATCGTGGGTAGTACGCCGAGGATCTCGACGTTGTGCCCCACTTCCTCCCTCACCATCTTCAAGGTCCGCAGCAACTGCCGCATCCCCAGTAGTGCGTAGTAATGCGTCTGAATCGGGATGATCAGCGCGTCGGCCGCGACCAGGGCGTTCAGCGTCAGGACTCCCAGGCTCGGGGGCGTATCCAGGACGATGTATTCATACTCTGAGAGCACGGGGCCCATGCGCTTGCGCAGAGCCCGCTCCCGGCCGATGCGGGAGGCCAGTTCCAGTTCTGCGGCCGCGAGATCGATCGAGGAGGGAGCCAGCATCAGGTTGTCCACGGTGGTTGGAACGATAATCGACGGTATAGTCGTGCCATCATCGTCGTGGTCCACTTCCACCAGGACATGGTAGATGTTGCGGTGCTGGCTACCGGGGTCGACGCCGAGGCTTACGGTCGCGTTGGCCTGGGGATCGAGGTCGACGAGGAGGGTTCGATGACCGTTGACGGCGAGGCAGGCGGCAAGATTCACCGCCGTGGTAGTCTTCGCGCAGCCGCCCTTCTGGTTGACGAGCGCGATGACCCTCGCGGATTCAGGGTAGATCATGCGATGCTCGATTCGTCTCTGCGTTGATACCCAGCCGGGCAATGCCCGCTGGGCGTCGCGCTGAAAATGGTCCTGGTTCCGTTTCGGTTGCGTGTTCGACTCTTCTGAAGGTTTTCCTCTTTTCCCTACAGAAAGTGCTACAATGAGCACACCGAGCGTGAAGCTGCCACCATACAGCGCCAACCGTTTGGCCTTCGACCGGCACCGTTCCTGTGCCGGTCGATTCGTCGTCTCATGGCGCCTGTCAATTTCGTAGAACTTTAAGGAGGCGAGGTTATGCGCGTCACTATCAGCGTGATCAAGGCCGACATCGGCGCGATCGGCGGCCACACCATGCCCAGCGCCGAGATCTTGGGCATCGTCAGAGACCGCGTCGAGCGGGAGCGCAAGAAACTCCTGATCGACGCGTTTGTGTGTCACACCGGCGACGACATCGCCATGATCATGACCCACGCGAAAGGTCAAGATAGCCCGGACGTGCACCAGCTGGCGTGGGACGCGCTCATCAAAGCCACCGATAAGGCGAAGAGCCAAGGTCTGTACGGCGCCGGACAAGACCTTCTTAAGGAGGCGTTCTCGGGTAACGTCCGGGGGCTCGGACCGGGGAGCGCGGAGATTGAGCTGGATGAGAGGCCGAGCGAAGCGTTCATGGTGACGCTGGGTGACAAGTGTGGCCCAGGCGCGTTCAACCTGCCGCTGTACCTGGCATTCGCCGACCCGATGTACTCTCCCGGCTTGATGCTCTCCGAAGGACTGCACGACGGCTTCACCTTCCACATCATGGACATGGACCACACCGAAGGCGATCGGGTGATTGTGCTGGAAGCGCCCGAGCGTCTGTACGATATTGCCTCCCTTCTACGTGACACGAACCGCTATGCGATCGAGGCCATCTGGTCTCGGAAGTATCCCAACGAACAGGCGGCCGCGGTCGGTACGACGAGGCTGCGGAATATCGCGGGCCGCTACGTGGGAAAGGATGACCCGCCGGCCGTGATCCGGGTGCAGAAGATCTTCCCGGCCACCGAGGAGTTCGGCCCGGCATTCGCGGTGGCGCCATTCGTCGGCGGGGACACACGCGGCAGCCACAACCTGCCGCTAATGCCGGTTCCAATGAACACGCCGGCGTCGACGTTCTTCTGCTGCCCGATGGTCTCAGCGCTTGGGTTCTCGATGCATGATGGCATCCTCACGGCGCCCGTCGACCTGTTCGCTGATCCGTTCTGGAATCAGGTCCGGGACCGGATCGCAGAGAAAGCCATTGAGATGCGCCGGCAAGGCTTCTTCGAACCGGCGATGCTGCCCATGTCAGAGCTCGAGTACGGCGGAATTGTGGCTAGGCTGCGAAAGTTGGATCCCGAGTTCGCGGTGCGAAACGGTCAGGGGATAACGGCCGCAACGCGGGAAGCAGCCGTCACTGCTGACGATCCCGACTGACACGCCAACTGCGGGAGAAAGGGATATGGGATAAAGGGATAAGGTTCAAGATGAAAGAGGCCTGGGATTCGCTCCCAGGCCTCAGCTTTTCAGGGCAGCTTCTTATCCCCCTTATCCCTCTATCCCATATCCCGTTTTCTAGTGATGGTCCTTCCTGTTCTCCTTGAGGACGTTGTTGTCAAGGTAGCGGACGAGCGAGGGCAGATACTTCGGAATCAGTGCGCCGATAACGATGAATAATCCGAGGAGCGCGAGGAAGATATAGACGACTTCTAGTTCCGACACCGTCGCATCACCTCGCGTCCTAACTTCCCTACTTCTTAAATCAGACCTCTACCGCGGACCCGACCGCGGCCCGGTCGGAAATACTCGCCTGACGAGAGCCACGGCTTCCTCGTGACTACTGACCTGCCCCTCGAGCTGCGCATCCTCGACGTACTCGAGGATTTCCTTGAACTTTGGTCCGGGCGGTAAACCCAACTCTATAAGATCGTCCCCGCTCAGCAGCCTGGCTTGCAGAGGCTTCGTCGCCGCGAGCTCCTGCTGCGCTTTGACCGCCCATTCCCACACACTCAGATCCCCATGGCTTGCGAGACAGTCGACTCTGTGCAGCTCGAGGTGGTCGGCGGCGTCAGGCTGCAGCAGGAACCTGGCGGCTTTCGCCGGCCGCATCTTCGGAAGGTCTTTGATGCGCAAGTGATTCCTGACCAGCGAGACCACTCGGTCCATCTGCTCGTTTGAACACCGGAGCCTCCGGCAAATGGACTCTGCCATTTGTGCGCCGACTTCGTCGTGGTTATTGAAACGGATCCGGTCCTCTCGCGTCATCGTCGGTGGCTTTCCGACATCGTGCAGTAGCGTGGCCAGCGCGAGTTCCGGCGAGGAATTCCGAAGGTGCCCCAATGCAAGGACCGTGTGTACAAAGACATCACCTTCTGGATGGAACTCGGGAGGTTGCTCCACACCCTTCATTGCCGCCACTTCCGGCAGGATCACCTTCAAGAGGCCGCTTTCGTCGAGGAGCTGCACGCCCTTGCTCCGGCCCGGCGCGACAAGCAGGCGAAACAACTCGTCCCGGATTCGCTCCGCGCTGACCCGTGCAATGGAAGGAGCCAGCGCGGTGATGGCACGGAATGCTTGGGGCTCAATCGTAAAATCGAGCTCGGCGGCCAGCCGCACAGCGCGGAGCAGGCGCAGGTAGTCTTCGGCGAACCGCTCTTGCGGAGGTCCGATCGTCCGGATGATCCGCCGCTTAATGTCCTGCCGCCCGTCGACGTGATCGATCGTCTGCCCGGAAAGAGGATCGTGGAGTAGCCCGTTGATCGTGAAATCGCGGCGACGAACGTCGTCCTCGGCTGTCGCGAACCTTACGGACGATGGACGCCGACCATCCAGATAGGGTCCTTCGGTGCGGAACGTTGCCACTTCGTACTGATGGCCATGTGACGATACGGCGACGACCCCGAACTCCGCGCCCACAGCAACCGCATCATCAAACAGCGATGCGACCTGCTCGGGGCGCGCGTCTGTGACGATATCGTAGTCGTGCGGCTCTCGTCCCATCTCAAGATCCCGCACGCAGCCACCCACCCAAAATGCTGCGAATCCCCCAGCGCGCAACCGCCGGACGACCTCGACGGCGCCCTCTCGTAATGTACTCACCAGCGCCGACCGGTAGCTCGCTGGCCCGTGGACTCCAGCCGCCTGCGGGCCAGAACTCGGGCGATTTCAAGCTGGGTATCGCCTGGACCCTGGACCTGATTCACGGCCTGAACGACCGGCACATCTGGCGTCAGGCCTGTACCGTCAATCGCACGACCCGCACGCGTCCTGTACCGCGCAGTAGTAATCCTGAGCCCCCACCCTGCCTGAAGGAAGTACACCGTCTGCACGGTTCCTTTGCCGAAGGTCCTCCCTCCCACGAGGCTGACACCGGCATCCTGAAGCGCGCCCGCAACGATTTCTGAAGCGCTCGCTGTGCCGCGATTTACCAGGACCACAACAGGACCGGCAAACCGGTGCGCCGCCGGTCGTACGATGAGCGTGACTTGGCCGCGCCGCCCCTCTTCCACCGCCACGACGCCCTGGGGAAGAAAGGCTGACGCCACATTCACGGCTTCCTCTACAAGACCGCCGCCGTTCTCTCGAAGATCGAGCACCAATGCCCGCGCGTCTTGCTCGTTCAGACGGAGGAGCCAGCGCGCCAGATCTTCGTGCGCGCGCTCGGTAAATCCGAGGAGCCGAAGATACCCTACCCGCGGCTCGAGCATCCGCGCGCGGATCGGGATTTCCCGCACCTGCTCACGGATCACCGAGAGGCGCTGCGGTTGGCTCGAACCTCTCCGGATGGTAACGAGCACAGGCGATCCCAGCCGCCCTCGCAGAAGACTGAGCACCGCGTCGGGAGAGTGAAAGTCGATCGAGGTTCCGTCGATCTCCAGAATGTGATCTCCCACGCGAATCCCCGCCCGTACCGCTGGGCCGCCGTCCACCACCTCGACAACGTTGATCGCATTTCCGATCGTATCTACTTGCATGCCGATTGTTCCGTGCTCGCCTCGCAGGTCAGCCATGTACCGGCCCAGTTCAGCAGGCGTGAAGACAGCGCTGACCGGATCGGCCACCGAACGCACCATCGCCCGCAGCGCCGAGGACAGGACGAATTCGCTCCGGCCCGGAGCCGCTTTGACGGCCGCCTCCACGTACATCGCAACGGCGCGAAGATCCTCATCTTCGATCCCTGAAAGCACCGGAACCATGGGAACCGCGGAAGTACCCACGAGGACCTGCTGCACGCCACTCACGGCAGCGCGCAACAGCGAAGGACCATCAGCCGCTGCGAGTGCGTCGTCGCGGAGGCGTGTGAAGACTTCCTGGACGAGGGCAACCGCCTCGTCAGGCGACTGCGCGGCAAGCGGCGGCGGCGCCAGCAGGAGCGCGGCCATTGCGACCCACGCCAGCAGCCTTAGCCGAACGGGACTCATATTGTAGAGGGTACCCTGTAAAGCGGACTAGGCAGAAGCGGCAAGTGAGGCGGCCGTGCGCACGCTCGTGATGGTCCCGCCGCCCAGCACGACATCTCTATCGTAGAGGGTCACGGCCTGACCGGGCGCGGCGGCCCGCTGCGCTTCGGCAAAATGCACGATCGCCTCGCCAGGCTCGCGGCCGGGTCTGACAACGGCCTCGACGTCTCGGCTGGCGTGACGGATGCGAGCCGTTGCGAGCTGTGCACCGCGCAATTCCGGAAGGGCGATCCAATTCATCCTGGACGCCACGAGTTCGACACAAAGGAGGTCTTCTTCGCTTCCGACGATGACCGCGTTTCGCTCACGATCAATCCCAATGACGTACAGCGGCTCGCCGGCCGCGATCCCAAGCCCGCGGCGCTGGCCCACCGTATACCGCGCAATCCCCTGGTGCTCACCGACAATACGGCCTGAGGTATCGACCATGGGACCGGGGGTAAGGGCTTCCGAACGGAATCGAGCCACCACGTCTGTGTACGAACCTCGAGGCACAAAGCAGATCTCCTGGCTGTCCGGTTTGTCGGCCGCGGGCAGACCGAACCGGCGCGCCAGGTTGCGTGTCTCCTCTTTCGTATAACTGCCGACCGGAAACTGCACTCGGGGCAACTGCGCCTGCGTGAGTCCGTACAGCACGTATGACTGATCCTTGTGCGGATCCGCGGCCTTGAGTACCAGCCATCGCCCGCTCTTGTCGTCGTGTCGCAGGCGCGCGTAGTGACCTGTGGCCACACCGTCTAAGCCGAGCGCGCTCACCCTGTCGAGCAGCAAAGAGAACTTGATGCTCTGATTGCAGGCAATGCACGGGTTGGGGGTACGGCCGGACGCGTACTCGTCGACGAAGTAACCGATCACAGCGCGTTCGAACTCTTCGCGCATGTTGAGGACATAATGCCGGATCCCGAGGTGGCGCGCGGTCGCCCGCGCGTCGTCGATTGCCGAAACGCCACAGCAGGCTTTGAAACTATCATCCGGCTCGGGGAGCCAGTCCGGCCAGAGGTTCATGGTGAGACCCACGACCTCGTGACCCTCGGCCGCGAGCAACGCAGCGGCGACTGAGCTGTCGACTCCGCCGCTCATCGCGACGGCCCACTTGCCCATCGTTCACCTCCAAGAAACGCTTCCCATCATAACAAGGCTTACCCGCGGGGGTCAAAATAGACGCTATACGATCGGGCGCTTAATGAGATCAATAGTGAGCGCCGCCGTCCACGAGAACTGATCGGCACCGGCGCCGCGCCCGGTGTACGCATCAAAATACTCATAGAAACCGCTGCGACGGACGAGCTCGATCGTCGCCTCACCGAGTTGTCGCGCACGCGACTGCAGGCCGAGCTCAGCCAGGCCGCGCGTGATCATCCAGTTGGCATTAACCCACACCGGTCCGCGGTGGTACCGATCAGACTCAAAGCCCGTCTGGTCCGGCAACACCGACGGGAATCGGCGGCAGTTCCGGGACCGCTTCGTGTAGCCATCGTAAATGAGCTCCGCCTGCCCCCCATCGACGAGTCCGGCGTAGACTGCGGCGATCCCGGTCCACGAGTGAACCGGAACCTTTGCGCGTGCGGTCAGGTCGAAGTCGAGGAACATGGCGGCCTCGTCATCCCACAACGTGGCCTGGTAGGCGCGCCGGAATGCATCCAGCGATGCGTCGGAGACGATGACCGGCCGGTTGATCATGTCTGCGATCCGATTCAGATCCTTCACGGCGCGGTACCACGCCGCGTTGAACATTGAATCGTAGAAGGCAAACGGTGTGACCGGCAGGTAACTGCGCATGTCATATCGATGCGAGGCGATCAGCTCGACCAGGAACATGTACAGATCATAGTCGCGAGACGTTGGGCGTTCGGCCGCGGCTACCTTTGTGGTATCCACGCGCCGGTACGGCCGGGTGGGCCGGAATCCCTTGGCCGCCGCCGCGTCCCAGCGCGGACTATTGTCCAGTCCGCTCTCCCATGGGTGTACCAGTACGATCAGGGGCGAATTGCCCGTCGTACGGTCGCGCTCGAAGTAGAGCAGTGACTCGGCCAACGCATCATAGACGCGGTCCCACCAGTGCCGCCGGCGCTGCTCGTCCGGTTGGATCAGCCCGACGAGATGTACCATCGTGGATAGCACCGGGGGCTGAGAAATCCCGCTCGTGACCTCGCCTGCCCGCGTCACAGGAACGTCTGTCCACCACTCTGGACCCGGGGCGTAGTCAGTGACCGACGGATTGTAGCGGATGTGCGGCAACATCCCGTTTGTCCACTGCGCCGCCAGCAGTGCCTCGACCTCGCGCGTAGCGCGCTCCCAATCCACATGGGCCCACCCGAGCGCGTTGAATGCGCTATCCCAGTTCCACTGATGAGGGTACAGACGGCCGCTCGGTTTGGTGTACTCGCCGACATCGTTGGCGCGGAGGACGCCCTCTGCGCGGGAGAGGAGATCCTGCTCTGTCACCGGGTCAGGATGCGATGGCGTCGCCGGTCTGAGGATCCATGAGGCGGATCCGTGAGGGATCGAAGCGCAGCCAGACGCGTTGGCCTTGATCCACCGCAAAGTCCACCGGCGTGGTGACCTTCAGTGTGGACGGTCCGACCTGCACTGTAAGGAGTTTCTGCGGGCCGATGGGTTCGACGACGACCACCGCCGCGGGGATGGCGCCCGCGGGAATGCCGCCCGCCACTGCGACTCGCTCAACGGCAATATGCTCCGGCCTGATGCCGATCAGCACCGCGTCTCGGCCTCGGGCGGGCACGCCGTGGAACTCCAACCGCACACCCGCCGTCTCCAGCGCGCGGGCACCGTTGGAAGACCGTATCGTTCCTTCCAGAAAGTTCATCGGTGGGCTGCCGATGAAGCTCCCGACGAAGCGTGTGGCAGGCAGATCGTAGACACGATCCGGGATGTCCAATTGCACGATCGTTCCGTCCTTCATGACCGCGATCCGGTCGCCGAGGCTGAGCGCTTCAACCTGATCGTGAGTGACATAGACGGTGGTCGAGCGAACCTCGTGATGCAGCCGCTTCAGTTCGCCGCGCATCTGCAGGCGTAGAAGTGCATCGAGGTTACTGAGCGGCTCGTCCATGAGGAGCACTCTTGGGCGCATCACGATCGCGCGCGCGACCGCCACGCGCTGACGCTGTCCGCCGGAGAGCTGTGCCGGATAGCGCGCCAGCAGTTGCTGAATCTGCAGGAGCTCGGCGCCTTCGCCTACGCGACGTTGGATCTCGGCCGAGCTCACGCGCTGCATCTGCAGCCCGAAGGCGATGTTGTCGAACACGGTCATGTGCGGAAAGACGGCGTACGACTGAAACACCATCCCAATGCCGCGCTTCCCCGGCGGATGGTCGGTGACATCGTCGCCACCAATGATGACCTGTCCTCCATCAACCCGCTCCAGCCCCGCCAGGCACCGCAGGAGTGTCGTTTTGCCACACCCGCTCGGCCCCAGCAGCACCATAAACTCGCCCTCTTTGATGTGGAGCGAGACGTCCGCCACTGCCAGGACCTTCCCAAACATCTTGCGGACACGTTCGAGCTGAATGTCAGCCATGACGCTTCACCTGACCGTGACCCCCCACAGGGTCAGCAGATACCGCCGGATCACAAAAATGATGATGAGCGCCGGGATGATCATGAAGAATCCACCGGCGAACCGGTAGTCGATCGGCGCGCCGGCGAGCCCGACCGCATTCATCACCAGCGCTGGCAGCGTCCGGTTGCGCAGGGTCAAGATGGTCGCCGCAAAGACCTCATTCCACGACAGCACAAATGTAAAGATCGCAGCGGCGGCCAAGCCAGGTAAGGCAATAGGCATCGCAACTTTGCGGAACGCTTGTGCGCGGCTGCAGCCGAGCGTCATCGCGGCTTCCTCCAGCTCAAACGGCACCCCGACGAAGACACTCGTCGTGATCACGACGGCAAAGGGAAGAGCCAGTGTTGTATGCACCAGCGCGACGCCCAGCAGAGTGTCGTAGAGGTTCCAGTTGATGAACGAGACCGCCAGCGGCACAGCGAGAATCGTCGCGGGAAACATCTTCGTCCCCAGGATGCCGAGCCGGAACACTTCCTTCCCTCCAAAGCGAAACCGCGAGAGCGCATATCCCGCCGGCGCACCGATGAGAACCGCGAGGACAATCGTCATCGCTGCGACGAGGAGACTATTGAGCAGCGACTGCAGCACATCTTGGGCCTGGACGAAGAATCGCATCGTCTCAGCGGAGAACGGTGATGGCACGAGCGACCGGGGCCAGGCGTAGAGCTGCGTTCGTGTCGTGAAGCTGGCCAGTGCGATCAAGATGATGGGGAACAGCACCCATGCGGAGATCAGCACCACGAGGACCGTCAACAATGCCTTCCGGCCAGGCGTTGTCATCCTCGCCCCAGCTCCTCTTCCTTGGTGCGAAGCAACCAAAGGTAGAAGATGGTGATAGTCATCGACAATGTCATGATGAGCACTGCATACGCGCTCGCGATATTCACATTGCGCAAAAGCCCGTACTGGAAGTAGGCTTCTCCCGCAAGCACCGGCACAATGCGGCCGGCCATGACGATGACGGTTGCGAATAACTGAAAGGCCAAGATCGTGCGGATGATGAGCGCGGTCTGCAGCGCCGGCCGCAGCAGGGGCAGGGTTACATAGCGCAACTTGCGCCAGCTGCTCGCACCGAAGACGTCGGCCGTCTCGAAGTAGTCTTTGGGGATCAGCTGTAGACCAGCCACGAGGATGACCATGACGATCGCCGTCGCTCGCCACACTTCGGTGGCCACAATCGCGCCGTATAGCCAGGCCGGTCTCTCAAACGAAAGAAACGTGATAGGCTCATTGATCAGGCCCAAGTTTTGGAGGATGAGGTTCAGGTAGCCACGCTCGGTGAAGAATGACGACCAGATAAGTCCAGCGCCGAGATCGGAGATGCCGAGCGGAATGGCGCAGATGAACAGAAACCAGGGGTGGCCTTGGAAGCGCGTGTTGATCAGCAGCGCGATCACGAGTGCCAGGACAACCTGGAGCGGGATTATTATCGCCGTCAGTAAGAAGCTGTTACGCAGCGCCCCCGCAAAATACGTGTCCTTGAGCATGGCCTGAAAGTAGCGCAACGTGATCGCGCCTTCGGGAGACCGGAAGCTGAGCACAAACGCTTGCAGCATGGGATACACGAAGAACACGGCGAGAAACACGACCGTCGGCAGAAGAAGAACGTACGGAAGCCAGTCGACCGCCTGACGACGGACCGGTGGCAGCGTCTGTTCCAGCCGCTGTTCGGCAACAGTCATAAGAACTGGCGCGGGGGAGTATCCCCTCCCCCGCGGTCAGCACCTAATCAGGCCTGCACGGCCGCTCCGCGGAATCGGGCGGCGGGCACGGCGCATTCGTAGTGCGATACATCTCCTCGAGTTTGCGTGCCTGATCGTTCAGCACCTGCTCGATGTTCCTACCCTGGATCGCGATCAGCGTGAACGTCTCTAGGTACAGCGGGACGAACTCGCCGGTGCGCGCACCGAGTCCGATCGGCAGCAGCGCTGTACGGGCATCCGTGGCCGTCGCCTGGGCGGTCACGCCTTCCGCCATGACCTTTAGACCTCCGGTGGGAACCACACCGGCGGCTTCCCGAACCACCGGAAAGAAGCCGACGCCCTGCAAAGTCAGTACCTGCGTTCGCGGACGCGTCAAGTATTCGATCAATCGCGCCGCCGCCTCGGGATTGGGGGAATTCTTGGGAATGCCCAGGCCGACGATGACCGACAGGAAAGATCGTCCCCTTGGGCCGGCGGGCGACGGGAGGGCGACGAAATCATCCGGGCGCTCGCGGAACGCCGGCAAAAGCCGCGCCACATGATCCCAGGCAACCCAGACCTCCCCCCGCAGCAGCGGTTCGTTCATGAAGCCATAAGTGAACGACGATGGATGACTGACCCCCCAGAGACGCCGGAGATACCGCCACATCGAGACTGCCTCCGGCGATTTGAACTTCTTGACCTGTGAGCCCGTAAACGACGGATACGCATACCCGTGCAGGAACCGACCATACAGTCCCGTGGGCGACGCGGGAAATCCGATCCGGCGCTGGCCCGTGGCGCTCCTGATGTTCTCGCCCCACTGCAATAGGTCGTCATAGGTCATACGCATGGGATCGCGACCCGCCGGGAAGTACCGCATCGCCTGCTTGTGAGCAGCAATCAGGTATGTCGCCTGCATCCACGGCACAAACGACTGAATTCCGCCAATCTGGCCGGCGCGCACGAGATCCGGGACGAAAGTTCGATCGGGACGGCCGTCGAGCTGTCGCAGGATGGCCGCGACGTCCTGCACCGCGCCCTCTGCGACGAGCAGCGGGTAGTCGCCATGAAGGGTGCCGATGATATCGACCGAGCCGCGCCCCGCCCTCGCCTCAGCCACCAGCCGGTCAATGAACGGACCCGCTAGGTCACTCACGAATCGGACCCGCATGCCTGACTCTTCCTCGAACGGGCGCAGCATTGTGTTGCGGGCCCACTCCTGCTCGTTGACGGGATTCAGCTGAGTTGAGCTCCAAGTGATCTCAACCGCCGGCGCGGACCCAAGCGGCGCGCTCGCAGCAAGAATCGTCACCGCGAGCAATGTGGCTATCCTCCACAATTTCACGTTGGTCCCTCCCTCGGAGCATGACTGACGTGCGGAACGTATGATGCCGGATCCTGCTGGGTGTTGTCTGTGTTCGCGCCTCTTGCTGCTTCCTTCCTGCCCGAATCAGGCGCTCGCGGCAATCGAGCAGCATAACCGGTGTGACTTGAGCGCGTCGGGATACGTGCAGAACACCTTCGTCTGATCATGCGAGCGGACGGCGGCCAGGAATGCGCGATTCTCATCAACGATAGGATCATTTCGGACCGGAGTGTCGCGCTTCGCCTTCCCGGTGTCATACGTCACGTAATGCCGCAGGATCGTAATCAACACACCATCACAGGTGATTTGTAGATAGACAGCCGCGGGGCCATCGAGCACGTTGGTTGCGGTAAAGACCCCCGGCGCGCCGTTCTCGAAGCGTACCAATGCGGCGGTGGCCCTCGCCACATCGATTTCCTCACTTCGCGCGTCGCTCTCGGTCGTGCCGACGACCTTCGCCTCACCGGCCAGCGACCGCGCAAGGTCAATGGGATGCGTCGCCTGCTCGATGATCTGCCCACCCCCGGTGGCGCGCCTGTGCCACCATCTGGAAGGCGGTAGCGTATCCAGCCACGCGCCCTGGACCAGCCGCACCGGATGCTGTGCGAGCACGGAACGGACTTCCGGAATCGTGTCCATCGCGCGCCAGTGATATCCAACCGCTGTGATGACCGGCTTGCGCTCAAGTTGCGCCGCGATGGATTCAGCGGTCGTCAAATCAACCGCGATCGGTTTCTCGACGAAGAACGGCACACCGGCATCGATGAGGGCAGTCTCGATCGCGCCATGTGCGGAAGGGGTGATGGAGATCCACACCGCGTCGGGCGACCCCCCACGCACCAGGTCCATCGCATCGGCGTATGCGCGTCCACCCCATTGCTTCGCTGCGCCTTGCGCGCGCTCGGGACGGCCAGAGACGTGGCCAACAATCTCCACTTCCGATTCACGGGAGAGCACCTGCAGGTGCCGGCGCGCAAAATCCCCGGTGCCGATCATTCCGACCCTCACGTGAATTGGAGGACGACCTCGTTGTAGGTCTCAACCTCGATCTTGCGGGGGCCGGCGAAGACGAAGGATTTCCCCATACCGATCATTCCGGAGTGTAGCGTTTGAGGCCTTTCCACCAGCCCTCTAGGCGCTTTCGGATGTCCTGCTCAAACCCGGCGTCCGAGGGCTGATAGTAGATACGGTCTTTGACGCTATCAGGAAGATACTGCTGCGGGACAAACCCGCCGGCGTAGTCATGCGCGTACTTGTACCCGCGCCCGTGTCCGAGATGCTTTGCGGCCAGCGGATGCCCCGGTTCGCGCAGGTGTAGGGGGACCTGATCCGCTTTGCGCTCCTCAACGTCAGACATCGCGGAGCCGATGGCGCGAACAACCGCATTGCTCTTCGGCGCGGTCGCGATGTAGATCGCGGCCTGGGCCATCGGGATTTGTGCCTCGGGCAGTCCTACGAACTCCACGGCATGGGCGGCAGCCGTCGCGACAAGGAGCGCCATCGGATCTGCCATCCCCACGTCTTCCGACGCGTGAATGACCATACGGCGCGCAATGTACCGTGCATCCTCCCCTGCCGCGAGCATGCGCGCCATCCAGTACACCGCCGCGTCCGGATCGGACCCGCGCATGCTCTTAATAAAGGCCGAGATGTGATCATAGTGCGCGTCGCCGGCGCGATCGTACACGAGCGCGCGCCGTTGCGCCGCCTCTTCGATACTCTGGAGCGTGACCCGCCGGACACCCGCGCCGTCGGGCGGTGCCGTCATCGCCGCCAGCTCGAGCGCGTTCAGGGCGATACGCGCGTCGCCGTTACTGACAGCAATGAGATGAGTCATCGCATCTTCGTTGACCTCGACACGGAACGCGCCGAGGCCACGATCCGGTTCGGTCAGAGCACGGTCCAGGATCGTGCGTAGGGCGTCCTCACCGAGCGGTTCCAGCCGGAACACGCGGGAACGTGACACGAGCGTGGCGTTCACTTCGAAGAACGGATTTTCCGTGGTGGCGCCGATGAGCACGAGCGTCCCGTCTTCTACAAACGGGAGCAGCACATCCTGCTGCGCTTTGTTGAAGCGGTGGATCTCATCGACGAAGAGGATGGTGCGCCGGCCGTGCAGCATCCGCCGGTCTTTCGCGCGCGCGATCACCTCGCGAAGCTCGGCCACGCCGGCGGTGACGGCGTTGATCTGTTCAACGTCGGAATCGGTGTGCCGCGCGATCACGTGCGCGAGCGACGTCTTTCCCGTTCCCGGCGGGCCATAGAGGATCAGGGAGGTGAGCTCGCCGCTCTCGATCGCGCGGCGCAGCACCTTGCCCGGCGCCAGCAGGTGCTCCTGGCCGACGAACTCATCGAGCGTGCGCGGGCGCATCCGTGCGGCCAGCGGCGCCTCAGCCGCCAGACGCTCTGCCGTGCCCTGCCTGAACAGTTCCACTTCTTTCCTCTTCCGTTGGTCTGTGGCTTCTTGGTCAAATCGTAACATACTGGTTTTTAGCCTGACAGGAGCCGCGGTATTGCTTGACAGTCCCAGGGCACATTCCTATACTCATGCAGGATATTCAATATTGACGCGGGAAATCGCAACCGGACACTGACTCCGGGACGGGGGTGGGTAGATGGCAAAGGCCATGACGAAGTCGAAGATCGCTGATCACCTGGCCGGCAAGCTCGATGTGCCGAAGAAGACCGCGAACATGTTCCTGGACGAACTGGCCTCTCTTGCATACAGAGAAGCGAAGAACACGTTCACGATTCCGGGTGTCGGGAAACTCGTGCTGCGAAACCGCAAGGCCCGAATGGGGCGCAATCCCCAGACCGGCGAACCGCTTCGCATCCCGGCCAAGCGCGTCGTGCGCTTCCGTGTGAGCAAGGCGGCCAAGGACGCTATTCTGGGCGGCCGCTAGAAGCAAGGGACTCATAAGACTGCGCGGGCCTCGGCGTCTGCCGAGGCCCGCGTCATTTCCCCGCCGTGTCGTGGGACTGCAGTTCCCGAACCTGGTCTCCCAGGTGGGTGCCCTCCTGCGCGCTTCTGACTACCTCGGTGAATCGAGGCGTGTCATCGACGAACAGAGCCGGGCTCCCTTTGTGCAACCTGTTGGATCGGAACTAACGGCCCCACGCGCACGGCAGGATCTTTTACTACGTTGATCTTACCGCGAATCTCTCACCTTGCAATCTGTATTTCGGATGATATTGACAGATTTTGGACAGCCGGAGTCAACAATCACGGATGAAGCCGGGTCGGCCCCCTGAAGAGGAAGGTCACTTCCCGGATATTGGATTGATTCAAGAGGACCATCAACATGCGCGCGAGGCCCGCGCCGAAGCCGCCGTGCGGCGGACACCCATACTTGAAGAAATCCAGGTAGAACTGGATCGGCTCGAGACTCAACCCTTTCTCCCGGGCCTGGGCGACAAGAACATCGTATCGGTGTTCCCGCTGCGCGCCCGTCGTGACTTCGATCCCTCTCCAGAGCAGGTCGAAACTCTTCGTGATATGAGGCGTGTCCACGTACCGCATGTGATAGAAGGGCCGAACGTCGACCGGATAGTCCGTCACGAACACGAACTCGTGCCCGAACCGTTCCATGGCGTATTCGGCGATCAGCCGCTCCCCGGGTGGATCCAGATCGCCGCGCTCGAGAGGGATCACATGCCCCTTGCCGGCGATGATCTCCCTCGCCTCCTGCATCGGGACTCGCGGAAACGGAACCGCCGGCACCGACACCTCAATACCGAACGTCTCACGGATCGGGTCCCCGTACTCCTGCCTCACCTGCTCGAGACTGTACGCCAGCCACCGTTCCTCGAACGCCATCACATCTTCATGTGAATCAATCCACGACATCTCCATGTCGAGACCGGTGAATTCTGTCGCGTGGCGCGCCGTAAATGACGGGTCCGCCCTGAACACCGGACCGATCTCGAACACCCGGTCAAACCCGGCGGCCATGGCCATCTGCTTGTAGAACTGCGGGGACTGCGCCAGGTACGCCGTGCGGCCAAAGTACTCAAATGGGAACACCTCGGCGCCGCCTTCGCTGGGGCTTCCCATGAGCTTGGGCGAGTGGATCTCGAGGAACCCTTCTTTGATCCAATACTCGCGCATCGCGTGCTCGAACGCGGTCTGCACCTGAAAGATCAACGCGATCTCAGGGCGCCGCAAATCGAGAAAGCGCCAGTTCAGTCGCACTTCTGAATTTGGCTCCACCGGCCCATCGGGGTCGATTGGAATCAACCCGTCAGCGCGCGACTCCACGATCAGCTCACGAATGAGGATCTCCACGCCGCCGGTCTTCACGATCGGATTTTCGACGACGGTCCCGATCACGCTGATCGCGGACTCACGTGTCAACCCGGCAATCAGCTCGTTGATCGAGGCCTTTGCAGCGGAGCGTTCGACGGTCGCTTGAACAACACCGGTGTGATCACGGACGAGTAGAAACTGCATCTTCTTCTGATCGCGAATCGTCTTGACCCACCCCTGCACCTTGGCCTCCGAACCCACGGCTTTCCGGATATCCTTAATCAGCGTGCGTGGGAGCGAAGTGCTGAGCGCTTTCACTGCTGCTCCTTGATGCGGGTAGACAGCGTCTGCAGGATGCGATCCAGCGCCACGCCGTCCTGCGAGCCGTTGCGCATATCCCGAACCCCGGCCTGTCGTGCGGCAAGCTCCTGCTCGCCGAGGATAACCGCGTAGCGCGCCCCGAGCTTGTCGGCCTGCTTCATTTGGGCCCGCAGCCCACGGCCTTGCATCTCACCGACCGCGCTGATCCCGGCACGTCGCAGCTGATCCACCAGCCTGAACGCTTCAAGATCCGCCGCAGCACCCACGGACGCAACGAAGACCGCGATGCCGTCAGGGTGCCTCGCAGGATGCGGGATCTCGAGACCCTCCGATTTCAGGACCAGCAGCAACCGTTCAATTCCCTGGCCAAACCCGACGCCTGGGACCGGCGGTCCCTCCAATTGCTCGGCAAGCCCATCGTAACGTCCGCCACCCAACATCGAGTTCTGCGCACCCCCGAGCCGGCCCGAGTGCACCTCCACAGCGGTGCGCGTGTAGTAGTCCAGCCCGCGGACGATCATCGGATCGTCCACAAACGGGATGCCGATTGCCGTAAATAAGCTCTTCACCGCCGCGAGGTGCTCCCGGCACGGTTCGCACAGGTGTTCCACCATCTTGGGCGCATCCATCGCCACCGCATGGCACTCTGGCTCCTTGCACTCCAGAATGCGGAGCGGATTGACCTGCAGGCGGCGCCGGCAGTCCTCGCAGAGTCGATCGATATGCTCGGTGAAGTACGCGCGCAGCGCTTCCTCGTACGCCGGCCGGCACACGGGATCGCCTACGCTGTTCAGGCGTACCGAAACCTCGGTCAACCCGAGCGCCTGGATCAGCCGGATAGGTAGACTCAGCACCTCAACGTCAGCGGTGGGTGACGGGGAGCCGATGATCTCCGCTCCGAACTGATGGTGCATACGGTAGCGGCCCTTCTGCGGCCGGTCGTACCGGAACATGGGCGCGATGTAATACAACCGCACCGGCTGGGGCTGCGACGCCATTCCGTGCTCCAGGTAGGCGCGCATCACGGCAGCCGTCCCTTCGGGACGCAACGTGAGACTGCGGCCACCCCGATCGGTGAGAGTGTACATCTCCTTCTCCTCGATCGTGCGCTGGAAGACTTCGGTGTGCTCGACCACGGGCGTGCGGATCTCGCCGTACCCGAATCTGGCCGCGAAATCTCTGATGATGGCTTCGAGCGCCTGCCAGCGCTCGGCCTCGTCAGGAAGGATATCGTGCATTCCGCGCGGAGCTTTCATCCCACCCAATCTACACAATCTATACAATCCACACAATAAACTCCTGGGCATGGGTGGTGCAGATTGTGCAGAGTGAGAAGATTGTGTAGATTGTTCTCATGCAAGCGATCATCTTGGCCGGTGGCAGGGGAGAACGCCTGCGGCCATTTACGGAAGACCGGCCCAAGCCGATGGTCGAGATTCTCGGAATCCCGATCCTCGGCTATCAACTGCAGTGGCTTCAATCACAGGGCGTTGAGGATGTTATCGTCTCCTGCGGATACCGCCATGATGTGATTCAGAATTACTTCGGCAGCGGCGAGAAATGGGGCGTGAAGATCCAGTACTCGGTGGAAACGGAACCGCTCGGACGGGGCGGCGCGTTGAAGCTGGCTTTCCGATCGCTGGCCGATGGCGAGGACATCTGCCTGGCAACGAATGGCGACGTCATCACGAACGTGAGACTCAAGCCGCTGATCCAGACGCACCGTCAGAACGGCTGTCTCGCCACACTCGTGCTCGCACCGTTCATCAGTCCCTACGGCATTGTGGAGGCCGACGAGGAGGACAAGGTTGTTGGATTCCGTGAGAAACCCGAACTCCCTTACTGGATGAATGCCGGCATCTACGTCCTATCGCGTGAAATCGAGTCGATGCTGCCAGATCAAGGTGACCATGAGACGTCAACGTTTCCGCAGCTGGCTGCCGAGCGGCAGCTGGGAGCCTACAAGTCGCGCGCGTACTGGCGGTCGGTGGACACAGTGAAAGACCTGTCTGAAGTTACAAAAGAACTCGAGAAGCGACTGCTCACATCTTTTATCGCTTAACTACGGTCGTGGGTCGTCGGTCGTAGGTCGAGCAACAAGAGTGGCTTTCCTACGACCAACGACCTACGACCTATGACCGAAGTTCGGTCTTTTGCGGTGCCACTCGGTCGCCTGCTCGTACGCATGCCCGACACGTAGCACCAATGCTTCATCGAATGGCTTCCCCACAATCTGCAGCCCTATTGGTAGTCCATCTCGAGCAAACCCGCACGGCACGGACAGCGCCGGCATCCCGGTGAGATTAAAGGGATTCGTGAAGCGCGTCAGTTCAGTGCTCATCGTGAGCGAAACCGCCGCGCCCGCACCGGGGTCTTCCTCGATAGGCCGCGCCGGAACGGTCGTTGTCGGGGTCACAAGAACATCCACACCGTGGAACGCCGAAAGGAATTCATGCGTGAGGAGCGCTCGAGCGCGCTGGGCGAGAACGTAGTCCGTGCCAGGAATGAAGAATCCCCGCAGCAGCCTGACCTGGAGATCATCGCCATAGGCTCCCAGTGACCCGCGTAAACGACGCTCATGGTACGCGGTCGCCTCAACGCTAAGAATAATCGCCACGGCCTTGCCCGCATCTTCGGCGTGCGGAAGATCGACATCGAGTATGGTCGCACCGCGATCGGCCAACACCCGCAGCGCCCCAGTTGCTGCGGCGTAAACCTCGGAGTGGGTGCGTTCCCAGAAGAAACCGCGTGGCACGCCAATTCTGATGCCGCTGAGGCCGTCCTCGCTAGGCTCATCAAACGGCGGCGGCTCCGCTTTCACACTCGCTGGATCGCCGGGATCCGCACCGGCCATGACCCGAAGGAGCAGCGCGGCGTCACGCGTTGTGCGTGTGATGGGACCAAGGTGGTCGAGCGTCCACGCCAGTGCGACCACGCCTGCGCGCGAAATCCGGTCATAGGTCGGCTTGAGTCCAACGGTTCCGCACAGCGACGAGGGAATCCGGATCGAGCCGCCCGTGTCGGATCCAAGCGCTCCCGCGCACAGCCCAGCGGCTACGGCCGCCGCAGAACCCCCGCTCGAGCCCCCAGGGATCCGGCTGGGGTCCCAGGGGTTCCTCACAGGGCCGGTGTGGGGATTGATGTTGGTCACGCCATAGGCGAACTCGTGGAGGTTCGTCTTGCCCAGGATCACGGCCCCCGCGCGACGCAGCCGGCTGATGACCGGCGCATCGCGCTCAGGCGTGTAGTGAAACCGGCGGTGCGCACCGGCCGCGGTCGGGACACCGCCCACGTCGATGAGGTCCTTGATGCCGAGCGGCACACCGCCCAGCACGCCGGGCGCCCTCCCCTTTGCGATCTCCCTATCGACACGCCTCGCGTCCTCTTCTGCCTGCTCGGCCGTGACGACCATATAGGCATTGACCGCTGGGTTGATTTGGTCGATCCGGGACAGAAAGGACCGCACCACCTCGAGCGCGGTGAGTTCGCGGGCCGCGACCCGCGAGGCAAGATCGCTGATCGATGAGAAGCAGAGATCTTGCGTGTTCACGGAATCGCGAAGCGCAATGGAGGCGCTTCCGGATCAAGGGGCAACTCGCGCAGGCGGGCCGCATGCTCGCGCAGCCGCTGCACTTCCGGCAACAATTGTTCAAGCCGCTCCCTCGACAGGGAAAAGCCCAGCAGGCCGGCAAGATGTTCGAGCTCTTCGAGCGTCATTACGCTACGCGATCCTTTGCTGTTCGAGCTCGGCAATGGCCTGTACTACCCGGTCGCAATCTTCGATCGTATTGTAGAAGTACGGTGAGAGCCTGATCAGTCCTGGCCGGTGGTCGATAATAACCCCCTGCTCTGCAAGCGCCGCTACGACAGCTTTGGGATTGGGACGAGGGATCGTGAGGATCCCCGCGAGCTGATCCACCGGGCCGGAGACGCGCGGATGGAGCCCCGCCTGCTCGGCTGCCAACACGAGATGCCGGACATGCTCGATCTGACGTTCGCGCAGCGCTTGGGCACCGATTTCCGTGACAATCTCGAGACCGGCGCGACCGGCGTACACGGCCGCGACAGCCGGCGTGCCTCCCTCGAATCGCCGCGCGCCGTCCGCATCGTCCCACCTGGTGATGTCGAAATCGAATTGCCGCCGGTGCGCGAACCAGCCTACATCGGTCGGGTGCATTAGGGCGGTCACCTCGCGCCGTACATACAGATAGGCAATGCCCGGTCCGCCGAGCAGCCACTTCAGTCCACCGGTCACTAGAAAGTCAACGCCGGTATCGCGCACGTTCACCGGCACCTGGCCAATCGACTGATATGCGTCGATGAGACAGTACGCTCCCTTCGCATGGGCGAAATGCGCCAGCGCCGCGATATCCTGGATGACACCGCTCGTAAAATAGACATGTGAACCCACGACGAGCTGCGTGTCGGGACCGATCGCACGCTCGTATGCGTCGAGCGCGACCGTCATCTTCTCCTGACTCGGGAGCGTTTGAAGTCGAACACCCGCAGGCACTTTGGCCAGCCATTGATATACCGTGGTGGGAAACTCGAGTTCGCTGAGCACGACCCCGGGCCTCGACCGATAGTCGAAGCAGCTGGCCACGGCAGTGAGCGCTGCGGTGACGGACGGGAAGATGGCCACCTCCTCCGGCGTTGCGCCGATGAGCGAAGCGAACCGGCTCCTGAGCTGCTCCACCTCATCCAGCCAGGGTCCGTACCAGGCCGCGGCCCCCCGTGCGTCCCATAGATCGGTGAACCTTCGGACAGCGGCCGCCACTCGGCGCGATAGCGCGCCGAGCGAACACGAGTTGAAGTATGTCACCCGCTCGAAAATTGGGAACTCCCGGCGGTAGGCCAGCCATCTGGCCTCTGCAGTTACAGCGATGTCGGTCATAGAGCTCACACTAGAGAAGCTGGAAAGCAAGAGATCTTACGTCGCGGATCACTGTCCTCTGCTCTTCAGCTCTCCAGCTCTTCAGCTTTTCAGCTTGGCTGTGGTGCGGAGTTTCGCGAGCCGCCGGGCTACTTCAGCCAGCGTTTCTTCCTTTTTGGGATAGGCGAAGCGTATGAAGCGCCGGCCCATGGAGGGGTCGTGATAGAAGCTGCTACCTGGGACGGTGGCGACACCCACGTCTTTGACCAGACTGTGGGCAAAGGTGACGTCATCGGCCGAGCTGAGTGCATCAAACTCCGTCATGATGTAATACGCGCCACGAGGGATCACGCACCGGAACCCCAATTTGGTCAGGATACCGAGCAGGTGATCGCGCTTGCGCCGGTACATCTCAGCGGTGCGTGCATAATACTCTCGTGGGAAACCGAGAGCAACGACACCCGCCTCTTGGAGTGGGGCCGCCGCGCCGACGGTGAGGAAGTCGTGGGCGCGACGGATGCCGTTTGTCACGTCCCGGTTCTTGATGATCGCCCAGCCCACGCGCCAGCCGGTGACACTGTAGGTCTTGCTCATACTGTTGATCGTCACCGTGCGCTCGGCCATCCCCTCGAGTGATGCAATGCTGACATGCTTCCGCCCATCGTACAGGAGGTGTTCGTAGACCTCGTCTGTCACAGCGAGGACGTCGTGCTTTTGGCAGAGGTCCGCAATGAGTGACAGCTCGGCCCGAGTGAAGACCTTACCGGCCGGGTTATGCGGGGTGTTGATGATAATTGCTTTGGTCTTCTCCGTGAATGCGTCGCGCAGCTGGTCCGGGTCGAAGCCGCACTCCGGATCACCGAGATTCAGCGACACGTAACGGGGCACCGCGCCCGAGAGCAGCGCGTCGGGGCCGTAGTTCTCGTAGAACGGCTCGAAGATGATGACCTCGTCACCAGGATCGACGATCGCCAGCAGCGCGGCCATCATGGCCTCGGTCGCGCCGCAAGTGACCGTAATGTGCGCGTCCGGGTCTACTTCGACCCCGTTGTACCAGGCGAACTTCTCGGCGACGGCCGCTCGAAGACGCGGCGATCCCCACGTGATCGCATATTGATTGAAGCCGTCGCGCATCGCCTTCGCCGCTGCCTGAAGCAACTCCGCGGGAGCGTCGAAATCCGGAAAGCCCTGCGCGAGGTTCACCCCATTGTGAAGGTTGTTCAGACGGGTCATCTCGCGGATGACCGATTCGGCGAACAACCCAACGCGGGCCGCGGTCCACTGCTTCGTCACTCTCTACCCCCTAACGCGGGATATGGGATAAAGGGATAATGGGATAATGGGATAAGCGATCACTCAACATTGTCACCCTATCCCCTTATCCCTTTATCCCTTTATCCCAGTAGTTGTTTCACCAGGTCCCGTGCATCGAAATACACCCGATGCCTTTTGATCTTTCCATCAGCAAATTCGACAAACATTGCGAAGTCATGCCGGTACTCGCGCGACCCGGCATTGACGCGGCCAGGGATGCGCAGGTGCAGCGTCCGGTGGCGTCCCCTGACTGTTCCCTCCACTGCGGCGACGGTTCCTGAAACAATCACAGTGCGGTAGGCGCTCGTCTCATCCCACTGGTCGAAAAAAGACTCAAATGCCTGCCGGATGCGGTTGATCCCCTGCACGGGCGGACTGGCGGGAAATTCGAGCACCGCATCGTCTGCATAGAAGGAGAGGAGTTTATCGAGATCACGACCATTTAGCGCATCAAAATGAGCTTTGAGAATCGGCTTAATCTGCTCGATGGACTGCCTACGGCCGACTGCCGACTGCCGACTGGCTTTTCGCGTCCTCAACTGTGAACGACTCGCTCGACCGAGTACACGTCGGGCACCTTCCCAACCCTCTGGAGCACCGTGTGCAATTGGGCGACGTTGCGGATGTCGAGAACGAGATTGATCAACCCGACCTTGTCCCGACGCACGCGCGCGTTGACGGTCACGACGTTGGTCTTGCTGTCACCGATCGCCGCGAGCACGTCCTTGAGCAG
The DNA here is from genome assembly GCA_020028455.1 of Armatimonadota bacterium. Taxonomy (GTDB): domain Bacteria; phylum Sysuimicrobiota; class Sysuimicrobiia; order Sysuimicrobiales; family Kaftiobacteriaceae; genus JACPRY01. Next base: position 4,869 of record JAHZOA010000002.1, on the reverse strand, counting down.
CCCGACTCGGTCGAACCCTTCGACCTCGATCTCGACCTGGTACGAACCCTCCGTGCCGACCTCCCACTCCACCTCGATCATTCGCTCAGGGTGATCCTTGAAGAAGGCCGTGTTCGGACAGTCCGCACGGTGAATGGTCACACCGCGGCCGCGGGTGACATAACCGATGATGCGGTCACCGGGCAGCGGGGTGCAGCAGCGAGAGAAGCGCATCAAGACGTTCTCAACGCCGCGCACGCGCACGCCACGGGTCGGAACCGGAGCGACCTGCGCCGGCGGAGGCGGCTCCTCAGCCTGGACGGGTTCCCCCCGCAGCGCCTGGACGACATGGAGCACCGAGACGTCGCCGTTGCCGAGCGCGGCCAGGAGATCATCCTCGTTGCCCGCCTCGAAATCGGCAGCGACAGCACGGAGTTTCTCGGACTTCATCAGGCTGCTGAGCGCGCCCAGACGGCGGAGCTCCCGCTCCAGCATCTCGCGGCCCCGTTGAATGTTTTCGTCGCGAGCTTCCTTCTTGAACCATTGCTTGACCTTGGCGCGGGCATTCGTTGTGGTGATGAAGGTCAGCCAGTCCCGACTTGGGCCGCCGGTCTTGCCCGTGACGACCTCGACGATGTCGCCGGTCTGGAGTTTGTGGGAGAGCGGCACCAAGCGTCCATTGACCTTCGCACCAATCGTGCGGTGGCCGACGTCGGTATGAATGCGGTATGCAAAATCCACCGGCGTCGCGCCCGCTGGGAGGTCCACCACGTCGCCTTTGGGGGTAAAGACGAAAACTTCGTTCTGGAACAGGTCGAGCTTGACAGACCGGACGAAATCGCGGGCGTCGTGCAGGTCGGATTGCCAGTCCAGCAGCTGGCGGAGCCAGGCGAGCTTTTGTTCGACCTCCCGGTCGGCAGGTTTCCCTTCCTTATATTTCCAGTGGGCGGCAATCCCGTGCTCGGCTTCCTGGTGCATCAGCAGAGTGCGAATCTGGATCTCGAGGGATTCTCCCTCGTAGATCACCGTCGTGTGCAGTGACTGATACCCGCTGGTTTTGGGGTTGGCAATGTAATCGTCGAACTCGCCGGGGATCGGCCGCCACACCGAGTGCACCACGCCAAGCGCCGCGTAGCAGTCCTTCAGATCGTCGAGGATGACGCGGACGCCGAGCCGGTCGTAGATGCGCGCGACCGGCTGCCCCGCGTATTTGGGGCGCTTCATCTTCTGCCAGATGCTGTAGAAGTGCTTGGGGCGGCCGCTGATGCGTTCACGGGCCACCTTGACCCCGGCTTGATTCAGCTCTCGATGCAGCGTGTCGGCGACGCGCTCCACAAACGACGCCCTCGCCGGTTCAGCCTGCGCGATTTGTGTCTTCAGATCCTGGTAGGCGTCGGGCTCCAGCACCTTGAACGCCAGCTCCTCGAATTCACGCTTGATCTGTCCGATGCCCAGGCGCTCGGCGAGCGGTGCGTAAATATCCAGCGTCTCCTGCGACGTCCGCTTCTGCTTCCACTCCGGTAGGTATTCGATCGTGCGCATGTTGTGCAGACGGTCGGCGAGTTTGATCAAGACGATCCGAATCTCGCTGGCCATGGCGAGGAACATTTTGCGCAGCGACTCGGCCTGGCGTTCCTCACGGCTCATCCACTCAATCTTGCCGAGTTTGGTTACCCCATCAACAAGCGAGGCGATCTCGGCACCAAACTTTTCGCGGACATTGTCCAGCGTCGCCCCGGTATCCTCGGCGACGTCATGCAGGAGCGCGCCAGCCACGGTCACGGGGTCCAGGCGAAGATCGGTCAGCACCGTCGCCACTGCGACGGAATGATTGATATAGGGTTCACCCGAGACGCGTGTCTGGCCGTGGTGGGCCGCTTCCGCGAACAGATACGCGTCGCGGACCACGTCGAGATCCGCCTTGGGGTGGTACTCGCGCATCTTCGCGAGCAACCCCTGAAGCTCGGACGGCAGGTCCTGAAACGCACTCGGTTGTCGTGCCTGAAGCCACTTCATCTTACTGATCCCTGTTCCCCGATCCCCCGATCCCTGATCCCGGCCGCCGGCCCTGCCACCGCCTTCAGGATCTCCGACAGTGGCCCTAAGGCGAACCGCTCCAACTCCGTGAAGGCCTCGCGCTCGCGTTCACCTTCAGCATACCGCAGCGATGTAGACAGTTCGCGCCGCGCTCCATTACTGACTGTGATGCGCCAGTGGTCGCCTTCGTATTCACGTTGGATCACGCCGGCCTCAGCCAGGACATCGAGCCCAATGCCGATCACTCGAGGAGAGGCAACTGTCCCCAACGCCTCGGTCAGCCCCGGGTCCGGCCACGATGCGAACTTGTCTTTTACGACGTGTTCCCTCACCGCTCGGTAGATAGCCGTCAGCGTGTCTCGCGTTGGGTTTCGCTCGGCCAGCGACGCGCGCGCGACCTCAAGATCCGATTTCGCGTAGAGCAATGTCGCCTGAGATGCTCGGCCATCCATTCCCGCGGTACCGATCTGCTCGACCAGCTCTGCCGCCGTTTGCGGCAGGCCGAGAACGGCAACCTGCCGGACGTCTCCCGGAAGCGCGGTCTCATCGAGGCCGTCGGCCACGACCATGACACCGATCTTTCCGTCGGCGAACATCTGCTCCAACACCTCTCGCACCCGCATGGGCAGGCCGCCGTGGTAGTACGCGACGTCGCGGCCCGTCGACGCACTCAGGTTCTTGGCCACCTCGACCGACGTAGCGCGCGACAAAGTATAAACGAGCGTCTTCTCGCCCCGGGCAATGATGCCTGCCAGCACTGCTTCCCTGTCGTTATCGCCGCGGCGGTCGACCAGCCGGACGTTTGTCCGCAGGAACACATCGACGACACGCGGGCGCCCGCTTCCGTCCGTGTCCGCGCCAAAGACTCCCACCGTTCGCGCTTCCACCGCTGCGATGACCTGCTGCGGTGATATCGATGCGCCTCCCGGAGCCGCATCCACGAGGAGCAGCGTTGGACGAAGCGATCTCCCTTTCGAGATCAGATATTCGTAGGTCGCGATCACGACGTCGGCCGCGCCGGAGGCGAGACTTTGCGCGAGACGCTGGCGCTGTCTGAACAAAAGGGCCCCGTGCGCCCGTACGCAGTGCACACCGACCTGCCTGAGGGCGGGAGTGAAGCGCTCGTACCACCGCTCCACTTGACCCAGGACGGGGAGAGCGATGACAACGGGGCCTGCTTCCGGCGTTCGCCCAATCGGCCGTCTCGCTGTGGCCACCGCGGCCGCGCCGATACCCATCAAGCTCCTTCGCCCGCGACCCGGTCCAAACAGGCCCGACACCGACTCGCCGGACATGAGGCGCTGCAGCACCTCGAGCTGCGGCGGACGGAACGGACGGCCGCGATGCAGCTCGACCCGCAGGCGGTCGAGCAGTTCGCCACCGGAAAGTTCCTGCCACGCTGTGCGCAGCAACCGGCCGGGATCGACGTCATCGGCCGCAATCTCCTCACGTTGCAGGTAGACATTGACTCCAAAGGATCGGTCCTCACCGCCGCCGGTGATCTGGGACGCCGTGGCCGAGTAGCGCGCGCCACTGTCCATTGTGGGAGCGAGCCTCGCTGCCACGCGCGCGCTGAGGTAACCAATCTGCTGTCCGCCATCGGTCAACACTTTGACCGCATGCGGGTCGTGCGGGTTCGAGGGCTCGCGCTGCAGCAACAGCATTTGTCCAGGAGTAAGCGACTGAATGATGGCCTGGCGACCCTCGAAAGTCACGCCCGCGACCTTCGTGTGAAATGCTTCTGCTTCTTCGAGGCCCAGCGCGCCGTCACCAAGGTAATCTCCGGACCGGCTGAACAGACGGTCGAGCAGCAGCGTCGTATCGGCCAATACGGTATCCAAATCAACGCCGGGCGTGAGCAGATCACGAAGCACCAGCTGCACCCGTTCGCGCTGCTCCCAGATGTCGAGCTCAACAGTGAAGGCAAGATCAATCTGCGCGCGGGTGAACGCGAGCAGTTCGGACGCGTCGCCCAGGCGGAAGCCTACCGCCTCCGCGAAGCCCTCTCCGTCGGTGACCCCGAGCCGCAGGTGCAGCCCGTCGCTCATCACTCTCGTGGTTACCGCGCGCAGCCCGCGCGCGGCCAGCACCGGGACAGGATTGCCCGCTCCGAACGGTGCCAGCCGCTGTAGCTGGCGAGCGACCTCGCTCGTGAGGTCGGCCAGGTGAACCTCCGCATCAATGGTCAACGAGGGAAGAAGGTCTTCGGGTCTGAGGCGCCGGGCTGCCGCGCCGGCAAAGCGCTGGGTGAACTCCGGGACTCGCTCTTGAGCGATGGTGAGGCCCGCCGCCATCGCGTGCCCGCCATAACGATCGAGCACATCTCCGCACTCCGTCAGCGCATCGACGAGGTGGAGCGCCTCGACGCTTCGAGCCGAGCCCTTGCCCACCCCCTGCTCTACCGCGATCATCACCACCGGCCGGTAGTATCGCTCCACGAGCTGCGATGCCACGATGCCGATCACGCCCGCGTGCCAGCCTTCGCGCGAGAGCACGATGGCCGACCCGTCCGCCAGCCCTTCGCGCTCGACCTGCTCGACCGCCTCGGCCATGACCTGGTCACACAGCTCACGTCTCCGGCGGTTTTCCCCATCGAGCTGCTGCGCGATGGTCTCCGCCTCCGCGGAATCGTCGGTGGTCAGAAGACGCACCGCCACGGTCGCGTCACCCAGCCGGCCCGCCGCGTTGATCCTTGGACCGAGCGAGAATCCGACGTGCCGGGCCGTGACCGGCCCGCTCAGCCCGGCTGCGCGGATCAGCGAAGAGAGCCCGAGAATCTCGGTGGCCTCCATCTTCGCCAGTCCGTGCCTGGCAAGAATCCGATTGTCATCGACAAGGGGCACGACGTCGGCA
>JAHZOA010000042.1 GCA_020028455.1 Armatimonadota bacterium | reverse complement strand
CATCTCGACGGCAACCACAGTGTCCGGATCGCACGGGATCGACATCCAGTGCGTAGAGCATTACCACGATCATTCCGGACTCGTGCGCGCGCTCGCCGATCGCATCGAGACCGTCAAGAGCCGGTTCCCAACGCCGCTCGACGTACCAGTCATCTTTACCGCACATAGCCTCCCTGAGCGCATTCTCGAGTGGGGCGATCCATATCCCGATCAGCTCCAGCGGACCTGCGAACTCGTCGCATCCGCGGCGTCGATCGACCGCTGGCGGTTTGCGTTCCAGAGCGCCAGCCACACTAGCGAGCGTTGGCTGGGTCCCGACGTGCTCGAGGTGCTCCGGGAGCTCCGTCAAGCGGGAGTGCGAGAGATCATCGTCTCACCGCTCGGCTTTGTGGCCGACCACCTGGAAGTGCTGTACGACATCGACGTCGAAGCACGCCAGACCGCCGAGGGGCTCGGCATGCGGCTCGAGCGTGCGCCGTCGCTGAACGATGGCCTCGACTTTCTGTCGGTCCTCGCCGACGTGGCGGGGGAAGCGCTTGCGTCGTTTCAGGTGCGGGAGAGGGTGTAGTCGATGACACCGGCGCGGCGCGCACAGAGGCCGGCGCTCACGCGGTCGCCTGGGTACCGGCTCGTCGTTCCTGTCCTGCTCGTAGGCGTCGCGCTAGTGACGGTTGTAGTACTCATCCTTGCTGGCGGCGTATTGTTCGGCTTGATCCCGTGATCAGACTGCTTCCAATCGCGTCGTCGGTCATCATCGTCAGTTTCGCGGTGATGGTGTTCCGCCGGTATCTGCAGCGTGGCGGAGCTCACCTGCTCGTGTGGGGCATCGGCCTGACAATGTTTGGGATCGGGAGCTTCTCTGAAGCGTACTCGACGTTTGCCTGGAGTCCAACGGTGTTCAGGCTCTGGTACCTGACCGGGGCGATCCTCAACGCCGCGTGGCTTGGGCAGGGGACCGTTTTCCTTCTGAGCAGACGCCGGGGCACGGCGCGAGCGCTACTGGTGCTGCTGGTCCTCGGCAGCATACTGGCTACGTGGTTCATCTTTACGACGCCGCTGAATGCCACCCGCTTCAATTCTGACGAAACCCTCAGCGCCCAGTACCGCGAAATCCTTCCTCGGGCTGCGACAGTGAGAAGGCTGACACCCATCTTCAACATTTACGGGTTGCTGACGCTCGTCGGCGGGGCGCTGTATTCCGCCTGGCTGCTGTGGCGAAAGGAAATCGTTCCCAACCGCGTCTTGGGCAATCTTCTGATCGCCGTCGGCGCTCTCGCGCTCGGCTTTGCAAGCGTCCTGGTAAGGTTGGGGCTGGGTGATTACCTGTATGTTGCGGAATTGATCGCCGCGATCTTCATGTTTGGTGGGTTCTTGCTTGCCACGAGCCGCACGGGGCTATCCACGGCAGCAGCGGTTTCGTCTCCATGAGTGCCGTCACTCAATCCAGCTGGATGAGACTCGGCGCGGCCAGCCGCTTCCTGGGTGTTGATCCATCAACGCTGCGGGCGTGGACGGATGCCGGACGTGTTCCTGTCTTTCGCACCCCGGGAGGACACCGGCGCTACGCTGAGCAAGACCTGCGCGCATTCTTAAACCGCAACCGGCAGAAGCGTGAGTCGGTGACTGAAATCGTCGGGCCGCGCGGCGCCAGGCTCATCGATATCGATCTCCGAGACCGTGTCCAGGCGCAGGACTGGTATCATGCCTTTGATCCCAAGGCGGCCGCTGCGATGCGGAGCACATGCCGGCGCATCATGGAGGGCTTAGCCGGCTATCTAGCGGGAGGATCGCGCGTGACGTCATCCCTTCGAGAGGGGGAACTCGCGGGGCAGGCGCTCGGAGCGCACGTGGCCAGACTCGGCATGACGCCGTCCATGGCCACCAGGGCTTTTCTGTTCTTTAGAAAGATGATCACCGATGCCGCCGCGCGCCGCCTTCCGCTCTCCCCCGACCGCAAGGTGCAGTCGCTCCAACGGCTCGATGTCTACCTGAATCAAGTGCTTCTTGAGATGATGAAGGCGTACGAAGCGCGAACGGACCGGGAACGCGGGAGCGCGGGAGCGCGATAGCGCGGCGGACAGATGGGCCGGACCCTTATCCTCGTCCCGGTATTCAACGAAGAGGCAACACTTCCGCGTGTTCTCTTGGAGGTGCGGCAGGCAGCTCCAGACGCGGATGTATTGGTCGTCGATGATGGCTCCACTGATCGCTCGCCACACATCCTCGCCGGACGCCGCGACATCCGAGTGATCCGCCATGATGAAAACCTTGGGTACGGACAGTCGCTGATCACTGGGTTCACCGAAGGGATTGCCGGAGGATGCGATGTTATCGTCACCATTGACTGCGATGAGCAACATGAGCCGCAGCGCATTCCGGCGTTCCGTGATGCCGTAGGGCGTACCGATATCGTCTCGGGCAGCCGCTATCTCGATCCGTCCGTTCCCGGCGATCCGGCGCCCCACGACCGGATGCAGCTGAACCGTGAGTTCACCGCCCTCTTGCGAGCGGTCACCGGATATGAGATCACCGATGCCTGGTGCGGATTCAAAGCGTACCGTGTCGAAGGACTCCGGAGACTGCACTTGACCGAACCGAGTTATGGGATGCCGCTGCAGGTCTGGGTGCAGTCAGCCTTTCACCGACTCACCGTGGCAGAGCTACCCGTGGCGCGTATCTACAAGAATCCCGAGCGCCAATTTTGGGGCGGACTCGACGACATGGAAACCCGCCGGGCCTACTACATGCGCGTTCTTGAAGAAGAGGTCAAGCGGTGGCTTCCGGACCGGCTGCCATTGTTGAAGGCAGCCGCACGGTGAACATTCTCGCCATCGGGCCCCATCCGGACGACGTGGAGATCGGGATGGGCGGCACGATCTTGGTGTTACGTTCGCAAGGGCACCGCGTCACCATCTGCGACCTGACCAACGGCGAGCCTACACCGATCGGCACGCCAGAGCGCCGCGCGAAGGAAGCCCGCGAGGCTGCGGAGATCCTCGGTGTGGAGCGGGTGACGCTCGAGATGCCGAACCGGTATCTCACCGATACGGTCGAGAACCGGACGCGTGTCGCCGAGGTGATCCGGAGTTCTCGGCCCGAGGTGTTGTTCGTCCCGTACTGGGTGGACGCGCATCCAGACCACGTCGCCGCGGCGCAGCTCACCGAGGCGTCGCGATTCTACGCGAAACTTACGAAGACCACCATTCCCGGCGAACCATTCTATCCGCGCCGCGTGCTGCATTTCCTGACGACTCACTATCGGCTGCATGTCCGTCCGTCGTTCGTGGTCGATATCTCAGCACATGTCGAGACTAAGATGCGGGCCGTCGCGGCCTATGCTTCGCAGTTCGGCCCGGAACGTGGCACCGAAGGGCTGCTCAAGGAGCTTCAGGACTATACGAGGTACTACGGTCAACTCATCGGCCGTCGGCACGGCGAGCCGTTTGTCTCGAGGGAAGAGATTGGCCTTTCAGGCCTGGATCAATTGGTGTGACCGTGCCCTTCGACTCGCTGGCGCTCGCTCAGCGCATTCGACTCGGCGCGGCCGAAGGCCATGAGCGAGCCTGCGTAGCAGGCGAGTCGAATGGATTGGATCAACTGGTCTGACGCAATGCAGACGACCGAAATGGAATTCACTATCCCGCTGGAATCCGGAGAGGTTTTCTGCCACCCTGACGTTCACGAATTTGAGAACATCGCTCGCGAAAACGCGGAACTTCTGGCGGGGAGCCAGCTAAGAATCGGGGACACGCCGCTCGCGGCTTTGCGGGGGTTCGCGCGCGCGCGGGTGCTACAAATGGGCGCGGCGTTCACGGCGCGCCTTCACGTCGATGCACCGACCCCGCCCACCAACGCGTTGCTGTTTGCAACCGGCCATCAACCGTTTCTCTTTCACCCGGGAATCTGGATTAAGCATCTGCTCGTCAGCCGCCTCGCGGGCAAGGGGATAGGGGCGATCAGCGTTCCCGTCGACAGTGACGCATTTGAAGAGATCGGCGCCGACGTACCGGTCCTGGACGGCGGTCTGAGAAAGATTCATGAAACGCTGGTGCGGGCGGCGCCCGAGGTTCCCTACGAGGTACAGCCCGCTCCGGCTCTGACGGCGTGGCAGGAATTCCTGGGCCGGATCAAGGCGGCGCTGCGGACGCTGAACGAACCCGAGATCGAGGCAGCGTTCCAGCAGTTCGTTCAAACGGCATCACGCGTGCCGCGTGTAGACGACATCGGGGCCTTTCTCACGCTCGTGCGCCGGCGCCACGAGGGACTCCGGCGGTACCTTGAAGTCCCAGCTTCACACATCAGCCGGACGCCCGAGTTTCGGCGCTTGTTCCTTGCCATCCTGCGCGACAGCCCCCGGTTCGCGGAGACATACAACCGCCACCTCGATGCGTATCGGGAGCGCCACAACGTCAGGACGGCTCAGCCGTTTCCGAATCTGGAGCTGGAGGCGTCGCGGGTCGAACTACCATTCTGGGTCGTCTCAGGCGGGAAACGGCATTCGATGTACGCGGAGCGCAAAGATCGGAATTGGATGGTCGGGACGCGGGACGATTCGAGTCTGGTCCTCGCAGATCGCGACGGCCCCGAGGAGCTTGAGCGCGTAGAGATCCGTCCAAAAGCGTTGACGCTGACCGCGTTCACCCGGCTCTGCGTCGCGGATCTGTTTGTCCACGGGGTCGGCGGGGGGCGGTACGATCGCGTCACGGACGCGGTGATCGCAGATTATTTCGGCATCCGGCCGCCTCGCTATGCCGTCGTCACCGCCACGCTGCATCTGCCCCTTCACGAGCACAACACAGACTCGGAACGCCAGCGCCTCCAGCGCCGAGTGCTCGAGATACAGCACAATCCCGAGCGCGTGATCGCCAGTCCGACGCCCGAGCAACAGCGCGTCATCGATGAAAAGTGGGGGCTCATTCGATCGCTTGATTCGAGCGGGATCACCCGTCGCGAACGGCGCCAGATCACCCAGCGGATCCGAGAGATCAACGACAACTTATCGCAAGTTCTCAAGGGAGAACGGGCCGAAGTCGAACTTCAACTCCAGTCCCTTGGAGATGCACTCGAAGCCGATGCGGCAGCGCGGCACCGTGGATACCCGTTTTGCTTCTTTCCGCCGCAGGCCGTTGATGCCTTGGTCGATCGGATGATTTCACATGGAAACACTCGGTAACCACGCCGGCGCAGAGCCGGCGATTCTGGCGCGCGGGGTGTGGAAATCTCTTACAGGCCCACCCGTTCTGCGCGACGTGTCGCTGACCGTACGCTCGGGTGAGACGCTCGCGCTGCTCGGCCCAAACGGTGCCGGAAAGAGTACGCTGCTGCATGTGCTGGCCGGAGTCATGCGACCGAGCCGAGGCGTCGTCGTGATCCTGGGGCGGTCCGTGGAGGATCCCGCGGTCCGGCGGTACATCGGGTTTGCCGGCCATCGGTCCGCACTGTACGGGCATCTCACGGCTATTGAGAATCTTCGTTTCTTTGCCGATTTGTATGCACTGCCGTATCGTCATGCCGAGTTGTCTCTGGAGCTCTTCGGTCTGGGTGAGTATCGCGACACGCCGGTCCGCCTGCTTTCCCGTGGCATCGTGCAGCGTGTGAGTCTTGCCCGGGCGATCCTGCATGATCCCCGCGTCTTACTCCTGGACGAGCCGTTCACCGGACTCGATGCATCGTCGGCCGCCCGGCTCCGCGAATTGTTGTCGAGTCTCCGGTTGCGAGGGTGCGCGATCGTGGTCGCGACACACCAGTGGAACGAGGCCCGGGAGCTCGCCGACCACGCCGTCGTACTCGTCGGCGGTCGGGTGGCAGCCAATGAACCGGCGGCGGGCCTGACTCCTGATCGTCTTGCCGCGCTGTACGAGGAACGACGGCCCGGGGTCCGGGGCCCGAGGCCCGGAGCACCAGTGTACGCGGAATCGACAGAATGAGAGCATTGCTTGCTATCTTACGAAAGGACCTCACGATCGAAGGACGGGCGCGAGAGCTCGCACCTTCGATGGCGGTTCTGGCGCTGCTGCTGCTCACTGCGGGAAGTGCGTCGGGCATGGTCAACGCTGCCCCCGCGATGCTGTGGATCACGTTGCTCGTCGCCGCTTCCCTTGGATTGGCCCGCAGCTTTCATCAGGAACTGGACCAGGATCAGTTGAGCGCGCTCGTCCTAGCGCCGATCAACCCCGTCTTGATCTATGTAGGAAAGGGAATCGCCAACCTTCTTGTCATGATCGCGGTCGAAGGTGTCACGCTCTTCGCCTTCACGATCCTGTATAACGTCGGCGTTCCAAGGGAGCCCGGCGCGCTCGCGCTGGTACTGCTGCTCGGAACGGCTGGTATTGTCATGCTCGGCACGCTGCTCGGCGCCATGGTTGCCGTGGCCCGCACCCGGGAGGTCCTCCTCCCGGTACTGTTGCTCCCGCTGGCCGTGCCGCTGCTGGTCGCCGCGGTCAGGGCGACGGAGAAGGTCCTCGCAGGACAGGGTATCGCGGCCGTGTCTTCAGAGGTGGGCGTGCTTGCCTCATTCGCGCTGCTTTTTGGGGCTGCGCCGGTTGTGTTGTTTGAGTTTGTCGTGAGAGAGTAGGTCCGTGATCCTTCCTGTCTTGGCCGCGCTGCTTGTCGCTACCGGAGTCTTCCTCGCATTGCGAGTAGCCCCCGTCGAGGCGTTTCAGGGCGAGCCATACCGTATTCTGTACATCCACGTGCCGAGCGTCGTTGCCTCCTACGTCGCCTTTACCGTCACGTTCGTGGCGAGCGTGCTCTACCTCTGGAAGCGGGAACGCCGGTTTGACCGTGTCGCTTACGCATCGGCGGAAATCGGCCAGGTGTTCCTGACGATGGTGCTTCTGACCGGCCCGATCTGGGGCAAGCCGGTGTGGGGGACGTGGTGGACCTGGGATGCGAGGCTGACGACGGCGTTGATCCTGTGGTTCATTTTCGCCGGCTACTTGATGGTTCGGGCCTGGAGCGGGGCACAGGGGACGCGCACGGCCGCGGTGATCGCCATCATCGGGTTTCTGGACATCCCCCTGATTCACTGGTCCGCCCGGTTATTGAGGACGCTCCACCCGAGACCGGCCGTGTTCCGCCCTGAAGGACCGGACTTGCCATCCTCGATGCTTATGATCCTCATGGTCAATATGGCAGCGTTTCTGCTCATGTACCTGGCGCTGCTCCGTGTCCGTCTCGGGCAGGAGCGGCTGCGCGATCGCCTGCTGGAAGAGAGGGCCCTCTGATGGGATATGTCGCCGCTGCATATGTGTCGGTCGGACTCTTGCTGGCGATGTACGTGTGGACGCTGCGCGCGAGGCAACGGGAACTCGCTCGATTATTGCGGCAAGTGAAGTCTCCATGAGCCCGGCCCGTCGGCTCGCGATCGGGATCACCGTCCTCGCGATTGCGATGGGGATCATTGCCTACAATGGGATCCGCTCCGCGACGGTTTACTACCTCACCCCCACGGAATTCACGCGCAGGCCGGACATTCAGACGGCGCGAGTCCGGCTGGCAGGCACGGTCTCACCCGGGAGTGTACGGCGTGCGAATGGACACGTGGCCGGCTTTATGATTGGGGACGAGACCACGTCCATCGCCGTGCGCTACGATGGGCCGCTGCCCGATCTCTTTGCCGAAGGTCGTGAGGTGCTCGTGGAGGGCCGGCTCGATTCAGACGGGGTGATGAACGCGACGCAGGTCATCACGACACACCCCACAGGTTACAAAGAAAAGACGAGGCCGTAGTTCATGGCTGATCTTGGATCGTTCGCACTACTGGCTGGGCTGGTGGTGTGCGTCTACGGGGTCGTGGCTGGCGTGATCGGCATTCGGACGCGCGAAAGGCGCTTCGTCGAGACCTCCCTCCGTGCCGTTCGGGCCTGGGCGGCTCTGATGGTTCTCGCTAGCGGTACGCTGATGTTTGCGCTCGTGACCAGGCATTTCCGGTTGGAGTTTGTCGCCGCGGTCACCAGCCGTGACCTGCCATTGGTCTATACGGTCGCCGCGTTCTGGGGCGGGCATGCCGGGTCGCTCCTATTGTGGGCATTGATCCTCGGACTCTACGGCATTGTTATCCTTCGGGTACTGCGGTCTTCTCCGCAGATGTATGCTCCGGTCGCGCTGGTATTGCTGGTCACTGCTGGATTCTTCACGTGGCTGCTGGCGTTTACCAGCAATCCATTTACCGTCATGCAGATACCTCCGCCTGATGGGCGTGGCCTGAATCCTCTATTGAAAAACCCTTGGATGTCAATCCATCCGCCCACGCTCTATCTGGGCTTCGTCGGGATGACGGTCCCCTTCGCACTCGCGGTGGCGGGCGTGTTGACCGGCCTCACCGCGGAGTGGATCAAGCTGGCCCGCCGATGGATGATGATAGCGTGGATCTTCTTGACACTCGGCCTGCTGTTTGGCGCGAAGTGGTCCTATGTCGTGCTGGGGTGGGGAGGGTACTGGGCGTGGGACCCGGTCGAGAATGCGGCGCTCATGCCCTGGCTAACGAGCACGGCGTTCTTGCATTCAATTCAGGTCCAGGAGCGCCGTGGTTTGCTCGGCGCCTGGAACGTCTCCCTGATGATCATTTCGTTTGTCCTGGCCATCTTTGGGACATTCCTGACTCGCAGCGGGGTGATGAGCTCCGTGCACGCGTTCGCCGATTCTTCGATCGGCGTATACTTCTTGATCTTCCTCGGCCTCGTTTTGGCGAGCTCGGGCTGGCTGCTTCTCGCGAGGTGGGATAGATTCCGCCAGGGAGGCTCCCTGGATGCGCTCGTGAGCCGCGAAAGCGCCTTCCTCTTGAATAACCTCGTGCTCGTGGCGGCGGCATTCGTGATCTTCACCGGCACCGTCTTTCCCATCATTGCAGAGGCCTTCACTGGGGATCGCATCAACGTGGGCCCCCCATACTTCAATCAGGTCATGGCGCCGCTCGTGATCCTGCTGCTTGTCCTGATGGGAACTGCGCCGCTGCTGGCCTGGCGGAAAGCTGACGCGCAGTCGTTCGGCCGCGCCGTGTCAGCACCGGCCGCTGTTGCGATCCTCGCGGGTCTGGGATTTGCCGCGTTGGGCGTGCGGTCGCCGGGCGCGCTTGCGGTGCTGGCGTTGGGTCTCTTCGTGGCCGGGGCCGTGGCCGTCGAGTTGCTCCACGGAGTGCGCATCCTTCGGACACACGGAGAGCCGGCAGCAGTAGCGGTCGGAAGACTCCTGCTCAACAACCGGCGTCGGTATGGTGGCTACGTCGTTCACCTTGGAATTCTGCTTATCCTGACCGGTGTCACCATGTCCTCGGCGTATGCGACGCAGGTTCAGGTCACACTTCGTCCCGGTGAACAAACATCGCTGGGGGGCTACACGTTGCGCTATCATGACGCTCAAGCGTGGCGGCTCCCGGGACTCCAGATCACGTCCACCACCGTCTCTGTGTCCACCGGGCCGCGTCCGCTTGGCCTGCTTCGCCCCCAGCACGTCTACCATGAAGTTCAGGATCAGGCCACGAGCGAGATCGCTCTGCGCAGCACATGGTGGAATGATCTCTACCTCGTGCTGGTCGGCGTGAGCCCTGACCGGCGGGCCACGTTTCGGATCATGGTCAACCCCCTCGTGACATGGATCTGGTTTGGTGGTGGTGTGATCCTGACCGGCACGCTGATCGCCCTCGTACCTGCTGCTCGGCGCCGCGATGTGCCTGAGGTGCGGCGCGATGTGGCGGTGCCCGCCGGTGCGAAGGCGCAATGATCCCGGTCCTGCTCCTTGGCATCGCCGCCGCGCTGTCTCTCTATCTGCTCTGGCCGCTGTACTCGCGTTCGGGAGACATCTGACTGTGACGATCGTGCTGTTCCTCCTGAGTATCGTCTCCGTCCTGTGTGCTGTGACGCCGGCATGGGCGGACCAGCACACGGGCATCCGGGTCGGACTGCTCCTGATGGCCATCGATGCGCGACCAGATCATGTCCGCATTTCTGAAGCGCTCCGCGTCACCAATGCGGGCGATCCGAGGCGCGTCAGCGTCGAGATCTCGCTTCCCCCGCGCGCGCAGTATGTGACGTTCCACCGAGGCGTCGCCTCGCCGGTTCAAACAGAGCACGGATTCGGCGGCACGATCCCGCTGCGACGCGGGATCACCGAGGTCGCGTACAGCTACGCGATTCCAACGGGATCCCGCGAAGCGATCGTGCGCGTCCTCCCGTTTGATGTGGAGCGCATGGAAGTGGTCGGCCGGGGAGCGCAGGTCCGCCTGGCTGACCTAGCGGGCCGTGAATTGACGCCGGTCATCGTCGGCGGAGAAGTGCTTTCGAGGTGGGAAATCCGCGGAGTGCGCGCGGGGCAGCCTGTTGTCGTCGAGCTGGCCGGACTACCGGTGACGTCGCGCTGGTGGCCGCCCGGTGCTGCAGGCGGCCTGGCCGTGATTCTCGCCCTTGGGCTCCTCAAAGGAGTCACTTCCGCTTCGCAGAAATCGTAGGCGGTATGTCGATTCGGACCCGAGTGACCCTCGCGATGCTCATCGCGGGGGCGATGTTCAGTACGGCCTGCCAGCCACAAGTGAGCGTGTCCCGTAGCGGCGCCAACCTGCAGGAAGGGCTGCCGCTGGAGCCCGCGGCCGAGTCCTTGGTGCCGGTCAGGCCATCTGCGATTGAGGGCTCCAAGGTTTTCGTGAAGGCGCAATGCATCATCTGTCACGGTAAGGAGGGCTTTGGCGACGGGCCGTCGGCAGCAAACCTGACCGCTGAGCAGAAGACGCTCCTGCATGATCTCTTGGGCCTCATCGGTATCAGATTGGCCCCCACGCAGCTGCCCAGCCGGCCGGCGAACTTCCACAACGCCGTGGCGATGCGGCTGAACAGTCCGTTCAGCATGTACGAGACGGTTACGCGCGGACGCCCCCACACGGGGATGCCCTCATTCCCGCGTCCGAAGGATTATCCGAGGAAGGGCATGCCTGCGGGCCGGCCATCGTACGGCGCCAGGCTTTTCGGCGTGTACCTCACCGATGAGGAGCGGTGGCACGTGATCTTCCACGAATTCAGCTTCGCGACTACGCAGGCCGAGGTCGCCCGGGGCAAGCAACTGTACGAGACAAAGGCGATTCCGGTGGACGTCCGCGGCGTGAGGGGGACGTACACCTGTGCAGATTGCCATGGGACGAAGGGAGACGGTCGCGGCCCTCGCGGCGTGGAACTCTCCCGATCGTTATGGGGGTGGGCGCGGGGCGAGGGACCGGGAATCTTCACCGACATCAACCTCATGGCGCAACGCAAATCAACGGAGCTGTTCCAGCCCATCGTCGACGGAGGACGGGTCATGCCGAGTTACCGCGGCAAACTCACCGAGGACGAAATCTGGGCGCTCGTGAACTACATCTGGACGTTCGTGTACGAGTATCCGTGGCCCAAATGAGAGGTGAGAGCTGCGGCTCTTGGGAGAACGTGGAAATTGATTTTCGGATCGTAGATTTCGCATTTGATATCATAGAGTTGTGAATTCCGATGGCTGACGAGCAGCAGTTCCCATTCAACCGGCGGAATTTTCTGAAGCTGGTGACAACTGTGCCCGTCCTCGGAGCGATTGCGGCTCTGGCGTCTCCGCTTTTACGATTCCTCAAACCGAACGTCGAGAAGTTTCAGATTTATGCGCCCACCGCGCAAGACGTCGCACGGGGCGAAGCCATCTCCGTCGCCAAGCTTTCGGAGGTAGCGAAGCCGTGGGACTCTAAATACTTCGTCTTCTCCCAGAAGTACCCGCAGTACACACCTGAGGGGTTCAAAGCGGCGAGCGTTCCCGGCGTCGTGATCCGCTTGCCCGCGAAGCTCAAACTGTATGATCCATCTTCAGGCAGCGGCCCGCTGTCGTGGGCTCGCGATATCGGCAAAACACCGAAGGTCACCGAGAGCGATGTGGTCGTGTTCTCGCGGATCTGCCCCCATCTCGGCTGCATCTTCAATTACGTTTCCAACTATAGAGAAGTGACCTCGGGGTATGGAGGTTTTGTGCCGCCCACGACCCGCCAGCATGCGCTGATGGCATGCCCGTGTCACCTTAGCATTTACGACCCTGCCGATCGTGAAGTCCCGGGCCGGGTGCTATCTGGTCCCGCACCGCGCCCGCCGCGCACCTTCCTGTTTGAGATTGAGGGCGACGATATCGTGGTGACCGACGTGGAGCCGGGGGGCATCGCGAAAAAGAAAGACGCGGGGGGCACGGCCTGACTCAGATGGTCGCAGATCTTGCCGGAAGAACCAGGGACTGGTTCCGCGAGCGCCGCGAGAAGCTCGACCTGTTCGATGAAACGCTCGTGGCCAGGCAGGAGAACCCTATCTACCTGCTGGGACCGCTGCTCTACTACTTCTGGCTCATTACGGTCGCGACCGGCCTCCTGCTGATGATCTGGTACGAGCCGACAACGACGGGCGCGTACAGCAGCATCGAGCGAATTCAGCACGAGGTTCCGCTGGGCTGGCTGATACGCGGGCTCCATAAATACGGCGCCGACGCGCTCATCACGGTCATCTTTCTGCGGCTCTGGCGGATGTACTTCCTCGCTGAGTATAAGAAACCGGGCGAACTGTCCTGGATGCTGGCGTTCCTCGGGTTGGTGCTAGGAATGATCTCCGGCATCACCGGTTACCTGCTCATCTGGAACCAGCGGGCGTTCTGGGCGGCCAAGGTAGTGCTGACGACGCCGGTCTACTTCGATGAGCTTCCCATCATCGGGAGCTTGAAATTCGGCTCGATGATCGCATACGTCTTTCTCGGGGGACCGGCGATCGGGCAGGCGACCATTACGCGGTTCTACGCGCTCCACTTCGGCATCTCGCTGGTGCTGCTCATTCTCGCCGAAGTGCTGTTCTTCCGCACCCGGCGGAAGCGGATGAACATGTCGCTGCTGCCGATCGTGCTCTTCACTGCGATGCTGATTGTGATCTCGTACATCCTTCCCGCAGAGTCCGGTCGCCGCGCCGACCCGACCCGCACACCGCTCCCCATTCTCTCGGACTGGTACTTCCTGGCGCTCTATCAATACGTAAAATATACGCCGCCATTGTGGGCGGGGCTGGGCCCGGGGTTGCTCATCAACTTTGGAATGCTGGTGCCGTTCCTGGATCGCAGCAGAGGCCGGCGCCCACTCGAGAGGCCGTTCTTCTTCGTCGTGGGCGTCCTGGCGGTCGTGTATTTCCTGGTCTTCACGGCGCTGATCATGTTCAACATTGCCGTCATCGACCGTGACCCGTTCCTGATCATGCTGTTCACGTTAGCGGTCCTCTCAGCCGGATTCGTATGGGAGTTGCGGTACCGCAAGAAGCAGGCACAGCGTCCGACTGTCTCGCCGGCGCCGGCGCGCCCTGCCACGGTGCACTCATGAAAACGGCGGGGTACCTGATGGCATTTGCCATCGCCATCTGGTCGTTGTCGGCAGGATACGCGTCTCTGCGGCAGACCTGGCAGGCTCCGCAGCCGGCGGGAATCGTCATGACGCTCTTGTACGCGATGTTGTTCGTGGCCGCGTTTCTGTACTTAGGTTACTGGAGCTACGCCGCGGAGCGGGCCGCGGGGCGGGTGCGCCGGCGTATCGGCTTATACGAGTGGTTCCTTCGCAGTTAGTTACACACCGAGGGAGCAGATTTTGCGCGCGCTGTACGGAGTAGGAGTCGTCGTGCTGTCGGGGCTGGCCCTGTTGTTCGCGGCCGGAATCATCGTCGGCGAAGCCACCGATCTGTGGTTCTTTGGCGGCGCCATGGTGGGCGCATTGCTGATCACCTATTCATTCATCGTGCTGATACTGCGGAAGATGGGGATCATCGGACCGAGGAAGGCAGAGCGATGATCTGTGGCGACCACTTAAATTTGCCGCGAAGCGGCTCTTCGGCGCAAAGAGGCCGAGCTGGGGCGAGGCCGGGGGAATTTAGCTTGGTGCCGGGTTAAACGATGAGCATCGTTGCGGCACCACCCAGCCGGTACGGGCGTGTCATGACGAGCCTGCTGCGGGTGACGCTGCGGCTGGACACCTTCATCAACAAAATCTATCCGACCGAATTCAACCCGCTGTACTACACCGGCGGGTTGAGCAACCTGTTCCTGTTTGTGCTCGTCCTCTCCGGCATCTTCCTCTTCTTCTATTATGAGGCCAGTCTGGGCGCGGCGTTCGAGTCTGTTCGATACATCAGCGACGTCGTGCCCTACGGGGGAATCATCCGCGGCGTTCACCGGTATGCGGCCGATGGATTCATCGTCGGGGTCCTGCTG
>JAHZOA010000132.1 GCA_020028455.1 Armatimonadota bacterium | reverse complement strand
CCGCCGCTGAACCCTTCGTTGACGTAACGGCCGACGATCGCCGGCTCAATGATCGGCAACTCGCTGAGCGTCTGTTTGAGCAGCTTCTGAAACTCCCCAACAGGGATGAGCTCTTTGTCGTACCCTCGTCGCGCTGAGACGGCCGTGCGCAGGAAGCTGGACATCGTCACGCCGGGGATGCTCACCGGGTACTGGAACGCAATGAATAGCCCCTTCCGGGCCCGCTCATCAGGAGGCATGGCGAGCAGGTCCTCTTCCTTATAAAGGATCTCGCCCTTGACCACCTGGTAGAACGGGTTCCCCATCAGCACGTTCGCGAGGGTCGATTTCCCCGATCCATTTGGTCCCATCAGGGCGTGGATCTCCCCCCTGTTGAGGATGAGGTTCGCACCCTTCAAGATGACCTTGTCCTCAACCTGAACGGTCAGGTCCTTGATCTCTAGGTCAGCCATGTCACCAATTCTGGACTAATTTACTCAACAACTTCGCCCACGACCATTGTGGCACGCGATGTAAGGGGTGTCAACGCAGCGCATGCTGGAGCGCCGACCGCATTTCATTCGAGACGAACGCCGCACGGGCCGCGGTCTGAAGCAGACCGGCGATCTCGTCCAACCGCATCTGAAATGTCTCGGCGACCAGGTGCAGCTCTCGGGTGAGATCGGTGGAAAGAAGCATGGGGTCGTCGCTGTTGATCGTGACCGGGACCCCTGCGGACATAAGTGTCTTCAATGGATGGCCCCTGAGCGAACTCACCAGACCGAGGCGCATGTTGCTGCTGGGGCATATTTCGAGGGTGACGTGATGCTCCCGAAGATAGTCCAGCAGTTCCGGGTCCTCAACGGCCCTGATCCCATGCCCCAATCGGGCCGCCCCAAGTTGGTAGAGTGACGTCCAGATGCTGGAGGGTCCCGCGAACTCGCCTGCGTGCACAGTGATTCCCAGACCGGCTTCGCGCGCCCGCCCGAGCGCCCGCGTATAGAGCGTCGGTGGATAGTTGCCCTCATCGCCGGCGAGATCGACGCCGACCACCCCGCACTCCCGGCACGCGATCGCTTCCAGGACGCGCTCCTCGGCTTCTTCCGGCCCCCGCTCACGCACGATCGTAATGATGAACCCGCACCGGACGCCGAACGCTTCTTCGGCCCGCGCCCGGGCGCGGGCCATCGCCTCGAGCATTCGGGACGCGCCCAGCAACGAGAATCCTCGCCGTCCGCCCACGCGGACCTCGACGTACCGGAGGTGGTGGGCCGCCGATTCCTCGAGCAGTTCGTATGTGATCTGCTCGATGTTTTCTGCGGTGTACAGTTCGTTGGGAATCTTTCCCGCCCGGCTCGCGTACCGAAGCCGCCGGAGGCGGTCATAGCCAGAGAACTTGGCGGGATCGGCAACGAGATGGGGTTCGAACGCGGCGTCGCCGTCACCGTGTCGCTCCGCGAGTCGCCTCAGCCGAAGCGACGTTTCGAGATGGAGATGCAGTTCAACTTTTGGAAGCCGGCGGATCGATTCTAGGGAGGGGGTGATCATGATTCCTTTAAACTCTGAATCTTGCGTTCGAGCTCGTCAAGCACCGTGATCAGCTTCTCATACTCCTTTTGCTGCTCGGCGGACAGGGCGAGAGACTCCGCGGCAGCGCGCAGGCTGGCTCGCGCCTCTGTCACCTTCGCCTCCATCAGCGTCATGAGTTCGTCTTTCGATGGAACCGGTCGGCTCACGTGTAAAGGTATGGTAGTATACTTCCATCGAAAATTCGACTGAACCGTCCACTTCGCCACTGATACATGCAGCGCACTGAGGATCTCACCCGCGAAGAGCTCACCGCCGCCCTCGAGTGGTACGCCAAAATGGTGCTCTCCCGGCGCTTCGAGGACGCGGCGGAGCGCGCGTTCCGTCACGGGAAGATTGGAGGATACCTGCATGTGTACTCGGGCCAGGAGGCAGTTGCGGCCGGCTTACTATCTGCGATTCGGAAAGACGACATCTTCTTTACCGCGTATCGCGATCACGCCCATGCCCTGTACAGCGGCTCACCACCCGGTGCCGTGATGGCTGAGCTGTACGGAAAGGCCACCGGGTTGGCCAAAGGCAAGGGTGGCTCCATGCACCTTTTCGATGCATCCCGCGGATTCTATGGGGGCTACGGGATCGTGGGCGGCCACATTCCCCTCGCCACCGGCGCGGCATACACGCTCCGGTACCTCGACACCGACCGCCTCTGCCTGTGTTTCCTAGGCGACGGCGCGATGAACAGCGGCTCCTTCCACGAGCCGGCGAACATGGCGGGCCTGTGGGGACGCGACGGTCTGTGCCCGATCGTTTACATTGTCGAGAACAACCAGTACGCGATGGGTACATCGGTCTCGCGATCGTCGGCGGTAGCGAATCTTGCGTCGCGCTTCCTTGCGTACGAGATCGAGAACGAACGCGCAGACGGGATGGACTACTTCACGGTCAGGCGAGTGGCCTCGCGGGTGATCAATCAAGTGCGCGAGACGGGGCGCCCCTATGCCGTCGAGATGCTGACATACCGCTTCGCCGGGCACGGCGCGGCCGATCTCTTCCAGCCCTATCGCAACCGTGGCGAAGTTACCGACGCGCGTACGCGGGACCCGATTACCCTGCTCGAGGACCGTCTGCGCGCGGCGGAACTGCTCACGGACGCGGATGTGGAAAGGATCCGTCGTGAAGCGGAGCACGCGGTGGAGCAGGCGGTGAAGTTCGCGGACGAGAGTCCCGAACCGGCAGCCGACGAACTCTTCAAAGACGTGTACGGCTCATAATCCCATGCCGGAGCTGACCTACCGCGAGGCGCTTCGGTCCACTCTGGTTGAGGAGATGGACCGCGACCGCGCCGTCGTCCTGATCGGCGAAGACATCGGCGTCTATCAGGGGACGTTCCGCGTCACCGCGGACCTTCTGGAACGGTTTGGCCCCAAACGCGTCATCGATACACCCATCTCTGAGCTCGGCTTCGTCGGCGCGGCGATCGGCATGGCCATGCTGGGATTGCATCCGGTCGTCGAGGTCATGACGTGGAACTTTGCATTGCTCGCGTTTGATCAGATTGTGAACAATGCTGCAAAGATCCGGTATTTCTCTGGCGGCCAGGTCAACGTACCCATTGTGATCCGCGGGCCCAACGGTGCAGGTGTCCAGCTATCCGCCCAGCATTCGCAGAGTCTCGAGGCCACGTTCGCCCACTTTCCGGGATTGTTCGTCGTCACGCCGGCGACGCCGGCAGAGGCGAAAGGGCTGCTCCGTACCGCGATCCGCGGAAACGATCCGGTGATCTTTCTGGAGAACGCGGCCCTGTACGGAATGAAGGGCGAGGTTCCGGATGGCAACTTTGCGCTGCCCTTCGGCCGCGCTGACGTTGCACGCGTCGGGAAGGACGTCACCGTTGTGGCGTATGGCCGGATGCTGCATCTCGCGCTGGCCGTGGCCACGCAGTTGCTCGAAGAGGGCATCGATGCCGAAGTCATCAACCTGCGGACGCTGCGGCCCCTCGATACGGAAACCGTCGTGTCCTCGGTCTCGAAGACGCACCGAGCCGTCGTCGTGCAGGAGCAGTGGAAACCATTCGGCGCGGCGGGCGAAATCGCCGCGACCATCTATGAACACGCCTTCGACGAACTCGACGCACCGGTAGAGCGCGTAACCGGAGCGGACGTGCCAATGCCGTATGCGCGCAGCCTCGAACTACTCGCGGTCCCGCACGAAGGAGACGTTATCAAAGCGATAAAGCGCACGCTGTATAAAGACGGGATAAAGGGATAAGGGGATAATGGGATAAAGTCCTACGCTCCGATACTTGGCAGTTACCTTATCCCTTTATCCCTTTATCCCCTTATCCCGCAGTCGGAGGGCCTATGGACGTGATTATGCCCAAAATGGGCGACGCCATGACCGAGGGCAAGGTCCTCAAGTGGCACAAACGCCCCGGTGAACAGGTGCGGCAGGGCGAACCCATCGCCGAGATCGAGACCGACAAGGTCAACGTCGACATCGAGGCTGAGGAAACGGGAACCCTGCTCGACGTCGTCGTAAACGAGGGGCAGACCGCGGCGGTCGGCGCCAAGATTGCCACGATCGGCAAGGCGGGCGAGAAACCCGCCGCCCGCCCGGCCGCTTCGCCGGCCGCTCAACCCGACGGTGACAAGAAGAAGCCCGCGCCTGCTGAACCCGTCCTCACCAAACCCGAACCGCGTGAGTCTCATGAAAGGCTGAAGGCAACTCCTATTGCCAGGCGTCTGGCTGAGGAGCACGGGATCGATCTGGCCCAGGTGACCGGCACCGGTCCTGAAGGCCGCATTACTAAGGAAGACATCGAAGGACTGATTGCCTCAGGGACAGCGCCGGCGGCCACTCGACCGCCTTCCGCCCCCACGCCCGTCACCGCCGGTCCCGAGTACGAGGACGTGCCTCCCTCCCGCATGCGCCAGACGATCGCGCGGCGCATGATGGAAAGCAAGCAGCAGGCGCCTCACTTCTACGTTACCGTCGAGGTTGCGATGGATGACGCCCTGCGCGCCCGACAGCAGCTAAACGCAGCCGTGGGCGAGACCAGGAAGGTCTCCGTCAACGATTTCGTCATCCGAGCTGCAGCTCTCGCGCTGCGGTCGTTCCCGAATATCAACAGCGGTTACGTAGACGGGAAGTTCCGCCGGTATCGCCGCATTCACGTCGCCAACGCGATCGCCTTGCCCGAGGGGTTGGTGGCTCCCGTCGTGCGGGACGCGGACCAGCTGGCCCTGACAGAGATCGGCGCGAAGATGCGCGATCTTGCCGAGCGCACGCGAACCAACCGCCTCCGGCCCGACGAGTACGAGGGTGGGACTTTTACGGTGAGCAACCTCGGCATGTTCGACGTCGAGAACTTTATTGCGATCATCAACCCGCCGCACGCCGCGATTCTCGCGG
>JAHZOA010000041.1 GCA_020028455.1 Armatimonadota bacterium | reverse complement strand
GCGGTCGCTGTAGGCGGTGAGGATTACCACGGGGGTGTTTCCATCTCGCTGCAGGCGCCTCGCGGCCTGCAGCCCATCCACCCCCGGCATCTTGATGTCAAGGAAGACGAGATCGGGTTTGAGCCTGGACACGAGGTCCAAGGCCCGAGTTCCATCGGCAGCTTCGCCGACCACCCGATACCCCTGCGCCTCGAGCATGGTGCGAAGGCCGAGTCTGATCACGGCCTCATCGTCGGCGATAAGTATTCTTATTGCTTTAGTGGAGTTTGGTGGCATGTGGGCTGCCTACTGCCTACTGGCTACTGCCTACCAGCGCCGGAGGCGCTGATGTTTGGGATCGTGATTGTCACCATCGTTCCAGTCTCGTTGGTGAACGTCAGGCTCCCGCCCAGATCCTCCGACACGAGGGCGTGGACGATCTTGAGCCCGAGGTCATCGCCGGCCATCGGGTCGAAGTTATCGGGCAGCCCAGTGCCGTTGTCTTGCACCTGGAGTACCAGCGCGCCCTCTCGCTGGGCCAGACGGATCTCGACATGCCCTTCCGGCCGGTCCCCGAACGCGTGCTCAACAGCGTTCTGAAGCAGCTCGTTGACGGCCAGAGCGAGGGACGTCGCCTGCTGCGAGTTAAGGTAGATGTCGTCGCCCGTGACCGATACCGTCAAGGCTCGACCCGGCTGCGCCATCGTTTGCGTGACGTTCTGCGTCACCCGATCCAGCAGCTGTCTGAGATTGATGAGACGGAAACCCTCAACGGAGAGAATCTCGTGCACTGCGGCGATACTAAGCACGCGGTTGATGGTTTCACTCAACACCTCGCGCCCCGAGACCTCGCGACCGTTCCGAAGCTGCAGCCTCAGGAGCATCGCGACGGTTTGAAGGTTGTTCTTGACCCGGTGATGCATCTCGCGAATGATCGCCGACCGCACGACGAGGTTGGCGTTCTCAATCGCGAGGGCGGTCTGATTGGCCAGGGTCGTGAGCAGCTTGACCTCTGCGTCCGCGAAACGATACGGTCGATCCTTATAACAGTTGAACACTCCGATGACCTTGTCTCGAACAACCAGCGGCACCGAAAGCAATGCCCGCAGGCCTTCCTGCTGTGCGACCTCCTTGGTCACGAATCGCGAGTCTGTGAGCACGTCGGGCACAGCGATAGGCTTGCCATCCTTTGCGACCAAACCGGCGATGCCCTCACCGACTTTCAGCCGGCGGCGCTTCAGATATGCTTCCCGTGCGCCGTGCGCTGCTGCGGTGACGAGCTCACCGGTGTCCTCGTCAATCAGCATCAACGATGCCGTCTTGGTAGCGAGCATTCGCGCCGCCATCTCGACGATGAGGCGGAGAATCTCCTCGAGGTAGAGTGGCGAGGTGATGGTTTCACTGACCTCGGCCAGTGTGGAAAGCTCCATAATCTGTCGGCGCATGTTGTCGTATAGCGTTGCTTTTTCGATGGCGCCCGCGGCGAGGTCGGCGATGACGCCGAGCAGTTCCATCTCGTTATTCGAGTACTCGTGACGGGCGGTTGTTTGTACGTTGACGGCGCCGAGCACGCGCCCCGCGGTGACGAGCGGCACCGCGGCGAGGGAGCGGAAGTTATACTCGCGAGTTTCCGGCAAATATACGAAACGAGGATCGCGGGCGGCATCGCTGCTCGCGACCGGCTCGCCTTCCTTTGCCGCCCAGCCGGTCAGGCCCTCACCGAAGCGCAGACGCGCACGTCCGATCGCGCCCTCCGCGAGGCCTGTCGTCGCCTTGAGCACCAGATACTCCCCTGAGGGATCGAGCAGGTAGATCGAGCAGCTGTCCATGCCCATGACTTTGGCCGTAGTTTTGGTGATAAGGTGAAGGGTGGTGTCCAGGTCCAGCGCTTCACCAATGGCGCGGCTGATCGCGCGCAGTGCTGAAATCTCCGCGGCTTTCTGCGTGGTCATCGGCTTGGCGACATGATAGCAGGTTGGTGGCCCAGCAGCGGGGACCGAAGACCGGAACCGGCGACCCGGCAATCGGCTATAGAGTGACTTAGTTACGGGTCGCCTGTCCCGGTCTTCGATCCCCGCACGGTCCAGGTTGAATGGCGATCGACACACTTCGGAATCAACTTGTTGAACATCTGAAGCGCAGCCGGTCAATCACGTCGCCCGCTGTCGCATCTGCGTTTCTCAAGGTTCCGCGGCATGAGTTTCTGCCGGGATTGACGCTGGAACAGGTGTATAGGGACGATGCGATTGTGACGCGGTGGACTGATGGATTGCCGAGCAGCAGCAGTTCGCAGCCGGCCGTCATGGCCATCATGGTTGAGCAGCTGGAACTGCGGGTTGGCCACGCGGTGCTGGAGATCGGGGCGGGAACAGGATACAATGCGGCGATCCTACGCGAGCTGGTGGGTCCGACCGGCAGAGTCGTAAGCGTCGAAATCCAGCCAGATGTTGCAGAAGAAGCGAGGCGTAACCTGGAACGCGCGGGCTACGGTGACGTGTCCGTGTTGACCGGCGATGGGGGCTTCGGGCATCCAGAGGGTGCGCCGTACGATCGAATTATCCTCACCGCCAGTGCCGCAGATATCTCGCCGCGGTGGGTTGAGCAACTGCGCGAGGGTGGACTGCTCCTCATCCCGTTCAGGTTCAGCACGATGTGCTTGTGTGTTGCATTCGAGAAGCACGGCCGGGAGCTGTTCAGCCGCTCACTTACATCTTGTGGATTCATGCCACTGCAGGGCGTCTACGGGCCTGATGCGACCGGCGACGACCCACGATTCCCGATGGATGACGGACTTTTCATTAGCGGACCGGGAAGTCGGGGTGTTTCCCTAAAGTTGCTCGAAGAATTGTTGAATCAAACCCCCCGACGAGTGAGTGACCTCATCATTCCTGTCAACGACTTCGGCCTGGGTGGGGGATTGGGGACCTACTTGGCGCTCACGGAATCCGGGCTCGTCGACATCTTCGCGACTCAGCCGGAGCGCTGGGGTTTTCGCTACATCAGCGGCCTGCTCGATGCAGAAACAAAAAGCCTTTGTCTGGTTCGTCGTGATGCTGTCGTGGTGTACGGATCGGATGCGGCCGCAGAACGGTATAAGAAGCGCGCGAGCGAGTGGATTGAGATGGGGCGTCCCGGCATCGACAGAATCCGCATCGCCGTTGCACCCGGAGAAATGGAGCAGCCAGGTATGTGGATGCTCCGCCGGAAGCACTACAACTTTGCAATTTCGTTCGAGGATTCTAGCGTTTAGAGCTTTTCAGTTCAAACCGAACTTTCGCGCCGGCGCCGATACCCTTCGTCCTGAAGTACCCTCGGTTGACCTCCAGCGCGTACTTGAAAGGCTTGGCGGATTCATATATGTTGAATGGCCCGTTCGCGGGACTGGGGGCTACCTTCATGTCTTTGATGTCCACGATCACCCAATCGTCGTCGATGAACGCGATCGAAAGAGGGATCAGCGTGTTTTTCATCCAGAAACCCCAGCTGCCTTGCTCTTCGAAGATGAACAACATGCCGGCGTTGTCGGCGAGCCGTGGGCGGGACATCAGGCCTTGAGATCGGGCTTCGGGCGTATCGGCGACCTCGACCTGCAGGACGACTCGCTTCGCGTCTTGTGAGATGGTTAAGGTGCCCTGCTTGAACCTTGCAGCTGCGGAGGCGGCGGTGGCAAATAGCAGAAAGAGGATGAATGAGAGTGTGAGACGTCGCATTAGATCTCCCATGGGACGAGGTGCCTTCTCCTTTATTGTACGAAACTTGTCCGCTTCCCAGTTCAGTTTCTCACGCGCCCCCTCTTCCCGAACGCCTCTCCCCGCCGGGGAGAGGGTAGGTGGAATTGCATGCACGTGAATGAGTACGATGTCATCGTCGTGGGCGCGGGCCCTGCCGGAGGCATGGCGGCACTCACGGCCGCCCGTCTCGGGCTGCGGACCGTGCTGGTCGAAGAGCACCCTGAGGTTGGATCGCCGACTCACTGTTCGGGCAAACTGCAACTGCACGCATTTCGAGAATTCAACCTTCCTGATCACCTGGTCCTCAACACACTGCAGGCCGGCGCATTCTACGCTCCCAACGGCGCCGTCGCGCGCGTCCGACGCTCAACACCGGATTCGCATGTCGTCGACCGGGCGGTCTTTGACCGCTGGCTGGCTTACGGAGCACAGTCAGCCGGGGCCGAGCTTCTCCTTGAGACTCGCCTGCGTGGGGCGGAGCGCCTCAACGGGGCAATGCGTGTAGCAGGCGAGCGAACCGGAAAGACTTTCTCTGGGTCAGCGCCGGTGATTATTGACGCGGAGGGCGCCCGGCCGGTGCTTCCCGCAACACTCGGTGTCACATTGCCACGCCGGTTGGTGTACGGCCTCCAATATCAGATGAGCGACGTCGATCTCGAGGCGGTGGATTGTCCCGAGATCTATCTCGGAAGTGCTGTCTCCCCTGGATTTTTTGCTTGGTTGATGCCGATCGGACCGCGGCGGGCGCGTGTCGGAGTGTGCGTCGATCAATTCCTCAGCGGCCGTGCGCCGATCCACTATCTTGACCGCGTCATGCGAGAGCACCCTGTCGCTTCCAGGCGACTCAAGCATGCCAGAATCGAGCGCAAACTGGCAGGGCCGATCCCGGTGCTGGGAGCAAGGCGCCCCACCGTGATCCAGAACATGTTGCTCGTCGGCGATACTGCCGGGCAGGTCAAAGCCACGAGCGGCGGAGGTATCTACTTCTCCCTCATCGCCGGGCAACTGGCTGCGCAGGCAGCCGCGAACTACATCGGCGGCAACACCGAGGCGCTGAGGGATTACGAGGGCGGGTGGCGCCGCCGGTTCGGGCGGGAGTTGAGCGTCACGGCCTTCGCCCGCGCCACGCTGAACCGGATGACAGACGAAGAGCTCAACGGGCTCATCTCGGCGATCGGCACGAACGACTCCGTTCGAGCCGCGGTCGAAACTCACGGCGACACGGCCTACCAATCGCGTCTGATATTTCCTCTGCTGCGGCAGTCGTTGCACCCGTCGCGGTTCGCGGTGATGTCCGGGGCGATGTTTAAGGCATTGAGATTTGGGCTTCGAGCGCTGTGGGATGATGGCGCGCACCTGGCGCGCCATGACGGTAATCGGGCGTCGGGATTCGGCACCCGCAAAGGAGAAGATTCCGATCAACGTGAACCGATAGGAAGATCAGGGGGCCTCACTCCATAGCCGATTGCCGGGTCCCCGGTTCCGGTCCCGTAATCGCCGCGAGGCGCTGCATGCGGATTATCGCCGACCTCCACCTCCACTCCAAATACAGCAGGGCGACCAGCCGGGAGATGGACGTGGAGAACATGGCGCGCTGGTGCAAGATCAAGGGCATTGCCATCGTCGGCACCGGCGACTTCACGCATCCCATCTGGTTCCGCGAACTGAAAGCCAAGCTCAAGCCCACCGATTACGGTTTGTACACGTACGGCGGCGTGCACTTCATGCTGACCGTCGAGGTTTCAAATATCTATCCGCAGGGAGGCCGGCTCCGGAAGATTCACAATATCATCTTCGCCCCGTCACTCGAGGTTGTGGAGCGCATCAATGCGGTACTGGGACGCTTCGGGTCGCTGATGGCCGATGGGCGGCCCACGCTGACCCTTCCCTCGGATAAACTCGTCGAGTACATCATGGAGATCTCGGCCGATTGCATGATCGTCCCGGCCCACGCCTGGACCCCATGGTTCAGTTTGTTTGGATCAAACTCAGGCTTCGACGCTCTCCTTGAGTGTTTCCGTGACCAGTCACGGCACATTGCTGCCGTCGAAACCGGGTTGAGCAGCGATCCGGCCATGAACTGGCGGCTCTCACAGCTCGATCCGATGATGCTCCTCAGCAACTCCGACGCGCATTCTCCGGCGAAGCTTGGCAGGGAGGCGAATGTCTTTGAAACCGCCGAGCCTGATTACCACGAGCTCGTTCGCATCATCCGTGAGAAGGATACCAGCAAGTTCTTATACACGATCGAGTTCTTCCCGGAGGAAGGCAAATACCATTACGACGGCCACAGGAACTGCAATACTCGCCTCACTCCGAAAGAGACCAAGGCCGCCGGCAACCGCTGCCCTGTGTGCAAACGGCCGGTCACGGTCGGGGTGATGCACCGGGTCGAGGACATTGCCGATCGGGAGCAAGGATATGTGCCCTCGGGTGCGGTCCCGTACCGGAACCTGATTCCGCTCGAGGAGATCGTCGCCGAAGCCAAGGGCGCGCAGGTGGGCACCGGCGCGGTCCGGGAAGAATACTTCAAGCTGTGCGCACGTCTCGGCAGCGAGTTCTCCGTGCTGCTCGATGTCCCCCTGGAAGAATTGACGAAGCACACGACATCCCGGATCGTCGAGGGAATCCGCCGCGTTCGCGAAGGCCAGGTGCAGATCAAACCGGGCTACGACGGCGTCTACGGTGAGATCCACATTTTTGCGGACGGTGCTCCCGCCAAGACCCTCCTCGAAGAGGTCGAGGAAGAAAAGAAGATCGAGCAGCCCGCGCAGACGACGCTATTCTGACTGCCACTGTCCTCTTGAAACCTGGCAAGGAATCACGTTTAGCCCTCGGCCATCTCTGGGTGTACGCCGGCGAAATCGCCAGCCTTGACGGGCACGTGGACGATGGCGGGATTGTCGACGTCCGTTCTCTGCGTGGACAGTGGCTGGGTCGAGGATTCATCAACCGCAAGTCCACACTCACCGTCCGACTCCTGACGACGCGTCCTGAAGACATCGGTCGCGAGTTCTTTCAGAAACGGCTGGCGGAGGCGATCGCCTATCGCAAGCGAATCGTAAACGGAACGTCCGCGTACCGGGTCGTCTACGGCGAGGGTGATCAGCTGCCTGGACTCATCGTCGATCGTTACGGCGACATCGCTGTCCTCCAGACGCTCGCGCTGGGAATGGACATCCGCAAACACATCCTCGTCGACTTGATCAACGAGCTGGTGCACCCGTCGGCCGTCTACGAACGCAACGATCCAGGAGTCCGGAGGTTAGAGGGTCTGGCCTCGCAGACGGGCTGGCTATCTGGCGAGGCCCCCACGGAGATTGAAGTTCAGGAGGGGCGCGCCTCTTTCCTCACCGACATCGCCCGGGGTCAGAAGACCGGATTCTTCCTCGATCAGAGGGAGAACCGGCTCGCGATCGGCCGGCTGGTCAAGGAGGCCGACGTCTTTGACGCATTCTGCTACACGGGGGGGTTCGCCGTGCACGCGGCACTGGGCGGCGCAAAGCACGTGACGGCAGTCGACATCTCTGAAGAGGCGATCAACCTAGCCACAGGAAACGCCCAGCGCAATGGCGTGGCGGACCGCTGTACGTTTATGGTGGCCAACGCCTTCGACGAGTTGCGGCGTCAGGTCAGTACAGGCACGAGGTACGACGTGGTGATCCTGGATCCGCCTGCTTTTGCGAAGACCAAGGACTCGCTCCCACGAGCCGTCGCAGGATACAAAGAGATCAACCTGCGCGCGCTCAAGCTCCTCCGGCCCGGAGGGATACTGGTGAGTTGTTCGTGCTCATATCATATGCAGGAGGCGCTGCTCATTGAGGTGGTGGCGAGCGCCGCGAGTGACACGCATCGTACGGTGCGACTGATGGAGCGCCGCGGACAGGCGCAAGATCACCCGATCCATCCGGCCATGCCGGAGACGCGTTACTTGACCTGTCTGATTGCCCAGGTCGCGTAAGAAAGGGTCGTCAGGGAGGGTATGGTATAATTGGCGCGATGGCCCTCGTTTTGTTGTTCGATCCTGTCACCCGCAATGTTCATAGGTGAGAGCCCTGCCTGACGCCTTCGCTCGAGTTCTTGCAGAAGGAGACCGGTTCGTGGTGCCCAGACAGATCCAGATCACCGACAACCTGGATTTACTGCTTGACGTGTTGCCTCCACATCTGCGCGAATCCATTGAGGAGCAAAACCACCAGGATGCCTTGCTGGAGGTCGTGATCGACCTGGGGCGCAAACCCGAAGCGCGTTATCCCGGGCGTGTGATCTCACTGAATGAAGGCTACGTGTCTCATGAAGATATCGGTTTCGTCAGCAGCCACGTGGGGGCGTTTGGAAAAGATAACCGGGCGGGGATTGAGCGCACCCTGCACCGCATTTCGGCGATCCGGAACCGCCAGGGCGAGATCATTGGCCTTACCTGTCGCGTCGGTCGCGCCGTCGTCGGAACGGTGGACATCGTGCGGGATGTCATTGAGTCCGGCAAGAGCATTCTGCTGGTCGGCCGGCCCGGCGTGGGGAAGACGACGCTGCTGCGCGAGGCGGCGCGCGTCCTGGCCGACGAGTTCGGCAAGCGTGTCGTCGTGGTCGACACCTCCAATGAGATCGCCGGTGATGGGGACATTCCGCATCCAGGGATCGGCGCCGCGCGCCGCATGCAGGTGCCGCATCCCGAATTGCAGCATGCGGTGATGATCGAGGCGGTGGAAAACCACATGCCTGAGGTCATCGTCATCGACGAGATCGGAACGGAGGCCGAAGCGCTGGCGGCGCGCACGATCGCCGAGCGCGGTGTCCAACTGATTGCGACTGCCCACGGCAACACGCTGGACAACCTGCTGCAGAATCCAACTTTGTCAGACCTTCTCGGCGGAGTCCAGGCGGTGACGCTCTCCGATGAGGAAGCGCGCAGGCGAGGCACTCAGAAGACAGTCCTGGAGCGCAAGGCGCCGCCGACGTTTGATGTCGTCATCGAGATCCAGGAAAAGGACAAGCTTGCTGTGCATCACGAGGTCTCTGTTGTCGTGGATCGATTCTTGCGCGGCGCACCACCGCGTCCGGAAACCCGCGTCCGCACGCAGGAGGGCGAAGTGCAGATCGAGGCCCCGCCGGTGGCTGCGCGGGCTGACCGGTGGGCGCCGCAGGGTCCGATGGCCCCGCCTCCCTCTGAGGACGCAGCGCGACCCGGTCGCAAAGTGACGCGAATCTATCCCTATGCGGTGAGCCGGGACCGGCTGGAGCGGGCGATCCGAGAGTTACATGTACCCGCGTACGTGTCCGACAACGTGGCCGATGCCGATGTGGTGCTGACGCTCAAATCGCAGGAGCGCAGGCAGCCAAAGAAGCTGCGCGAAGCCGTGGCCCGCGGCCGGACGATGCACGTGCTCAAGAGCAACACCGTGAATCAGATCCAAGGCTTCCTCCGCAGCATCTTCGAAGTGGAAGACCTCGATGAACAGGAGGTTGCACTCCGCGAAGTCGAGGAAGCCATCACCGAGGTCCTCACAACAACGCAGCCGGTCGAACTATCGCCGCAGAACTCGTATGTCCGCCGCCTTCAGCACCAGCTCATCCAGCGTTATGGGCTGGCATCGGAGAGCCGCGGCGAAGACCCTTTCCGTCGCGTCGTGATTTTTCCCCGGTAGAAAACGCGGGATAAAGGGATAAGGGGATAAGGGAATAAGGTCTTCGGGAAAATGCGCACTTACCTTATCCCCTTATCCCTTTCTCCCCTTCTCCCGTAGTTTCTTCAATGCCGCGCGGGATTTTCATTACGATCGAGGGGCCCGAAGGCGCTGGGAAGACCACGCAGGCCCGCCTCCTCTACGAGCACCTTCGTCCGCGATACCCCGTGTTGCATACACGAGAGCCCGGCGGCACGACGATTGGTGAGCAGATTCGCACGCTGCTACTAGACGAAGACTTCCGGGAGATGGCTCCACAGGCCGAGATGCTGCTGTTTGCGGCGGCGCGCGCGCAGTTCGTGAGTGAAGTGGTCGAGCCGGCGCTGCGCGAAGGGCGGCTTGTCCTTTCGGAACGGTATGTGGACGCGTCCGTCGCCTATCAAGGGTACGCGCGCGGCCTGGGCGTGGATGTCGTCCGTCAGGTCAACAGTGTGGCAACGGGGGGACTGCTGCCCGACCTCACGCTGCTCATCGACATCGATGCGCAGGCTGGGCTGGAGCGTGCGCGGGTTGCCGAAGGAAAGCAGGGGCGCCGTGGGCGCGGCGATCGTCTCGAACAGGAGGCACTCCCGTTTCATGTACTCGTGAGGGAAGGATTCCTCGCAATCGCGCGCGAACAGCCGAACCGCGTGCAGGTCATCGATGGCACCGGTGCTCAACAGGTCGTGCATGGCGAGATCGTGCGGCGGGTTGAGCACTTCCTCATATCCAGGGGGTGGCGGGTATCAAGCTCGTCCTAGCCATCGTGCAGGAGAAGGACGCGGGACGGCTCATTGATGCCATCACCGAAGACGGCATCCAGGCAACCATGCTCGCCAGCACCGGCGGATTCCTCCGCGAAGGAAACTCCACGATCCTCGTGGGCATTGAGGACCATCAGCTGACACAGGTGCTTGCTACGATTCAGAAGTGCTGTCAGCGCCGTGAGCAATATGTGAGCCCCATGCCGCCCGCCGTCGAGCCGGTCGATTCGTACGTGACGTATCCGGTCAAGGTTGAGGTCGGCGGAGCGATCGTGTTCGTCATGCAGGTCGAGCGGATGGAGCGGTTCTAGCCCCGAAGTTCACCTCATGGCCTTTCGGGATCTCGTCGATCAGGATCATGCGGTCATGATGTTACGGTCTGCCGTACGCAGCGGACGCGTCTCGCACGCCTACCTGTTTGTGGGACCTCCCGGAGTCGGCCGGTTTGATACCGCGGTCGCGTTTGCGCAGCGGCTCAACTGCGAACGGGTTGCAAACGATGATGCCTGCGGACAGTGCCGCGCCTGCACGCTCATCGCGAAAGGCCAGTACCCAGACGTCCGGGTGGTCGACGTCAAGCGCGGGCTTCTGCTACACGACGATGCTGAGGAACGCAAGAAGAAAGTCATCAGCATCGAACAGGCGCGGGCGCTGCGTCGAGAGGTCGTTTATCCACCGCTGGAGGGCCGGTGGAAAGTGTATATCTTCGTCGACGCCGACCAGATGCAGATCGAAGCCGGCAACAGCCTACTCAAGGTGTTGGAAGAGCCGCCGCCGAGCGTGGTGATCATCCTGCTTGCAGAATCCACGGTGCCGATGCTGGCGACGGTCGTCTCCCGGTGCCAGCTGGTGCGGTTCTCCCTTGTGCCGGCGCCGACGATCGAGGAAGCGCTTATCTCTCGCCACAATATTCCGAAGGGACACGCGCGTTTCATAGCGGCGCTCGCAGGCGGGCAGCTCGGGAAAGCCATCACCTGGGCGAGGTCAGAGGACGCGCTTCAGATGCGCGAGCGAACACTGGAATTGTTTCAGCGGTTGGAACATGCGGACGCGCTTGACCGGATGGACGCTGCGGAGGGATTGGCCAAAGAGAAAGACACGCTGGGGGATCTGCTCGATACGGCACTGTTCTGGTATCGCGACATCCTGGTGTGGCAGGAATCACAGGACGAATCGCTGCTCATCAACATGGACCACAAAGACGTGATCAGCAAACTGGCCGGTGAAGTCCCCGCGCCGGTGCTCGCCGCGCGGATCAGCGCGGTGGAAGAAGCCAAAGAGGCGATCCGTCGTAACGTGCACCCACGGCTGGTCCTGGAGACGCTGTTCCTGCGGCTGACGCCGCCCCCGCAACCCTCAGTGCGATCCTGAGTCCCTCAACCGCTTGAGCAGATCGAGATTCCTTCTGTCGGGAACGTCGTGCTCGAAATGCGGCGTCTCGATAAAGGCCGGCAGCCGTCTGAGTTTTGGGTGATTCACGAGGGCGCGGAATCCGGGCCGCCCGATCCTACCGTCACCAATGTTTTCGTGACGGTCGACTTTCGACCCAAGGGGCATCTTCGAATCATTCAGGTGGAAGGCCTGGAGGCGTTTGAGTCCGACGGTCTTATCGAATGCCCTGACCATGGCATCCACGCCCTTCTCCGTGCGGATGTCCCACCCGGTCGCAAACAAATGGCAAGAGTCCAGGCACACGCCGAGCCGGGGATGCCAGTCCATGGCCGCGAGGATGTCGCGGATTTCCTCAAACGTCCCACCGATCTGACCGCCCGCTCCGACACTGTTCTCCACGATGATCATCGCTCGATCGGTCGCCTCCAGCGCAACCACGAATGCCGCGCGGAGTCTCGCCAGGACATCGGACCAGGACCGCTCGCCACGGCTGCCGAGGTGCGTGATGGCCCCCAGCCCATGAAGGCGGTCCATAGCTTTGAGCGCATGGATGAGGGCGCCGGTCGACTTGCCGTAGACTTCCATGTTCGCTGAACCCAGATTGATCAAGTACACGGTGTGGGCGACAAGCGGATCGAGCTTCGCTTTCTCGCGCTTCTCGATGAACAGGTCGAGGTTGGCATCCGAATAGATGATCTCCCGCCACATGCGGGGGCTGCCGACAAAGATCTGGAGACACTCGCAGCCGATTCGGACAGCGCGGTCGATGGCAAGATGGATTGCGCCGCTGATACTGACGTGCGCCCCGAACTTCATGAGTGAATGGTGAATCGTGAATGGTGAATCGTCAACACCGCCGAATCTCGGTTCAGGAACGTACAATTTGGAGGACTCGATGAATAAGAGATGGGGATTCTCCACGACGGCGATTCATGGTGGGAAAATAGCCGACACTCACAAGTCGGTCGCGGCGCCCATCTATCAGACCGCAACGTACTATTACGACACCGCCGAGGAGGGGGCGCGGCTGGGGCAGGAGATTCCGCCCGGCTTTGTGTACACGCGCTGGAGCAACCCCACCACCCGGGCGCTGGAAGAGAAGATGGCCCTGCTCGAGGGGGCAGAAGACGCGCTGGCGACGGCTTCTGGGATGGGCGCAGTCTCTTGCGCGGTTCTGACTGCGCTCAAACGCGGCGACCACGCGATCGCACCCAGCGCGATTTATCAGGCCACCTATCAGCTCTTTGCAGAGATGCTGCCGTCCTACGGGATCGAGACGACCCTGCTGCCGGACACCGACACGCAATCCTATGAGCGTGCGCTACGCCCAAACACCCGGCTGCTCTTCATTGAAACTCCGAACAATCCGATGCTGGCGATCACTGATGCGGCGAAGGTTGCCTCACTCGCACGGGCACACGGCGCGATGACGATCGCCGACAACACGTGGGCGACGCCTTACAACCATACGCCCATTAGTGATGGCGTTCACGCCGTCGTGCACAGCGCGACCAAGTACCTCGGAGGCCACCACGACGTCACCCTGGGACTGATCGCCGGGTCGTCTGATTTCATCAAGAAGACCAAAAAGCAGGTCAGGATCCTGGGAACCACGCCCGATCCGTTCGGCGCGTGGCTGGTGATCCGCGGTCTCGCCACGCTGGCACTGCGCGTCGAGCGTCAGAACGCGACGGCGCTGCGCCTGGCAGAGTTCCTAGCGGAACACCCCAGCGTGGATCGCGTGCACTACCCGGGACTCCGAGCTCATCCCGGACACGCGGTCGCCGCCAAACAGATGCGTGGGTTCGGGGGCATGCTGAGTTTCGAGGTGAAAGGTGGTTACGGTCCGAGCGTGCGTGTCTTCGAGCGCCTCGAGATCCCCAAGCGAGCCACAAGCCTGGGTGGAGTCAGTACGCTGGTTTCCCATCCGGCTGGCATCAGTAGCGTCCACATGCCGAGGGAGGTCAGAGCCGCCGTGGGGATCAGTGAAGGGCTCATCCGGGTCAGCGTAGGAGTTGAGGATGTCGACGACTTGCTCGGAGACTTCTCGCAGGCGCTGAACCCGGCTCACCTCTCCTGAAGCCAGCGCTCGATTATCTGGCCGGCTTCTCTGAGCGTCGACGCCTCAGCGTCAGCCTGCACTCCCTCCCAGGTCCGGGGCTCTCCGGGACTGTGCTCGGCGGTTACCAGGATCGACCGCATTCCAATCGCTCGTGCGCCGGCAATGTCGGCGGCGACGGAATCGCCGACCATCACCGCCTGTTCAGGCATGATCTCCCACGGCTTCAGGATCGCGTTGAAGATTCGCGAGTCAGGCTTTGCCCAACCAATGGCGGCGGATGACATGATCGGGTCGAGATACTGGTTGATCCGGAGCCTGCGGCAACATTCTTCTACGAAATAGTGTGAAGTGGCATTTGATGCAAGCCCGGTGCGCAATTGGCGCGCGCGCAGCTGTTCCAAGACTTCAAAAGCGTCAGGAAGCAAACGCATCGCGCGCAATTCGGGCTCGTAGAATCCCGACTCCGCGGCAATTAGGAACGTGTCGTCGGTCGGCAGGCCGTACCGTCCCAATACGGGGCGGAGGGCTTCCACTGCCCGGACTTCGCGCGTTCCTGTACGCCGGGCGAATGACGCTTCCCGTTCGGCGACGACTGCGCCGGCGAATTCTGCCCCGACGTCGTGGCCGCGACCTCGGAGCCACTCTCTGAGGGCCGTCGCGTTGCCCGGCTCGAAGCTCTTACGGCCGCGCTCTATCAGGGTACCGCCGAGATCGAAAATT
>JAHZOA010000131.1 GCA_020028455.1 Armatimonadota bacterium | reverse complement strand
GGCGGCGAAGCCCGCGTCTTGGATATCAAAAAAGATGGCGCTTCGGCCCGTCACGATCTCGATGGACCTGTGCCATCGGAGGGCCAGATCGTGCGCGGTGTCCTCGATTGGGACCGCAGGTTTGCGATCATGCGGCACCACTCCGCCCTGCACGTGCTCGTCGGCGCCGTGTACCATCTGTTTGGCGCGCTCGTGACCGGTGGAGCGATCTACCCGGAGCGGGCGCGGATGGATTTCTCGCTCGAAGATCTCAACAAGGGTCGTGTGACGGCGATCGAAGCCGAAGCAAATCGAGTGATCGGAGAGCACCGGCGCATTCTCGTGCGGTTTGTCTCGCGCGAAGAATTCGAGCGGTCGGACCTCACGCGGCTGGCAAGGAACCTTCTGCCGCCAGAGATTCGCGAGGTCCGCGTCATCGAGATCGAGGGCTTCGATGCCCAGGCCGATGGTGGCACGCACGTGGCAAACACGAGCGAGATCGGCAGGCTCGCGGTGACGAAAACGGAGAATAAAGGGAAAACGAACCGTAGACTCGAGATAGCATTGACTGTGGGATAAAGGGATAAGGGGATAATGGGATAACGAAGTCATCAGTCCCCTATCCCCTTCGCGTTGGAAACCGGTCAGCAGGACTCGTTCTTTCGATAAGCCAACCCAATAGGTACATCGCGGTGGTCTCCATGCAGTGGCTTTCTGCTCAAGACATTCACTCCCGGATGCGACGCATCGTGCGCGCGTTGGGGCTTATCTACATCAAACCCACGCGCATCCGGTGCGTGCGCGTGTCCGGTTCTCGCGCCAACGCACTCGCACGGATTTGGGGTCTTCCACCGATCTTCCAGGATGCGCTGCGGCTGCACCCGCACTACGTGATCGAGTTCATGGTGCCCGCGTTCGACCGTCTGTCGCGACGAGAACAGGATCGCGTCATCATACACGAGTTGTTGCACATCCCGCGTACGTTCAGCGGCGGCATCCGTCCCGAACGGTCGCCGTCGTTGAGCATCAACAACCGGACGGTCGAGCGGTATTACCGGCAGTACCTCGCCTCGATGCACGAACGGCGCAGGCGGGGTTAGTGCCAGCCCGGATCTACCTCATCCGCCACGCCGAATCGACGTCAAACGCTGAGCGACGCTACGCCGGATCTTCAGATTCTCCGCTGAGCGAGTGGGGTCGCCGGCAGGCGGAACAACTCGCCGAGGCTCTGCACGCAGTGCCGTTGCGCGCAGTCTATACCAGTCCCCTCCGGCGCGCCGTTGAGACGGCGTCGCCGATCGCCACGGATCACGGCCTTGAGCCCGTACTCGTGCCTGATTTCCGTGAGCACGGACTCGGCGACTGGGAAGGGCTGACCCTGTCAGACGTCGAGACGCGGTACCCCGAGCTGTTGAAGCAATGGTACGACCGTCCCAACGAGACGCGGATTCCCGGAGGGGAGACAATCGATGAGATGCGGGCGCGGGTGGTGCCGGTCTTCCGGGAGATTGCGGGCAGACACAGCGATGAGATCCTGGCGATCATCGCGCACGGCGGTGTGAACCGCGCTATCCTGCTGTCGGTGCTCGACGCTCCGTTGTCCAGTTACTGGCGGTTCCGGCTTCCAAACGCCGGGATCAGTTTGGTGGAAATGGACGGAGACCGCGCCTGGCTGATGGTGCTGAACGATACCGCGCATCTTCGGTAAGACGCCTCAGTCCCGCGGATACTTGCTGAACACGAATGCCCCCGCTGCCACGGTGATCGCGGCGATCGCCGGCACAACCCGCAGTCCGAGCGGATTCTCCGGCGAGTAGCCGAGCCACTGTAGGATTCCACCGAGGGCCGCCGCGGCCAGGCTGGTCGTCCCGTTGAACACGAGCCCTTGGAAGGCAAAGAACATCGCTTCGCTCCGTTCCCCAGTTGTGGCCGCATGCGATTCAGCGATATCGGCCAGGATCGCGTTCGGGAGGACAAACAGTGCCGCCAGTGGCGGACCCGCAAGCGCGATCAGCACATATCCCTGCGTGGCGCGTGACAGCGGTCCCGGGATCAGGCCGATCGCGCCGATGAAGGGTACGATCACTGCGGCCGTCCCCATGGCGAGCATCAACGTGTCGCGCTTCCCCTTCCGTCTCGTCAACGCGTAAATACCAGGGAACGAAATAAGCGCGATACTCACCGCCGCGCCGAGCAGAATTCCGACAGCAGACCGCGGCAGCCCCATCAATACGGTGACATCGAATGCCAGCGACAGATTCACCATGCTGAGACCGAACCACAAGAGGGTCAGCCCCACGACGAAGACCCTGAAGCGTCGGTTCGCGAGAATACCTCGCAGTGTCCGCCAGAACGGCACAGCGTCTTCATAGACAGTTTGCTCGCGAACACTGAGCCCGGCGATCCAGAGCGCGGCCAGCCCTGGGATGGCGAGGACCAGGCCCATGACCGGGAAACCGAACCGTGATGAAAGGATCCCCGAAGTGACGTATGCCGTAGCCAGTCCGGCCAGGCTGAACGATGCCTGCCACGCGGCGGTCGCCGTTCTGGCCGCGCCGGGCGACGTGATTTCTGGCAGCAGCGCAATGTACGGGTTCAGCACGGTCGTGAAAAGAAAGAAAAACGCCGCGAGCACCGCGGTCACATAAATGAAGTTTGCCGTCGATGCAGCGGCGTCCGGCGGTCGCCACAGCAGGGCGAAGGCCAGTGCCAACAGCGGCGCTCCGACGATGATGAACGGGCGCCGGCGTCCTCTCACAGACCTGAGCCGGTCGCTGAGATACGCAACCGGAGGATCTGCGATGGCATCGACGAGCCGGCCGATCGCCATCGCCAGACCCATCAATGAGGCCGGGACACGCGTGGGCAGCCCCTGCCCGGCGGGCGGTGCGTAATAGAAGAAGATCCAGAGCAGCACGGTCTGCTGGAGAAGGCTGCTGCCGAAACTCCCCACGCCGTACAGCAACCGCCGCCGCGTAACCGACATGACCTATTTAGTGTAAGGTGGCGTCCACCGTATCACCAGCGGAGATGGCCAACGGCGCACAGAGGC
This sequence comes from Armatimonadota bacterium, assembly GCA_020028455.1. GTDB lineage: Bacteria > Sysuimicrobiota > Sysuimicrobiia > Sysuimicrobiales > Kaftiobacteriaceae > JACPRY01. Next base: position 1,912 of record JAHZOA010000131.1, on the reverse strand, counting down.
CGAGCGAGGTCGAGGCCGGGGGAATTTTGCTTGGTGCCGGGTTAAGTCGAAGTATAATTGCGTTCAATGCTGACGCCGAACGCGCAGACGCGTGTGGTTGGCATCCTCGGAGATCCTGTTGCCCATTCACTTTCTCCCCGCATGCACAATGCTGCGTTTGACGCCGTCGGGCTCAACTGGCGCTATATGGCATTTCGCGTCCGCGCCGACGCGCTTCCATACGCGTTGCGGGGTCTAACGGCGCTCGGGATGGTCGGCGCAAACGTCACCATCCCCCACAAGGAGACGACCGTCGCTTTTGTCGACGAACTGGATCCCGTTGCTCGGCGGATCGGCGCAATCAACACCATCCGCGTGGCCGATGGGCGCCTGCAGGGATTCAACACCGACGCGGTGGGCCTTATTGACGCTCTGACCAAGGACGGCGGCGCCGCGATCAAGGGTAGGCGCTGTCTGGTGATCGGGACGGGCGGCGGCGGGCGGGCTGCCGCGTTTGCCCTGGCCGGAGCGGCGGCCTCGCAATTGATGGTCCTCAACCGCACGGTTTCCCGCGCCCGCGGTTTGGCAGAAATGGTGTCGCGGGACTTTCCGCAGTGCCGGGTTGACGCGGGTGATCTCGCTGCGGATACCGTCGAGAGAAGCATGGAGGGCGCGGAGGTCGTGATTCACACGACGACGGCCACGATGTCTGCCGCGATGGGCGGGAGCGGCGGTCGCGAGGAATGGCTTGCGACACTCGTGCGCTGTTTGCGTCCGAGCATGGTCGTGCATGATATGGTGTACACTCCGAGATGGACTGACCTGCTCAACGCTGCACGCGATGCCGGTGCGACAGTCGTGAGTGGGCTGTCGATGTTGCTCTACCAGGGTGCAAAAAGCTTTGAACTGTGGACCGGCCGGCCCGCTCCCATCGAGATCATGCGGCAGGCACTGGGACAGAGCTGAAAAGCTGGGAAGCTGAGGAGCTGAAAAGCAGAAGAAAAGACATTTGGGGTTGCTTTCCAGCTTTTCAGCTCTCCAGCTTTCCAGCAGTAGTGGAGGGATCAATCTGGTATTGAGATTCCTGACCGCGGGCGAGTCGCACGGCAAGGCCCTTACCGCCGTGCTCGAAGGACTTCCCGCAGGTCTGCCATTGAGTGAGGAAGACATCCACCCGCAGATGGCGCGGCGCCAGGCAGGTTACGGCCGGAGCGTCCGGATGAAGCTGGAAGCGGACCGGGTGGAAATTGTGTCCGGACTCATGGGAGGCCAGACGATCGGGGGCCCACTGGCCCTGCGGATCGAGAACCATGATGTCCGTGAGAACGAGCCTCCGCTTACCCGCCCTCGACCGGGCCACGCAGATCTCGTCGGCGCGATGAAGTACGGTTTTACAGATGTGCGCCGGGCACTGGAGCGAGCGAGCGCCCGGGAGACGGCCGCCCGGGTTGCCGTCGGCGCAGTGTGCCGGCGTTTGCTCGGCGAGTTCGGGGTCACGATCTTCAGTCACGTCATCGAGATCGGTGGTATCGGGGTGCGAAACCGGCCGCAGCGGTGGGAGGAGATCCCTGACATCGCCGAGGCGTCTGAGCTGCGCTGCGTGGACGCAGAAGCCGAGGAGCAAATGCGGACCGCCATCGAGGACGCGAAGAAGCGCGGGGACACCCTGGGCGGCGTCTTCGAGGTGGTCGCGCTCGGCGTCCCGCCGGGCCTAGGGAGCTACGTGCACTGGGACCGTAAGCTCGATGCCAGGCTCGCGCAGGCTGTGATGTCGATTCCTGCCATCAAGGGTGTGGAAATCGGGCCGGGGTTTGACCTAGCGCGTTCGTCAGGCCTGCAGGCGCACGATGAGATCATGTACGAGCGAGGTCAAGGGTTCCACCGCGACACGAATCGCGCTGGTGGGACCGAAGGCGGCGTGACCACCGGCGGC
>JAHZOA010000130.1 GCA_020028455.1 Armatimonadota bacterium | reverse complement strand
CGATGCCGCCTCCAACACCCGTGAGGCAACGCTGCGGAAAGCAACGCGCCTGACGGCGCAGATCCCGGTGATGGTCGGCGCCTGGCAGCGGCTGCGCGAGGGACAGGAGCCGGTGACGCCGCTTGTGGACGGCAGCGCGGCCGAGAACTTCCTGTACACGGTGACAGGCCGGCGGCCCACGCCGGTGGCGGCCCGGACGATGGACATGATCTTCATCCTCCACGCCGACCACGAGATCAACGCCAGCACGTTCGCCATGCGCGTAGCGGTGGCGACGTTTACCGACCTGCACTCGGCCATCACCGCCGCGATCGGCACGCTCAAGGGGCAGCGCCACGGCGGGGCCAACGAGGACGTGCTGGAGATGCTGTTGGAGATCGGGGATCCGTCCCGGGCCGCCCGGTACATCGAGGAACGCTGGGAGGCCCGTTCGCGGATGACCAAAGAAGAGCGCGCCAAACCAGAAAATCGCATCCCCGGGTGGGGGCATCCCGTCTATAAAGTGGACGATCCCCGGGCCGGGGTCTTGCGCGAGATGGCCCGGAAGCTCGTGAGCGAAACGGGCAACACGAAGGTGTTCGACATCGCGGTGCGCGTCTTCGAGACCATGCACCGGGTCAGTGACCTGCCCGTGAACGTCGACTTCTTCTCCGCCGTTGTCTACCACGCCCTCGGAATCCCCATCGACCTGTGCACGTCGATCTTCGCCGCGGCGCGCATCAGCGGATGGTCCGCGCACGCGATGGAGCAATACAACGACAAGCTCCTGCGCCCCCGCGCCCATTACACTGGTCCGCCCCCGCGCCCATTCATCCCGCTCGCCAAACGAACCTGATGGTCTGATCGTGGCTGGACTGCCCCGCGGCTACGAGCCCAGCCCGGGCGCCTCGCGCTCGCTTCGCTGGAACCGGAGGAAATGGCGGTGCGTATCCTGAATCTGGCGTAACATCCGCGCGAAACAAAGACATTTGTCTGGTGTCTTCATGATGAAGGGGGTACGAGAGTGAGACATTTCGGGAGGCCAGGAATCCTTGCGCTGGGCCTCGTGGTGGTCCTCGCGACGCTGGCGCTCCAGCCGTCGCTGACGGCCGGGCAGGCGAGGACCCAGCAGAAACTGGTGATGGCGTTTGTGCCCTCCCAGGATAGCGAGCGCGTGCTGGCCAGCGGGGTGCAGATCGCGCGACTGCTGAAGGTCGCCACAGGCTACGACATTGAAGCGACTGTTCCGACCAGCTACGCGGCTACGATCGAGGCCCTCTGCGCGGGCCGGGTGGACATCGCCTGGTTTGCGCCCCTCGCCTACGTCCTGGCCAACGCGCGCTGCGGCGCCGAGGTCGCGCTCATCAGCGTGCGCGCCGGCCGGCCTTACTTTGGCTCGCAGATTATCGTCCGCGCCGACCTGGGGGCCAGGAGCCTCTCCGACCTGGCGGGGAAGCGGTTTGCGTTCGGGGACCCCGCCTCCACCTCATCGGCGCTCTGGCCGGCCGTCTACATGACGCGGAAGGGGGTCAACCCGACCACCTTCTTCAGCAACGTTGTGTATGTAGGAGGGCACGACCGGGTGGTCACCGCAGTCTATCAGGGCAGCGTCGATGCGGGCGCGACCTTCGGCGATCGATTCGGCAGCGATGCCAGGAACCTGGTGGAGCGGACTTTCCCCGATGTAAAGCAGAAGGTCGCCGTGCTCGAATATGTCGGACCGCCGACCATGCCCTATATTCCGAGCGACACGGTCAGCCTCCGCAAGGAGCTGGCGCCGGAGGTCAAACAGAAGATCGTCAAGGCCATGTTCGATATTATCAAGACCCGGCCGGGTCAGCGGGCGGTGATGGATCTGTACTCGCACGAGGGCTATGCCGACTACAACCTGCTGATCAGCAAGTACGAGGTGGATCGACGGCAGGTGCCCTCGCTGGATGCGTTCTTCAACCCGATCCGGGAGGCGGTCCGGGTGCTGGGGCTGGATCTGTCGAGACTCGTGCGCTGAACCTGGACGATTTCTGCGTGGCAACGGGGAGGGGAAGGCGCATCCGCCACCCCTCCCCTGTCCATGCTAGGAGGACGGGATGGCTGGCGCGACCGTACGCATCGAGCACCTGACCAAGCTCTACCCCGACGGCACCCGGGCGCTTGATGACGTCAGCTTCGAGGTGCACCCTGGGGACTTCCTGGTGATCATCGGGCTCTCCGGATCGGGCAAGTCTACGCTGATGCGCTGCATCAACCGGCTGATCGAGCCTACCTCCGGAAAGATCTACATCGACGACGTCGAGATCACGGCGCTTCCTGTGGGCGAGCTGAGAAAGCTGCGGCGGCAGATCGGCATGATCTTCCAGCAGTTCAACCTGGTCAAGCGGTCCTCAGTGCTCACCAACGTTCTGGCGGGAAGGCTGGGCTACGTTCCGGCCGGCTGGTCGCTCACGAACTACTTTCCATCCGATCTGCGGCTCCGAGCAGTGGAGAGCCTGACCCGGGTGGGGATTCCGGAGAAGGCGCACACCCGGGCCGATCAGCTCAGCGGTGGACAGCAGCAGCGGGTCGGCATCGCCCGGGCCTTGATGCAGGAGCCGCGGCTGATCCTGGCGGACGAACCGGTGGCCAGCCTCGACCCGGCGACGTCGCACTCCGTGCTCAAGTACATCGAAGAGATGAACCGGCGCGACGGCATCACGGTGATGTGCGCACTGCACTTTCTCAGCCTCGCCCGCCGCTACGGCACGCGGCTCATCGCGCTGAAGGGCGGGCGGATAGTGTTCACCGGGTATCCGAAGGACATCGACGAGGCCCGCTTCCGCGAGATCTATGGCGAGGAGGCCGTCGAGGTTGAGATCGCCTGATGGCTAACGAAACCCTGACCCGCCCCGTTCCTCCGGCTATCCCCCGCGCTCGGGTCCGGCCGTGGACATTTTTCCTGATGATCGTCGGTCTGGCCGCAATCTATATTTACGGGTGGCAGGTCACACAGATCAATCTGGGGGAACTCGTCACGAGCACGAGGCTCATCAGGCCGTTGGTGCGCGATCTGGTGCGGCCGGATATCCTGGCCCGGGTCCCCCTGCGTCAGGAAGTCCGCGTCCCGTTCAGTTTCACCCCCGAAGGAGCCCCACCCATGCCGGCGCCGGCCGCGGACGGACCGCGTATCGCGCTCTCCGCCCCCGTCGGGCGTCCTGGCCAGACCGTCACTGTCCGGGGGGAGGGCTTTGCCCCGGGGAGGCCGGGACAGATTATCTGGACAGACCAGTCCGGCTCGTCCGCGCCCGGTGAGGAGTTTGTCACCGACGGCGAGGGGCGCTTCACTGTCCCGGTCGAGGTGATCGATCTGATCGGGCAGCATCACACTCTGGGAGTGCAGGTGACGCTCCAGGGCAGCGCGCTCCGTCCCAGCAGCGCCTTCACGCTTGTGCTCGCCCGGTTGGTAGAGACAGTTTTCCTGGCGCTTATGGGCACGACTATCGCAGTGCTTTTTGCGGTCCCGCTGAGCTTCCTGGGCGCCAAGAACCTCATGGCCCGCACTCCTGTCGGCGCCGCAGTGTATGTGGTTGTGCGCACCATTCTGAACATCACCCGATCGATCGAACCGCTCATCATGGCCACGGTCTTCGCCGTGTGGGTCGGAATCGGCCCCTTCGCGGGCGTTCTCGCGCTGGGGTTGCACTCGATCGCCTCCCTGGGGAAGCTGTACTCGGAGCAGATCGAGTCGATCGACCCGGGGCCGATCGAGGCCATCACCGCCACGGGCGCCAGCCCGCTCCAGGTGGTCAGGTACGCGGTGGTGCCGCAGATCGTCCCGCCCTTCATCGCGTTTACCATCTACCGATGGGATATTAACGTGCGAATGTCCACGGTCATCGGGATGGTCGGCGGCGGCGGCGTGGGATTCCTGCTCATCCAGTACATCAACCTCCTGCAGTGGCGGCAGGCCGCGACCGCGGTCTGGGGCATCACGATTGTCGTCGCGGCTATGGACTACTTCAGCGCGAAGGTTCGCGAGAAAGTCGTGTGACCCGCCCCCATCTCCTGTTCGCCGGCAACCTGCGCGCCGCCGGCATTCCGCACGCCTTCACTACGCGCCAGGGTGGATCGAGCACGGGGCCCTTTGCCTCCCTGAATCTCGGCCGCGGCGTCGACGACGATCCGGAGACGGTCGCGACGAATCGTCGCGCGGTCCTCCAGACCCTCGGACTGCGCCCTGCGCAACACGTAGAAGCGGATCAGGTGCACGGGTCGGTGGTGGCGGTGGTGGGCGCCGAGGATGCCGGGCGATCCATTGCCGGTGCGGACGGCCTGGTTACGGCCGATCCGGGGCTGGCTCTGGCGATTCACGCCGCCGACTGTGTGCCTCTACTGCTTGCCGACCCGAAGCGGCGCGTGGTCGCCGCGCTGCACGCGGGATGGAAGGGAACCGCCGCGGGGATCGCCGTCGAAGGCGTGCGCATCCTGGCCGATCGCTTCAAAAGCAACCCTCGAGATCTGCTCGCTGCGATTGGTCCCAGCATCGGTCCCTGCCACTATGAGGTGGACGAGCCGGTGATGGAGCGGATGCGGCGGTGGAGGTGGTGGCCCGAGGTCGCGGCCGCGAACGGCCGGCAGCGCTGGCAGCTGGATCTCCGCGCCGCATGCCGCAGGCAGTTGTTGGACGCCGGCCTCTTGCCTCGGCGCATCGAGGTCCTGGACCTCTGCACGTACGACCATCCAGACCTGTTCTATTCGTACCGGCGAGACCGTGTCACCGGTCGCATGGCGGCTGTCGTTGCGGTTCCTACAGCGGGCAGGCGGGCGCCGTAGAGCTCCGGGTCGGTGTGACCGATGTCGCCGCCAGTGTCGCGCTCGTACGCGGGCGCATCGCGGCTGCGGCAATACGCTCCGGCCGCCGACCCGAGGACGTCATGCTCGTTGCGGTAACGAAGGATGTGGATGTGGCGCGGATACGGGCTGCCATCGCCGCCGGCGTAGTGGACTTGGGCGAGAATCGCGT
>JAHZOA010000129.1 GCA_020028455.1 Armatimonadota bacterium | reverse complement strand
CCATCACATGCTCGACAACGAGCCGCCCAAGCACACTCGCCTCAAGGGCTTGATGCTGAAAGCGTTCACCTCTTCGCGCGTCGAGGGATTGCGGCGAAAGATTCAAGAGATCGTTGACGCGTTGATCGACGGCGTGGAAGACCGGGGCGGGATGGATCTGCTCAAAGACTTTGCGGAACCCATACCTGTCGCGGTCATCGCCGAACTGCTCGGTGTTCCGGAAGAAGAGCGTGGCCCGCTGCGGCCCTGGTCGGCGGCGATCGTGAAGCTCTATGAACTTGGGTACTCCGACGAACAGGCGAGGGGCGCGAATCAGGCCGTCGTCGAGTTCTCAGATTACATCAGAAAGCTGGCGCACGAGCGGCACAGACAACCCAGAGATGACCTGATCTCCGCATTGGTCCGAGTCGAGGAAAAGGGCGAAGTGCTCAGTGAAGACGAGCTCGTCAGTAACTGCATCCTGCTGCTCAACGCCGGTCATGAGGCAAGCGTCAACGGCACGACCCTGGGGATGCTTTCGCTGCATCACCATCCACAGCAGATGGCAGCGGCCAGAGAGGCGGCCGCGAAGGACAACGCCGAGTTTTTCAAAGCGGCGGTCGAAGAACTGCTGCGCTACGATACACCCCTCCCCATGTTCGAGCGATGGGTGCTGGCGGATTTCGATTTCAACGGTGTCGCGCTGAAGCGGGGAACAGAGGTCGGCCTGCTGTATGCCTCCGGTAACCGCGACGCGAGACGATTCCCCGATCCGGACAGGCTCGATTTGACCCGAAAGGACAACCCGCATCTCACCTTCGGCCTGGGGATTCACTACTGCATTGGTGCCCCTCTTGCGCGGGTTGAGCTGCAGACATCGTTCCAGACGCTTCTCAAACGCCTGCCGGGAATCAGGATTGCGCGGGAACCCGTGGAGTATACCGGGGGATTCGTCATCCGCGGACACAAGGCCATGCCGGTGGAATTCTAGAGATTCTCAGCCGCGATAGCGATGACGCGCGCCCCCGTAATGTCTCGAAGCAGCTGCGGTGAAATGCCGAAGACGGCGGTTGGCGTGCCTGCTGCCGCGTAGAGAATCTCGAACCGCATGAGATCCTGGTCAAGGTATATGCTGAGCGGCGTGGCATGGCCGACCGGCGGCACGCCGCCGATTGAGTACCCCGTGATCGCCCGGACCTCCTCGGCGCTCGCCATCCGCGCCGTCGCGGCGGTCGCTGCGGATGCGAGTCTCACGGGATCCACGCGGTTCGCGCCCGACGCAAGCACCAGAACGGGACGCGAGTCCACCAGGAATACCAGTGATTTGACGATCTGCGCCACCGTGGTCCCCACAGCCACGGCAGCGTCCTGCGCTGTCCGAGTGCTCTGAGAAAACTCAAGAATCTGGACGTGCACACCCAGCGCTTCCAGCGCAGCTCGCACCCGATCGGTCGCAGGCGTCCGCATCACCGCGCAGCCCCAGCGGACAGCGCACCGAGCTCCTTGACGACGCGGGATTCCATCCCATGAGAATTCGTGTGGCGTGCGGCTCGAACGGAGGCCTGGCCGACACAGGTCAGCGCTACCGCTGTGACGGTCATGAAGTCGGCGAGATGGGCGACGCCGAGTAATGCCGCGATACTCGCGCTTGTCAGCGGGCCCGCCTCCCTCGCTGTTTCGAGCCAGTGATCCCAGCTGTCGATCACGACCGATCGCTCCCCATCGGTGACCAACCCGGTTGACCCGCGGATCGCCGCCAGGCCGCCCGACTGGAGGAGTTCGCCTGCAAGGCGAATAGGATCCATACGCTTTCGGGTTGAGTTCGTGAGAGCGACCAATTCATCAGTTGTTGCAGATACAACGGGCCATACTGCCGCCGCGATCATTCGCCGGGCCGGCGCAAGGGAGCGCCGACGCCTCAATGCGCCGGTGAGATCGATCACGGTCGGTACACCCCAATGCCGGGCTAAGGCCAGCGCTTCGTCCATCTGCCGCCGCGCAGCAGCACTAGCGCTCACCGGCGAGACGAGAAGCACATCGACACCGGCGGCCACACGACTGACGTTGCCGGAAATCCTCGAAACGGTGACCGCACCGAGCGCACGGATGGCTCGGGGGATCGCTTTCGATCGACTGTTGCCCAGGCGGAGGATCTTGGGGCGATGCTCGCGCAGCGCAGCCAGAAGGCCCGCAACGCTCTCAGGCCTGATGGGATCTTTCACTGTTCAACCCGGCATCAAGAGTCAAACTCCCGGCCTCGGCCTAGCTCGGCCTCTGTGCGCCGTCGGCCCACTCCGTGGGCGACATTGGTGGTCGCCAAGTCTATCGGGGTTAGAGTCGCAGGGAGCGATGCACCGTCCGCATACAGGCGCCGACAACGGCTTTGAGGCCTGCGGACTCGGCCTTCGCCGCGGCCTCCTCGTTCTCTGCGCCGGGCTGCATCCACACAACCTTCGCCCCAATGGCGATCGCATCCTCAACGATAGCCGGTACTTCTTCGGGGCGGCGGAAGATCTGCACGACATCCACGCGCTCGGGGATGTCTTTCAAGCTGGCATAGACCTTCTCGCCAAGCGCCTCCTTAATGGTAGGGTTGACGGGGATAATCCGGTATCCGTGCTCCTTGAGATAACTCGCAACGTCGTAGCTGGGACGGTCCGGCTTGTTCGAGAGACCAACCACGGCGATGATCTTCGACGTCGTCAAGATTTTTTGGACTTCATGCTCTGACAGCGCCATCTAGCCCTCCGAAGATAACAGCTCTTCAAGCTTCGTCCGGTTGAACCCAACGACGGCTTCACCATCGATGATGGTCACCGGCGTGGCAGAAAAGCCCTTGTCGACGAGCTCATTGAACGCTTTCTCGTCTTTGCTGATGTCCTTTTCCGTGTAGGCAACCCCTTTCTGGTGAAGGAACTCCTTCACCTTGCCACAGAACAGTCAGCCGGGCTGCGAGTAGACAACGACGGATTTGGCCACGGGTTTGCCTCCGTATGCGTATACTTGAAACCTGTGTCGAATTATTTCCCCAGGAAGATGTCTTCCCAGCGAGCACACCTGATCACTGCCGTTCTCATCGCCATCGGAATTGCCATCATGATCGTCGCCGTGGCCCGTCAGCGATCAATACCGCCCACATCCGTCTCACCGTTGCCGCAGGGGCGCGCGCAGCCCGCCCCCGACTTCGAGATCACGATGTACCAGGGCCAGGACGTCGTCGGGGGGCAGAAGCTTCGCCTCTCCCAGATCCTCGCTCGCGGCAAGCCGGTGGTTCTGAACTTCTTCGCCGGGCTCTGCCCGCCGTGTCGCGCGGAGATGCCGGATTTTCAGAAACGTTACGCTGCCGGCGGCAAGGATCAATATGTGATGCTCGCCGTAGATATCGGCCCGTACACAGGCCTGGGTACGCGAGAGCAAGGACAAGACCTGCTGCGTCTGCTGGGCATCACGTTCCCAGCAGGCACCGTCTTCGACGAGGACATCCTGGCCGGGTATCAGATCTTCGGCATGCCGTCCACATTCTTCATTACGCCGAACGGCATGATCGTGCGAAAGCAGATCGGGCTTCTCACCCCCGACCAGATGGACGCCTACATCAGCGACTTGCTCCGAGCTTCGGGCGCGAAGTAGCGCCGCGGGAGAGCCAGACGAATGTCGTGCCCAGGATTAGGCCGAACAACAAATGACCCATGAGGCTGCCCAGTGCCACGGGCCGCATCGGCGCCATCATCAGAGGCGCTGCGACCGGCATCCGAAGCAGCATCGGCATCAGTATGAGCCCGCCTAGAATCCACCAGGCGAAGCCGTACACGGCACCCCACAAGAGCCCCGCACCGTATGATTGGATGCCGCCCTTGACAAGCAGTCCGAAGATCCCGCCGATCACAGCGCTGTTGATGAGATGGTAGATCCACCCCAGCGTCGCGGGATTCATCCCTGCGAGACTGCCGGTTGGATCATTCATGATCGGTACTTGACCGACCATAGCAATCATGGGTACTTGACCACCGTCAGGTGTGGGAGCCGTCATCATCTGCATCCCCATGCCGAAGATAATGCCGCCGACCCCTCCAGCAATCACCCCAGCGCTGACATTCGAAGGCATCGAGAACCCTCCCTCATGCAAGCCTGTTGTGATGTTGCCCGAGGGAGAGCCAGGTGAATGTAATCTTCCTTACATTGGCTTCGCGTGGTGACTAGCGGCTGTACACTCTGGTCTTAGGTTTGAACACCGCCCAGGCGAACCAAAAGTGCTGCCCGTGAACCACAGGAGTGAGGCGTCGTCCATTCAGCGGACCGGTGGTCGCTTGGCCGAGGATGTTCCAGGAGCTGCCCGTCTGCCCGTCCACGATGCGGCCCGATGCCGCCTTGAAGGTCAGCGTCCTTCCGTCAACCTTTCTCTCAAATACGGCGCTTGTCCCGACGTCGCGCGAATCGGCGATGCTGCCACGGTCGAGCGCTGACGTCACGCCCGATGCATGGATCACCACCAGCGGTACGCCGCCGACCGTATCGTTCACGACACGCACTTTCTCCAGCACACTAAAGGGATAGGCTGCGTCTTCCGTCCCGAGCGACACGGTCACGACACGCTCCATTGGTCGGAGCCGGGCGTCCCGGGGACCGCGATAGAGAAACGGCGACGCTTTGATGTCATCGTAGCCGATGTACGGGTTCTGGCCATACGAACGGACGTGTCCTGTGTTGCGATTGAGAACCCTCCCGGCTGGAAAGTGCGCGCGGAACGTTTCCCAGGAGATGATCTGAGCCGGCAGAAACCTCAACCGCTTCCCGGTGAGCCCGCCGACGATCGCTTCACCCGTCACCTGCTGCCACCACGACTCCGTTTGGCGGTCATACATCACCAGATCTGAGAACCGTAGCTTGCCTGTGGTGCCGAAGTCCAACACTCGGCCCTCGAGCCGGCGGTCGAACACGATCGCGGTGTTGCACAGCGGACAAAATGTGATGGACGCTGGCGCGCCGCCGACGGTGTC
>JAHZOA010000264.1 GCA_020028455.1 Armatimonadota bacterium | reverse complement strand
ATCAAGCGGCCTTCGACCAGTTTGTCGAAGTCGAAGGCGTGCATCGGCTGGCCCATCTCGAGCATGACGTAGTTGGTGACGTCCACGATGTTGTTGATGGCTCGGAGGCCGCAGCCCTCCAGCCGCCGCGCCATCCACGAGGGCGATGGGCCGACCTTGACGTCCACGATCATGCGTACAGTGAATCGCGGGCACAGCGTGGTGTTGGTCACCTCAACACGGGTGACCTCGCTGACCTGCCGGCGGTCCTCCGTCACCTTCGAGGCCGGCGCGCGCACCCGAGTGCGCGCCGCCGCGGCCAGCTCGCGCGCCACGCCCAGCACGCTCATCAGGTCGCCGCGGTTAGCCGCGATCTCGAGGTCGAAGACCGCATCGTCTCCGAGGCGCTCCAGCCCCTCGATGCCCAGCCCAAGAGCCGGCAGCCGCTCTTCCAGCTCAGCGACGCCATACGGGATCTCCACGTACTCTTTGAGCCACGAGAGCAAGACTTTCATTAGAATTGCCTCAGCAGTCTCAGATCGTTGTCCCAAAACAGCCGGATGTCCGGGATGCCGTAGCGCACCATCACCTGCCGGTCCACCCCGAGGCCGAAGGCGAATGCCGTGTACCGCTGCGGATCGATGCCGGCCATCTCCAACACACGCGGGTGGAACATCCCGCAGCCGCCCAGCTCCATCCACTGGTCGTTGAAGTGCACCATCATCTCCGCGCTCGGCTCGGTGAAGGGGAAATATCCCGGCACAAAGTTCGTGCGGGTCTCAGAGCCGAACAACTGGCGCGCGAACGCGGTCAGCACGCCCTTTAGATCGGCCATCGTGATTCTCTCGCCCACCATGAAACCGTCCACCTGATGGAAGACCGGCATGCGCTTCCAGTCCGGTGCGTCGCGCCGGTAGCAGCGGCCGGTGGTGAGAATACGCATCGGCGGGGCGCGGCCGATCATGGCATGCGCGTCCACGACCGTCGTGTGTGTACGGAGCAGCAGGTCGTCGGAGATGTAGAACGAGTCCTGGGCGTCGCGGGCGGGGTGGTCGCGCCCCATGTTCAGGCGCTCGAAGTTGAACTCGTCCGTTTCGACTTCGGTGCCCTCTACGATCTCGAAGCCCATCCCGTGGAAGATGTCCTGGACCTCCTCCAGCGTCTGCGACAGGACATGGCGCCGCCCCAGCCGCGGCTTACGGCCCGGCAGCGTCACGTCGATGGCTTCCTCTGCCAGGCGGCTCGTCCGCTCCGAGACCGTCACCTCCCGGAGCCGTTCTTCCAGCCGCGTCTCCAGGCGCGTGCGCAGCTCGTTCAGCCGGCGCCCGGCGGCAGGCCGCTCGGCGGCCGTCACCTTGGGCAGGTCCTCGAAGAGGCGGGTCACGATCCCTTTGCGGCCCAGATAGGTACGGCGCACCTCTTCCAGCGCCTGCTTGCTCCCGGCGCCTCGTATGGCGGCCTCAGCTTCCTGTGCAACCCGCTTCAGGTCTTCCATCGCCCTCACCGAAAACAAAATCGCCGCCATCGTCCCAAGGACGAAAGCGGCGCTTCCGTGGTACCACCTCGGTTCTGCGCAGCGCTCTGCGCAGCCCTCGCTTCCCCGTCTCGGGGGGAATCCGGGCTCCCTACAGTCGGGTCAGGAGTTCAGGAGCCGGCTCGGGAGCGAACTTCGCCGGTCGCGTCCCAGGGAGGATTGCAATCGGTGGCCTCCCCTCTCTTGGGGACCGGAGCCCGGGTACTCCTCTCCGTCGTCGCCAGATCTATTTAGCCGGTAGATCAGATACACCCAGATCGAACCTGTTGATTCAAACAGTTCCCAGAGCATGTCCGATGTCCATACCGTCTGCACAGCATCCCTCCTGCGACTGCGGAGCGCTGCGATTGGCCAGAGTATAACACATGACCGAAAACCTGAACACCTACTTCTTGTTTAGGCAATGGGTTAACTTGCCGACCGGACCGCCAACGGCGCTGGATGCGTAGTTAGTAAGCCCAATGCACTGGGCACAGGCAAATGGCATTAGGGTGGCTGAGCTACCAGGCTTTTGTCGGTGTTGGAGCTTGTATGGGGTCCAGACCCAGTTGAAGACGTCATCCTCGAGAGATCGTCGCCCGTGCGGTGAGGCCGGTAGGAGCGACGCCCGAAGACCAGCTCGGCCTCAAATCCATTGTGTGCGCAGCACCGCAACTGGATGTTCTCGACGGTGGCTTCTCCACCCGCACTGTAAGGCACGACGTGATGAAACTCGAGGAAGACCCGCTCTGTACAGCGGTGCCCGCCAGGAGCCACGAAGGCGCACTGCCCGCCGTCACGGCTCCACACCGTTCGCTTGACCTCAGCCGGAATGTGACGTGTCCTGGGGACACTGTCGTGGCTGACTTGCGACCGACCGGGGCTGCTCTCGCGGGGGCGGTCCGTGGCGGCGAATTTCCGCTTTGTCAGGCCCTTGAGAAGAACTGTCAGCGCTCGATCGATGATCTCGCCGAGATCGCCATTCGGGATCTGAGAACGCAGCAACTCTTGGGCCTGCAGGAGTTTCGTATGCGTCTCTGCGCTCGCCGTGAACTCCACTTTGTACCGTTGAGGCGCCAGCGGAGCAATAACAGGTTTGCGCGCTGGGGCTGGTGCTTCCGCGAGGACTGGTGCTTCCGCTGTTGTCGAGAGGACCGCCACTGGAGACAATGCGGGCAAAAGCAGCGGCAGGTCACCTGTCCCAAGAGTCTCAGCCGCGGGCCTTGGCGTCGGGAGCCTGCGGATGGACGACGGCACTGACGGCTGGGGTCGCAGCTGTGCCACAAGTTCTTGAACCTGTCGTTTGGTCTTGTGCCTGGCAGCCTTAAGGAGATCGACATGATTCTCAGGCGTCAGCTCCGGGACCAGCAACCCCACCGTGGTGAGGTTCACAGAGCCATCGCCAAGCAGGTCGAGGATGATGGGGTACTTTCGCGCGGCCTTGGCGGCTTCGATACGACTGTAGGCAGCGTACTCGGAGAGATGGAGCACCTGCACGCAGTAGGTAAACATCGACGCGCAGCCTTCAGCAAGGTACAGCTGTCGCTCGTGGAGCACGGCGAGGTGGGCGATT
>JAHZOA010000040.1 GCA_020028455.1 Armatimonadota bacterium | reverse complement strand
GTCCGGAGCGCCTCACCACAGAGCAGGTCGCCCTGGGCCGGTACACGCTCCCCAAGGGCAGCAAGACCACCAACTGGGTGCGCGAGACTGGGGGGATTGCGGGCGAGCCCTACGGCCTGGAAGCGGATGCCTTCCCCCCAGACGTCATCCGCGCCGCCTTTATCGCGGCAGCCACGCCGTACCTGCGCGCGTTCCGCCCGCTCGACGGGCTCTGTGCCCTGCTGGAGGAGACGGCGCGCCGGCGCCTCGATGCGCTCACGCCGGAGGCGGTGGTGGCGCAGGTCGCCGCCATGGAGGCGGGGGAGCTCCTCGCGCTGGCGCGTCACCTGCGCCCGCGGCTGGTGCCCGGCGAGGAGCCATCGGCGCCCGCAGTGGCGGAGCGCATCGTGCAGATGAGCGCGGCGGAGCTGCGGGAGCTGGGGCGGCGCCTGCAGGAGCGGCTCGCCGCGGAGGCCTGAAAAGGGCGGGACAGGAGCGGGCGGTAGGGAGCCCTGGAAAAAAACTCTACGGGTAGATTTTCGCCCCAACGCCAGGCGCCCATGGGTGGCCAGCAGCCAGGCCTGACGTATAGGAATTCCAAAAGGCATTTTCGCCCGGCCGCCCCCGCCGCCGGCGGCCACGCCGTGCCCCCGGGCGGCGGAGCGCGGCGCCGCGTGACGTTGGCTGGTGCTGGACAGGCGTCGCAGGATGGGGTAGGGTAGCGCCGCAGGGGTGCCCTGGGGGGACGGCCTCGGGACGGGCGACGTGGGAAGGCTGGAGGGGGCATATGATGGCGCCCGCCTACAAGATATTGCACAGATGTCTGCGCATCCCTCGCCATCCACTGATAGCTGAGCCACACGCTGCAGGCGCCATAGACCATCCTCCTGCAATAGGGAGAAGACCGACAGCGCGCTACGAAGGGGGGTGTGAATCATGTCAGAAGAGCAGCAGAAGAGCCGCGCGACCCGCTACCTCGAGCAGCATCCCGAGCTGTGCCAAAAAGTGCTTGAGTCCCCCATCTTCAAACAGAGACTGGCGGCGCTCGAGGCAAAGTCTCTGACACTCGATGGCGAAAAGCTCTACTTCCCGTGGGGGGATACGCCGAAGGGCCTCGATGAGCTGATCTTTGATGCAGGCGTGGAGATGGGAGTCATAGACCTGCAATCCGTGTACAAGGAACTCGGATCCGAAGGGAGCTGAACGGCTGTTGAAACCAAGGCCGCGTTGGGTGGAACCCGGGACGGGAACGGAGCCACCCATTTCCTGAGAGGTGAACTAACACGGCCTCACCATTGATCATACTTAGGCATTGGAAGGGCATGCTTACTTGAAAGGAGAATAGGACGATGGACACACAGGAGTATGCAAGGGCACTACGCTCGAGGCCAGAGGTGGCCAGGCTGGCTTCCAGTTCGAACCTGTTTGACGAGCTAAAAAACACCCGCCAAAAGCTCGATGTCGACGGGGAGACCCTCTACGTCTTGGAAGGGGACTTGCTACTGGATGAAGCCGAGCTGGAGATCTACGCCCTCCAGCAGGAGGCGCTGAATCAGGCCAGAGCGTTGGGTCTCCCGGTCGTAATGGAGAGCTCACGGGAGCTCCTCGGTATCCTGGTCAATGGTCGGATCGTCCGCTGGCCAGTAGGGAAAGTGCTCAGCTACGCCGTGCTGCGACAGACGTTCTCGGACAGCCAGTACCAGGAGATCGTCGCCGCCATGAAGCAGGCGACCGAGGCGTGGGAGAACACCTGTGGTGTCAAGTTTGAGCACCGCTCCCAGTTTGATAACAGCGCGCCGGGCGCGTCCATCCCCCAGGTGCTCTTCACGGTGCGGCGGGTGAGCGGCGCTCCGTTCATCGCCGCCGCCTTCTTCCCCAATGACCCGGCCAATCGCCGCAGGGTGCTGATCGACCAGGATCAGTATTTCAACCTCCCCCCGCCCCCCGACGGATTTGACCGGGTTGGGGTCTTACGGCACGAACTCGGGCACGTGATCGGCTGGCGGCACGAACACATCCGCAGCGGCGCGCCCGCCGTGTGTCCCCACGAACCGCTCTTCGAGACGACCCCGCTCACCGAATATGATCCACAGTCGGTCATGCACTACTTCTGCGGCAACCGGGGAACGCGGGGCCTGCGGATCACGGAGAAGGACCGCATCGGGGCGCAGCTGGTCTACGGTCCACCCCTGCATGCCATAGAGTTCGTCGACATTCCAGAAGGGGCCGGATAGGCCTGTCGCGCAACGATTGATGTGGTCACTGGCGATCCATGGCATGCGCCGCAGACCGCTACTATGGACCTCACCGTGGAGGCGTAAGGCGCGACGGTGAGACCAGGGCAACATAGATAGTGGGCACTAATTTATTCGAGTCTCTATTGAGGGGTTGTCTCGGACCGCGTCTCGTCGTATCTTGAAGCTCTCACCCCCCCCATGATAAAAGGAGAGCCACCCATGGGTATCTTGCGTCACCTGCAACACTGGGTAATGGGACGCGGTCCCCACCTCCAGACCGCCGAGTTCGTACCGGAGACCCATCCCATTCGCCAGTGGGCCGATACCTTTCCGTGGGACGCCATGGTTCACACGGTGGAGCACAGCCTGACTCGACGCTTTCCCAAAAAGCGCCCTACGGGGGGCCGTCCGCCGGTATCGCCCCGCGTGTTGTTGGCCTTGGAATTACTCAAACACGAGTTGGGGGAGTCCGATGAAGACGTGTGTCAGCGCTTACGCACCGATGGCGCGGGACGTCTGGCACGACACTTGCCCACACGCACGGCAAGGTATTTTGGCGGAATGCCTCTTTGTGTGAATTTTTTGAAACGGAGATGGGGATGGACGTCGTTATCATACTGTCCGCCGAAGCCGTGCGGGCTCTTCGCGAGAAGACGCCCACCGCGGAAACTGAGCAAATTCGAGAGCAGGTGGCCAGGTCTGGCGGAAGCCTGGAACCTCTGCATCCCGACTCGGATGACCCTCAACTGATGAGCTACTTCTTTGTTCGCGCAAAAGATGGTGAACAAGCGGAACAACTGGCTCGCTCTCTGCGGTCATATAAAGCTATCGAAGCAGCCTACGTAAAGCCGCCAGGCGAGGCGCCTTTATGAAGGCGCCACATTGCACCACTCATGCAAGACTTGTTAGGAGGTAACAGCAATGGCGGATAATGCTCAGAAGAATCCGGCGCCGTCGGCCGGGACATTCAGGGGGAGGCCCTTCACCGTGGATTTCCCGAAAGAACGTGAATTAATTGTGATGACTGCCGCGGCCTCGGGGCTGCGATCGGGGCGTGACGGATTAGCTTCGACAGCCGGAGTGGACGTTTCGTCGCTCTCTAGTCTCCTGACCGCGGAAGGCGTCACACTCCAACCACTGTTTGGCGTACCGGAGCAACATCTCCAGGCCGAAGCGGCGGCGCTGCCACCGTCCGCCAACGCCCCAGACCTCTCGGTTTACTACCGCGTGCAAGCTCCAGACGAGAGGCTAGACGAGCTTGCGGTGAAGCTCCGTTCACACGCTCTCGTAGAAGGCGCATACGTCAAACCGGCGGGTGAGCCACCGGCGACTGTCGCTGCACCACTTGACGTGGAATCGATCAACCAAATGCTGCCCCATGAGGACGATGCTCCTCCTATTAGCCCCGACTTTAACGTCAATCAAATATACCTGGACCCGGCTCCTGCGGGTATTGACGCGCGCTACGCTGCCACACAGCCCGGCGGGCGTGGCGCGAACGTCAACGTCATCGACTGCGAATGGAGCTGGAACTTCAGCCACGAAGACCTCACGGCAAACCAGGGTGGAGTGGTGGTGGGAGCCGCGGGAGGTGATGAGAATCACGGGACAGCAGTACAAGGCGAAATCGGCGGTGACTTGAACGGGTTCGGCATTATCGGCATCGCTCCTGACGCCCTCTTCCGGGCCGCATCGTTCAACACTATGCCGACCGCCGCGGTCATCCGCCAGGCGGCGAACCTACTTCGACCCGGTGATATCATGCTGCTCGAAATCCATCGCCCTGGTCCCCGGGCGACAGGCGTCGGCCAACAAGGCTTTATCGCGATTGAGTGGTGGCCGGACGATTTCGATGCCATCCGCTATGCTTCCAGCCGAGGGGTTATCGTCATCGAGGCGGCCGGCAACGGTGCCGAAAATCTAGACGATCCGATCTACAACACTCGCCCCGCGGGTTTCCCAGCAAGCTGGACGAATCCGTTCAAGCGGAGCAACCGTGACTCAGGAGCTATCTTAGTCGGGGCCGGCGCACCACCCCCGGGTACGCACGGACGGAATTGGGGTCCAGACCGCTCGCGCCTGGATTTCTCAAATTTCGGCGCCTCGATTGATGCCCAGGGTTGGGGACGCGAGGTGACCAGCACGGGATATGGCGATCTGCAGGGCGGCGCCAATCCCAACCTGTGGTACACCGATACGTTCAGCGGCACGTCCAGCGCTTCGCCGATCGTGGTCGGCGCGGTGGCATGCGTGCAGGGTATACTCCGCAATCGTGGCCGTATTCCGCTTAGTCCGGCACGGGTGCGCGATCTGTTACGAAGCACGGGCTCGCCGCAACAGGACGCGCCGGGCCGCCCAGCGACCCAGCGCATTGGAAATCGCCCGAATCTGCGCCAATTGATCAGCAGCGCCTTGCAATCTTCGACGTTCGGTGGAGTGCAGTTCACGGGCACTGTGCAGGCGAATCAAAGCGCGCGCTGGTTTACGTTCAACTGGCCGGCGCACTGGCATGTGGTCTGGACGGTAGTGCCGACGACGCCAAAGCCTGGCTCGTCCGAGCTTCGATGGAAGGTCCAGGTGGAGAGGGCGACGGACGCTTTCATGACTTATTGGATCAATGTAACAAACCTCACCACGGTCCCTGTCACGTTTGAGGCACGATACGACGTACTTGGTTGGTAACAAAAATGCATTCAGGAGAAGAAACTATGTCTGTCGGAGTGCAATTTACAGGAACTCTCGCAGCGAACGCCACGCAGAAGTGGTTTACCTTTAATTGGCCGCAACAATGGCATGTGGAGTGGAATGTCGTCCCCACCTCGCCCAGCCCCGGTGCGCCACAGATCGAGTGGAATGTGGAAGTGGAGCGGGCAAGCGCCACGGCTGTCACGTATTGGATTAACATCCACAACCTGACGGCAATCCCTGTGAACATCGAAGCACGATACGCGGTGATGAGTTAGGAGGCGAAGATGCGTGTGATCATCGAAATTGACGGTCAAACTGGCGCGCCAGCGGTGCTGGCTGCCGCTGCTGGGATTAGCGGAGGAAGTCCATCTGCCGCACTACTGGGGAATCTCGGGATGTCGATCGGGGAAATTGCCGCATCGGTGACGACCTACGACGCCGGACCGCCCTCCCCCGATCTGGTGGCGGCTATCGCTCACGCCGCGCCTTCACCCTTGCATCGATCCGCGAGCGAAGGAATAAATGGTGGTCCTTCGCCCGCTGCATAGCTCGTGATTGGCGCTGGAATCGTTCCAGCTCCTTTACCTCCGACATTCCGCAGCGGCACGCGAAAATTGGCGTCATTTCGGTAGACGCTCTCCATCTGGGAGGAGCATACCATGGGAGAGTCTTATCGGAGTCAAGTTATAGATCATCTTGGCCTCGTCGCAGGGATGTTTGAGGAACTCGGCATTGGTGAGGTCATTGACAAAGCAACGCAACAGGGCCCAGCCACATCAAATGTGGTGGATATTTGACGCGTAGACAGGCTGGCGTCGGACCTGACGGGCCTACCGGGGAGAATTCAGCATGCTCAAGCTCACCCACTTTCTGCTCGTTATCGCCGTGCTGCTCTTTGCCGCCCGGCTTTGCCAAGCCGAGTGCATTCCCGAACATGCGCCTCCGCAGCCGAACCAGGATGCCTTGGCGCGCCTGCTGAAAGCGCAGGACCGGTGTCCCGTCACGACTAACGATTTTCTCAATCTGGTCGAGCGCAATGGGGCGAAGCTGGAACCGACGATGGTCAATTTTCTCGGTTTCCATAACCCGGATTCTGGGGTCTTCTTTCTCTTCCAAATTGTCTCGGGGCGGCTTTCGGGGTTGAACCTTTCGGTCGAGCGTGGCGACCTGTTGTTCGGCCACTTCCTCACCGCGAATGATCGCTCGCAATTGGTTCTGGAAACCGGTGGATTGCTGATAGAGGCAATCGCTTGGGATCCTGCCAAGCAATTGTTCAACTTCTACGAACTGACGCAAGCGAAGGACTGTAAGCAGCCGGGGGCGCATTGGTGCTATCGCGGGGACTCTCGTCTCATCCTCGAAGATATCGAGTTTCTGTACCGGCCGCGAGACGCCGGACAAAAACCCTTTCAGAATCGGCTGCGATGCTCCGGGTGCCACGTGAATGGCGGACTGGTCCAGAAGGAGCTCGCCTCACCACACAATGATTGGGATATCACATCGCACAAGCTGCCTCGGGGTAGCTTGACCCCCGACGCCACGGTGGCGAAGATCTTGCAGGGCTTAGTGGACGCTGCCGAGTTGACGAAGCTGGTTCAGGCATCGTCCCGCCGCTTGGCTGCGAGTCCGGAGTATCGAAAGGCGCTGCAGTCGCGCAGCATGCAGGAACAATTGCGTCCGCTGTTCTGTGCCGTGGAGCTCAACATCGAATCGGACCACGATCCCTTTGATCAGCACAAGCCGGCCGTGCAAATCCCGGCAGGGTTTTTTGTGGATCCTCGCCTCGGTGCTTCCTCTATCGCCATTCCACGCGAGAACTACGAGCAGGCGCTGCAGAAGCTCAGGTCGCACATGCCCGACAAGCCTGTCCCGACTGACGCTGATCATGCTTGGCTCACGCCGGTCAAGGCGGACTCGGACGTGGTAATGATTGAGGCTTTGGTGCAGATGGGCATGGTCGACAGCGAGTTCGTGGCCGATGTTTTGGCCGTCGATTTTACCGAACCGTTGTTTTCGGCTTCCCGCTGCCGACTGCTCAGGCTAGTCCCGCCAGGCGGACCAGACTTTCTCACTCGCTTCGAGACTAATCTCAAGGCTAGCTCGGAACCCGCCGCCAAGCAGTTGCTGGACAACCTCACTGACCCGAAGCGCGACGCAAAATTCCATCGCCAGCAGGCCGCCGACTACCTGGATGCGTGCCAGAAGAGAGCGACAAAGCCGGAAGCGGCGGTCGAGTGGTTCGGCTTGCTCGCGCAGCGACGGGCCGAGGTAGATCGGGAAGAGCTTTCGCAGCATCCGCGAGGCCACATCCTCGAATCGCCGGATCGCGTCGTATTTCCTTCGGCCTCCCCCCCTGGCGGACGACTTGGATTGACGCCCTCTTGCGAGATCCGTCCGCAGTAGGCCCTACGGGAGGGAATGGACGACCAGCGGCAATAAGCTCTAATGTCCTTTCCGACAACGGGTTAGTAGCTCATTGCCCGGTTAATGATCACTCTGTAGCATTGATGCACTGCTGGCGGACTTTACACACTAGACCAGTCTGGAGAGGGGCTCCTCTGATGGCAACCTCTTGAAATGCTTGCGCCTCTCTATTGAGACTTTGCACAAAACGTATTCTCTGTGGGAAGTGGCCCGACGCCACGGTTTGTCGCTCAGCGCGCCGCAGAGGCAGCGGCTGTCTCTCGGGAACACGTTGTGACAGGAGAACTTGGCTTATTGGCACAGCGTGTGAGCCCACACGGATGTTTGTGAGCCCGAGGCACCGAATGTGAGCCGAGAGCCACCTAATCTGAGCCCGGTAGCATGGATAGTGTCAGTTATTGTGAGCCAGCCAGCGGTCTTGTTTGCGAGCCCGCCTACGGATAATGTCGAGCTGCTACACCTATGCACTGACCTCGCATATATCAGTTTTCTCCCACGACTTCAAGGGGTTCGAACGATTGACAAAGCTCGCAACCAGTTCATACTCTAGTGTGGAGGAACAGGCAATGAGCGCAATCGACGACAAGTACGCTTTACTGGGAGGTCCGGGAGGTTTCTTAGGTCACCCGTTCGACGCGGGCGCCGGAAGTCACGAGATGGATACCGCTGACGGCCGCGGACGATGCCGGGATTTCGAGCACGGTTCCATTTACTGGACACCGCAGACCCAGGCCCGCGAAGCGCACGGGGAGATCCGCCTCAAGTGGGCGCGTCTCGGTGGAGTCCGCAGCTTCCTCGGCTACCCGACGACGGACGAACTTGGTACTCCAAATGGGCGCGGGCGTTTCAACCACTTCGAACATGGCTCGATTTACTGGACGCCAGCAACTGGCGCGCATGAGGTCCACGGCGCCATTCGAGACAAATGGGCCAGCATCGGCTGGGAACGCAGCCGCCTTGGCTTTCCCACCAGCGACGAAAAGAGCCCGCCGAACGGCCACGGCCGCATCAGCGAGTTCGAAGGCGGAGCCATCGTCTGGACACCCGAGCGAGGCGCAGACGTGCGATTTCGCATCGACTAGATCGAGCTGCATCTTCCTCGGACCGCACCGGCGCTCAGCGTGATCGGCACGCGCGACCAGATGGAGATCGGCAACACAGTACAGGAGGTGGAGCATGGATGAAGGACCGAACCAGGCCGGCCCCCAGCCCACGGGGGCGTTCGACCACCCAGCAGTCGGAGCACTGCAAGAGCAGTCCAGCGATGACAAGTCGGGATATCACGACCAGGACGAGTATGCCGTGTCGGAGGCACCGCAAGACGCTGGCGCTCGTGGTGAAGCGCTGCCTCCTCGGGGGGCAGAGTTTCCTCGCGAGCCTCTCGCCACCAGGTTCCGCGGGCAATAGTCAGGAGGGACAATGCAGGTACATTTCAGAAACGGTTATACATCGCGGATCTGGATAGCGATCATGCGCTACGACCCGGCTGGCTGCGGCCAATACGGAAACTGGGCGACCAAGGGATGGTGGAGCATTCAACCAGGCGAATCTGTCTACGCCTTCAACACGAACAATCGGTACTTCTGCTACTACGCCGAGGCGCAGGACGGCAGAGTGTGGAACGGTCCGTACGGTCCAATTTACGTCTATAGAGACGCGTTCGACTCATGCGTGAACATCGGATCCACTGCGGCGTACGGTACGGTCGGCACGAAGTTGAAGGACGGCGGGAACGTGGACAGGTTTACCGTAAACCTCATTCAGTAGGTACCCACCTGACAGCCCGGATGCGAATCGCCAAATAGGGCGAGTTGTGAGGAGCGGCCCACGGACGAAGTGAGCGCAGACCACGGGCGTTCAACGAGGTCCAATGGCGCCAGCGCATGCCGGCGGCCAGCAGACCGCCAGTCGGCGGCGGCTGGCCCGGCGGGCTGGGGTGGGGTGATGGGCAGCCAGCGCAGTTGGGGATGCCGGGGGGACGGATGCACACGCGATGAGCGCTGCTGAAGCGAGAGCACTGCTGAAGCGAGAGCACTGCTGAAGCGAGAGCACTGCTGAGACGCGCAGCGGTGGCTCTGGCATGCCATTGATCATCGGAGTGGCCAGGTGTTGGCATACGTCTTCGGGCGACGCAAGGATGCGGTCTTTCTGCAGCTGAAAGCGTTCCTGGAGCCTTTCGGCATCACGAGATATGACACGGACCATTAGGGCGCCTACACGCGTCATCTCGATGCGGATGCGCACCAGCCAGGCAAGCACAACACGCAGAAGATTGCACGGAAACACCTGACGTTACGCACGTGGATCAAGCGGTTGGCCCGTAAGACGATCTGCTTCTCCAAAGTCCATTCAAATGCATGACATCGTTATCGCTTGTTTGTCAACCACTACGAATTTGGGGTGCTGTTGTGAAACCTTTAAGTCCACTTCTGAAACATTACCAGCTCGCGAGCCACGACGGGATCAAAAGGCGAGCCTACGAAATCTACGAGTCCGGTCAGCGTGGATCGGCAACCGATCATTGGCTGCGCGCCGAGCGCGAGCTCCTGAACATTCAACGTTGAGAAAGCGAGGACAGAAACATGCCTACGATTTGCACGGTATTGGACGCGGGCGGCATCAGCGAGGGCGACGCCGTCTGCCTCGTCGACTTCGACGCTGGGAATAGTCGACCGAAAGTTGCGAGGGCGACGGCCGCTAACTTGTTGACCTCGAAGACTGTGTTGGGCGTCGCGCGCGAAGCCAAGGCCGACACGGAGGCAATCTCAATCAACGTCGCCGGCGAAGTCACCGAAGCAGACATCGATACTGGGCTCCTCGCTGGCGCCGCGGTTGGAACGTCAAGGATCATAGCGACCGATATCAACGCCGCGGATGCTGCTACCCAGAGCCGGCTCCTTCGTGTTCTCCGACCTGACGGAAGCGAATGCGTCGTCGGCACCTGTGACGAGAAAGGCAACTTGGCCGTTCAGCCGCGCGCATCCCGTGACACCTCCGCGCCGCACGTCTACAACCCCAAGGATTACGGGTGCCCGTGGGATGGCGTGCACGACGATCTGCCTGGCTGGCAGGCGATGATCGCGGCCATTCCGTTTACTGACAGTGTGCCAGTCGTCATCCAGCTTCCTCCCGGACAGGCCTACTTCTCGGACTTCCTGGAGATCAGCCACGCGCTCATCATTCGCGGACAGGGCGGACGCATCCTCGACGCTGTGGGCGAGTTGATGACGAACAACGGTCTGCGCTTCGCGCCACTGAAGGGAATCATCCTACACAACTTCCACACCTCGCCGGACCGGCCGAATACCGAGGGAGCCGACGGTACCATCATCGAGCATTGTTCGATCAAGAGCACAGTCGTGATCGTGGCCGAGCCCGTATTCGGAAACGGGCGCGCCTTGAAGACGCTCGACACCAGCCTGGACATCCGCGAGCACCATAAGTTTTACGAGAAGGGCACGTGCGTCATCGCGTTCGGGTCGACCGGCACCGGAGCCCAAACCCAGGAGAGCGGCTACCTCAATGAAGGCGCGACTCGCGGCGGAACGAAGTTCATGTTCCGGGTCACGACAGCCGGGGTCACCGCGGATGTCGTTGGAGACCCGACTGAGTTCATAACGGCTACAGTCTCAGCGATCGGCACATCCATTACTGATGGGGGCGTCACTTGGACAGTCGAGAGCATCCCCAAGGATTACATGAATGGACAGGTGTACGAAGTCGGTGAGCGCGTCTTTCTTCCTGGCGACACTGGCAGCTATTTCGAGTGTGTCGTTCGCGGCACGTCGCTCGAGGCCGGCACGTTAAACTACGGCCACGTCGGTATTGGTGTCCGCTGCCCACCCGAGATGAACAGCCCGACGTTTGGTCAGGCCTTTGCCGATGATCCAACCAAGCCGGACGAGCTGAAGTGGCGGGCGCACTTTCCGACGGGCGTAATGAACTTGGCCACTGCTTGTGCGGTGAGGTCATGCAGCATTGCCGGATTCACGGGGTACGCGGTCTACTCCCTGAGCAACCTGGACCCCGAAACGTACGAGGTGCCGAACGGCAGCGGCCTCTTCGGGGAGTTCTCGGACTTGATCGTCAGCATGTGCGGAGGCGGTCTGCGCTGGCATGGGGTCGATGTGGGCGGAAGCCAGTCACACTCCGTGCAGTTCTACTTCCTCGGGAGCGGTCGGACGAACGTTGACGCCGCCGAATATCTGAATACGGGTGGAGACGTGTGGGGTACGGGTGCGGCGTCGATTCTTGATCGGAGTCTGGTCCTCAACCGACACGTCAACTGTTACTCGCAGTTCTCGAGCGGCATCCCATTTCGCAATGACCACCTGGAGCCCAACAGCGGTAATCAAAGTCGCTGGGATTTATGCCTGGCCGAAACGCCGTACGCATGCCGCTTCGTCGGCGCGCCGCTCGTCACCGGCTGTGCGCCCATCGCTCCCACCGGCGGAGGCATCATCATCGATTCGGCCTCTGGAAGGGGCCTTGCCGAGACCGATGCCGTCGGAACGAAGCAGCTACGCGTGGGCCTCACGCGTCAGACGGGCAAAACCGCGTTTTGGATGACTTCGCTGGTCGATGAGGACCCGGCGAACCAATACCTTGGCTGGGAGTATGAACAAGACGCCCAAGATGGGCCCATCGGGACCGGATGGTGGGGCTTCGAGTACGGCTCGCAGAACCGGCAGATAGGCTTCGGTATGTCCAGCGCGAAGGCGACGGAGGGGCCTGGGCATCTGCGCATTTATAACGGACATTTCGCGGGGACGGAGAACAGTGGCTCTTACTACCAAGGGCTGGATCAGCTTGCCCTACGGTCCCCGTTCGTCAACGGCGGACACCAGCTCGTTGGCTATCGGTTCAAAGTCAAATCGTCGGGCGTCCCTGGGACATGGGACGAGTGGGTGGTCAAGACGGAGGGCTACCGTGGTTTTCCTTGGAGTGCCTTCGCGGGTCAGGCCCTGAACGTGGGCGACCCATACTTCTATGAGCCATGGGGCATGTTTGCCAACATCATTGAGCCAAACGTCAACGAGTATCCGATCCCTGCCGCGGGACGAAAGGTTTTCAGAGCGATCGCCTCTACTGGAGATGGGCAAGCGGCCCCCGTCGAGCCCGACTGGGAAACCCACTTCCCAGACCCGGAGGACCTGGGTGCGACGTGGACAGACGCGTCGACTGGCACCGGAACCGTCACCTACAAGTACCTTGGTAAGGTTCCCGAATACGTCCGTGCGTCTTTCGTCGACGATCCGATGATCGCGTTTACGCCGCAGGCACTTCAATCCTGGTCGGACACCCCGGCGACCGATCCGACCACCAGAGCCCCGACGTGCAGCATGCGGAGGCGACGTTACTCAGCGACAACCTCCGCCACGACAGCTGAGCAGGCTCTCGCCTCGTTCGCTTTGAATGACGAGACGACGAACGTGATCGAAGTCACCGTGTTCGGCAAGCTGCCGAGCAGCACCTCGGGCATCACGTGTAAGCTCACTGGTAGCTTCACCCGGAGCGGAGGCACCGTCACGAGGCTCGGCAGCGACGACGTGTCGCCGCCGAAGGAGACTGGATCGCTCGCAGGATCCACATTCGATTTGAATCTCAACGACACGTCGCTCGAGATCCGGGTCACGCCGGGGACCGCTTCGGCGACTGACTGGGGCATCGTCGTAGAATGCGAGGAAGTGAAGAACAGCTGACGCGCAGTGACCGGACGGTCGGCAACGCGTCGGCATGGCAGGAGACCGGCGACCTTGCTCGGAGCAAGGAAACGGTCGCGGCCAAAGCCCACCAAGCACGGCGACAAATGGCGCATCCGCTGGCTCGTCTCGTGAACCGCTAGGTCTTGGCTTTGTTCTCGGGTGGTCTCGGACCCGACAGTTCCTGGCTCGGGGAGGGTCAGGCGGCGCTCTCAGCGGTGAGAGCGATTGACTCAATGGCCGACGCCGTGCAACCTCGACGCATCGAGCGCCCACTCCACGGGGCGGCGAGGAACGGAGGATGACCAATGCAGAATTACCGGAACGCCTTGCCGCAGTTGTCGGGTGATGTTTTCCTCACCGACGCCGGCGTAGAGACCGACCTCATCTTCAACCATGGGATCGGAGTATAGGAAATTCACACGGCCTTTTCCACCAGCCGCGTGCGCCCAGCGGCGGGCCGCGGTGCATCGGCATCGCTGGGCCATGGCTGGGGCTGCGGGGCGCTCCTGGCGCTCCGGAGCCCCACCGGTGGCAGAGCTCTGTACGCTGGCGCGCTGGCCGTGGCAGGCGGGCTGTCAGCCCCCTGGCGCGGCGTCCGTGCCGTGCCGAAGCTGCCGCGCCCATACGGGCGTAGCGGTGGGGCGCCCGCCTCGCGCTCCAGCCGGGGACGGCTTGCGCTGGCTGCGGGGGGTGCCCATCCAAGGCGTTTGCCCCGGCCCACCCCGCTGGCCGCCGTGCTCGCCTCCAGCCGCTACGCGGCTTCCGTGTGCTGCGCGCGGCGGCCCGGTCCGCGTAGCCCCGGCGGGCGGGCGCGGCGGGGCCCCTGGCGGCGGTGGCTGGTCCTGGCTCTCAAGCACAGGGACGCCAGGCAGCGCCGCTCCGGATTGCTCTGGAGCAGCTTCCTGCGCTGGCGTCGCGCGGACCGCTGGCGCGCTGGTGAAGGTCGGTGGCAAGCACTGCGCAGGCAGGGCAACGGCGCCTGCTCGTGCGTGGTGCAGGTGGGGTGGTATGCGGGAGGCGTCCGCTGTCGGAAGGTCGCTGCGCTCCCTCAGGCCCCCTCTGGCTCCGGCGCTCAGGGCCGCGAAAGGCGTGCGGCCCTCAGCTCTGTCGCCATCTCCCCCAGGGGAGTTGCAAGGTGTGCCCCCAGCTCGCAGACTCGCTCGGTGCACGCGTTGTCACCGCCGCAGTCGGCGGACTGGTCAGCGCGGCTGCACTTTTGTCAACGCCGCCTTGGGAAGAGCCAAGGCAGCGGCGGGGTTGCCAACCGCTCCGCCAGGCTGCCCCCGCCTCGTGCAGGGTTGCCAACATTTGCTGGGGATCGTGAGGGCGCTGCCCCCACACCCCCGGCGCAGGCGGCCCCTCTCGGGCTGGTGGAAGCGGGTAGCAGAAAGTAATCGCCGCCTGCGGTTCGGAGGCGCGCGGTTCGCAGCATCCTCGCGTAGTGCAGCCGAGGTGGTCGGCGTAGGTGCCTCGCGTTGGCCAGGTGTGACCGCGCGCCAAGACCTGGCCACTAAGGGGCCGGCCCGGCGGCGGTGGCGCTCCCGCTGGTCGCGATGGCGCGGCCCAGCTGGCTGGGCGGGCGGCTGTGGCCGCCCGCCGGCGGCTCCCGCCT
>JAHZOA010000039.1 GCA_020028455.1 Armatimonadota bacterium | reverse complement strand
ACTTAACCCGGCACCAAGCAATATTCCCCCGGCCTCGCTGCTGCTCGGCCTCTGTGCGCCGGCGGCCAGCTTCGCTGGCGATGCTGGTGCGCGCTACCTCCAAGCGATATTGTAACCTACCCGTTTGCCGGTTACGCACTAAGGGAAAATGATGCGTTGCGAGAGTGCTGCGGGGTCCATAGGTGTGATAGGCAATGCGACAGCCAGTCGTCATCACGTGGGGTATCGTCGTCGTCATTTTCGTCGGGGCCACCGCGGTGGGAGGATCGAGCATTCGTCGCTACTCCGCCCTGGATCGGCGCGTCGTCACTGCCGAGACGCAGGCGGCAGAGCAAACCGCACGGGTAGCAGGACTCACCCAGCAACTGCAAGGGCTACGAGGGCAGCTGGCCGGTGCCAGGGCTGAACTTACCATGGCGAAACGGACGCTCAGGACCACTCAAGCGCTGCTGGCGGACGCTGCCTCGGAGACACGCGCTGCGGTAGATAGTGCCGAGCAACAGCGGCGAGACATGTCAACATTGAAGGCTTGTCTGGCTGGTGCCGCTCAGGCTCTGCAGTACCTGTCGGTCAAAGAGAACTATCGAGCGTTATGGGTGATGACTTCTGTCGATCGGAAGTGCAAGGAAGCGCAGGCGTTGATGGCCGGTAACTAGCCACCTCTTGCTTGTGATTGCGCTTATCGTGCTCATCTACAACCTCACGACCGGCAGAAGAGTGGCCTAGAGGTTACTGCGCCCACCCCCACTCCGGCGCGTTCCACGTAATCCCTGAGAAGCCTCCGGGTTTGATGTTCCTCAAGGCTTTCTTTGAAGTGGTGAGATAGAGCCGGAAATATAGTGAGATGACGGGCAGGTCCTCAGCGACGAGCTCCTGCTGCCGGCGCAGCAGACCTGCCCGCTTGGACGCGTCCAGTTCCTGAGAGAGCTGGTCGAGAATGCGATCGTTCTCCGCATTTCGCCAACCCATATGGTTGCCGCCCTCGCGGTTGTTCGCTTCGCTCGGGATCTGGCTGGAATGGAACTGCGCCGTGCCGAGGTCCGTTGGCCCCCAGAAATTGGAATACATTGTCATCTGATACTCGCGGAACCGGATGACCCTCCCGATGAGCACTGAGGCTGGCACGTTGTTTATCTTGAGGTCGATGCCGACGTCCTTGAGGGTATCCTTCATGATCAACTCGACCTGCTCGCGGATGGCGTTTCCGGTAGTCGAGATGATGGTGAACTCCAGGCGCTTCCCGTTCGGCGCGCGCATGATGCCGTCCGGGCCGGGAGTGAATCCAGCCTCGGTCAGCAGCTGACGGGCGCGGGCGGGATCGTAGCCGTACTTCCGGACGTTGGTATTGTGCGCAGGATGCGCCGGCGGCATCCAGGTGTGGGCTACCGGCTGCTTGCCGGAGAATAGCCTGCTGGTCATCTCTTCGCGGTTGATCCCGTGGACAATTGCCTGCCGGACGCGCTTATCCCGCAGGAACTCATCGTCGAGATTCAGGTTGATACGCTCCCAGATGAGGCCCTGCGTGTACTGTGCGGCGACTTGCGCGTTTCGGCGTTCAATGTCGAGCATCTGGTCAAGCGAGAAGTTGTTGGTCACCCCTGTCACGTCCACATCTCCGGCGACGACATTCGCCTGGAGGACGATGCTGTCCAGAATGAAGCGGAAGACGACCCGCTGAATCCGAGCGCGCCCTTCTTTGAATCCCTCATAGGCCTCGAGGGTGATATGACTTCCGGGGACCCACTCCACGAACTTGTAAGACCCACTGCCAATCGGGGCGCGCGCTTGTCGATGACCCTTGAGTGTGGACGGGTCTCGCAGGTACGCCGCCTCGACCACATGCTTCGGGAAGACTCTGTGCCCCAAGTTGGCAAACGGATATGCCTCGTTCCACTGGACTACGAGTGTGTACGGATCGCGGGGGTTCTGGACAAGCATGTTGTCGATCTTGAGGAGCGTAAACCGGCTCAGGGTCGGACTGCGTGGGTTGCGCTCCATTAAGTATGTCCAAGAGGCGTCAAGGGCAGTGACAGGTCGTCCATCGTGCCACGTGTACCCGCGCTTGAACCTGTACGTCACGCGCATCTTCTTGTTGGGAAGGATCTGCCAGTCACCGTCCCTGACCGTTGGGATCTTTTCCACTAGTTGGGGGAAGAGCTGACCCTTCTCGTTGTACCGGACCATGTAAGAATAGAGGACGTCCTGAATCTCGCCCGACGCCTGCATTGCGGAGAACATCAGGGCGTCCGGCTCCTGCGCAAGTCCGACGGTGACGGTATTTGAACTGGGCGCCCCTCTACTGATTGGCGCAGAGATCGCGAGAACAAGTGCGGTCATCGCGATCAACGCAAGTCTGACCTTCATGGGGCGCACCTCCGAAAGTTTTCTACTGTGGTTGCCTTCGTCTCACAGGACCCGGGTGACCTTCTTCAACCCTCGCGGCCGGTCTGGGTCAAACCGCCGGAATAACGCCAGGTGATATGCCAGCAGATGCACAGTTACGGCGAGCAGGTGGGGGCTCAACGCCTCGTCGGATGCCGCGGGAACCTGCAGCGGAGTCCCGGCCAGCCTTAGCGCAGAACGGTCGGATGAGATGACGATTACTCTGGCTCCTCGGCGGCGCAGCCGGCGCACGATGTCGGTAAGATGCCGCAGCGCCTTTCCAGGGGGCACGATCGCGAGTACCGGAAGTCCTCTGCCAATCGACGCGATAGGTCCGTGCAGCAGGTCGGCGGACGAGAGCGCCTCGGCCCCGATGGCGCTCGTCTCCCGCAACTTCAACGCGGCCTCGAGGGCGGTGGCAAAGTTGTACCCGCGGGAGACCGTGATGCATTCGTTCATGCGGCGGTATCCTGCAGCCACCTCTTTGATTCCACCGTCGCCAGAGAGCGCGCTGGCGATGAGTTCCGGCAGCGCCCGATGAGCATCAAGGAGTCGCTTATAACCGGCCGCCGCCGCCACGAGCATGCTCAATACGGTCAGCTGTGCGGTGTAGGTCTTGGTCGCGGCAATGCTGCGCTCTCGACCCGAGTGCAGCAGCAGAACATCATCCGCCGCACGGGCGAGGGGAGAGGCCGGATCGTTCGTGACGGCGAGCGTCCGCGCTCCCATTTCCGCCGCTCCCCGCATGTACTCGACGATGTCCGGAGATCGCCCCGATTGCGACAGGCAGATCGTCGCAGTGTCCCTGAGGCGAAGCTTGGCTTTGTAAAGGGTACGAACGGAGGGCGCAGCGAGCGAGACGGGGATCCCGAGCAAGATCTCAATCAGATACCGGCCGTAGAGCGCAGCGTTGTCGGAGCTCCCGCGGGCGGCCAGCACCACCAGCCGGGGAGGGCGTGTGCGCCAGCGGCGTGCCAGCTCGCGGATCTGCGGTCCCTCCGTGTCAAGCAGCCGTGCGATGACCTGCGGCTGCTCGTAGATCTCTTTCCGCATGAACTCGCCACGCATCGTGGTTACAGACCGACTCGCAGGACCGCGAGGAGGGAACTGTGAATGGTGAATGGCGATTTATGGTTGATCACGATCTCGCCGGCCGGCATTTCATCATTGATTTCGATGGCCCGGAAGTTACTCCCCGAGTCGAGCGTCTCATCCGTGAAGGCCGCATCGGCGGCGTAATTCTCTTCGCGAAAAACGTCCGGACTCCCGACCAGGTCCGCACGCTGATCCACGATCTCCAGGCCGTGGCTAGGACTGCCGGCCTCCCCCCGCTGTTTGTCACTATCGACCAGGAAGGCGGCATCGTGAACCGCATTACCGATGGGGTCACCGTTCTTCCAGGGCCGCTCGCGATTGGAGCGACGGGTCGGGAGGAGTTTGCCGAAACCGCCGGCAGGATCTCCGCTCTGGAACTGAAGGCGCTCGGTTTCAACGTCAACCATACCCCCGTGCTCGACGTCAACACCGACAGCCGTAATCCTATTATCGGGGTCCGTGCGTTCGGAGAGGATCCCGAGCAGGTCAGTAGGCTCGGGATCGCATACATGCAAGCGGCGCAGGCCGCAGGCATGCTCACCACAGTCAAGCACTTTCCGGGACACGGCGCCACGCAGGTGGATTCGCATCTCGACCTGCCGGTTGTGGATAAGGATCGCCGGCAACTCGATCGAGAGGAACTGCTCCCATTTGCCCGCGCGTTCGCGGCCGGGGCAGAAGGTTGCATGGCCGCCCATATCGTCTTTCCTGTGTTTGACGCTCAGCTTCCCGCCACGCTTTCGCCAGTCATTCTCCAGCAATTGCTGCGCATGGAACTGGGCTTCAAAGGTGTGTTGTTCACCGACTCCATGAGCATGAAGGCGATCGCAGACCGATGGCCCCGTGGACAGGCGGCCGTTTCGACGCTCGCCGCGGGGGTTGACCTCATCCTGGCCTGCGGGACAGAGGAGGAGCAGTGGCAATCAATCCGAGCCGTCCTGGAGGCGGTGGCGGCAGGACAGCTCGACGGTCGACAACTGCATGAGAGCGCCCTACGAATCGCCAGAGCACGAGAACGTTTTGTCACTTCTTCAACGCAAAACGGGAACGTAGACAGGAGCGAACACGGCCGTCTTGCGCAGCAGATCGCCGACAACGCGGTGACGATGGTGCGTGCCGCCGCGCGCGCCATCCCTCTGCGTGAAGGCAAAACCGCAGTCGTGCATACTGGGCAAGCCGTCTGGCTCGAACAGTCGAAATCGTTTGTGAAGCTCCTTCGCGACTCCGGGGTCACGGCCGAGCTTGCTGACGATCCGGAAGGTTCCCGGTGGAGAAACGTGATCGTGGCCAGCCATTCGTGGCGATCGGAAACGGCCAAGTCTATCGTTCCCAAGCTTCACGCCAGATTTGGCGAGCGATTGCTCGTTGTTGGCTTCGGCGCGCCGTACGAGTTGGCGACGTTTCCGCAGGTGCAGTCTTACATCGCGGCATACGGGCCTGACGTCCCGAGTCTGACCGCTGCCGCCAAAGCCCTCACCGGCGCGATTCAACCCTCTGGCAGATTGCCTGTGACGATTCCCGGTCTCTATCCCCGCGGCCATGCCGCGTAAATCCACTCGTTCCCATTCGACTCGCCCACCAGCGGGCTCGCTCATGGCCTCCGGCCGCGCCGAGTCGAATGGCTCGTTCCCGCGTTCCCTCGTCATTGCCGCCGACCGCGTCATCACGCCCACCCGTGACTTCACTCCGGGGGTGGTCGAGATCCGCGGCGGACGAATCGCGCGCGTGCGCGAAGGTCGTGCAAAGCGCGCACACGTCAAGGGCGCCGTCCTGGCCCCCGGTCTCATCGACCTGCAAATCAACGGGATGGCCGGAGTGGATTTTGCCACCTGCGAGAACAACGCTGATCTGGAACGCGCGCACCGTCTTCTGCTCAGCACCGGCGTCACGGCATACCTGCCGACCCTGATCTCGTCGCCGCTCGTGCAACTGCGCGCTGCGCTCGTGCACTGGCGCAAGTTTAGAGATGCGGCCCAGGCGCCACGCGTTCTGGGGGTTCACCTGGAAGGTCCGTATCTCAATGACAAATACGCCGGAGCGCACGACCTAGACTACCTGCGGCCGCCGAACAGGCAGGAATTTACATCGGTGCTAGACATGGCTCCGGGTTTGGTTCGGCTCGTGACCCTCGCGCCTGAGCTTCCCGGGGCGACGCCGCTCATCAAGGCGGCGGTGAAGCGTAGCGTCGCCATCTCTGCGGGACATACCGCCGCCACCTATGACCAGGCACAATCCTCGTTTGCAACAGGCGTCTCGATGGTCACACACTTGTTCAATGCGATGCGGCCCATGCATCATCGCGAGCCTGGAATCGCGGGCGCGGCGCTCGCCGATGACCACATCGTGACCGGTCTCATCGCGGATCTCGTGCACCTCCATCCCTCCGTGATTCGAATGACGCTGGCCCTGAAGAGCTTCCGGCGCGTGGCGCTTGTCACCGATGCCATTGCCGCAGCGGGCACGCACAGCCGAACCTCACACTTCGGCGGGAGAGCCCTCGCCATCGGCGATGCTCCTCGACTGGCGGGGGGTACACTGGCGGGCAGCCTCCTCACGCTCGATCAGGCCATTCGTAATATGGTTTCGCTGGGGGTCCCGCTGCGCGAGGCGGTATTGATGGCGTCCGAAGTCCCCGCCACTGTGCTGCGCCGCCGTGACCTCGGCCGGATCGCGCCAAGTGCGCGCGCGGACCTGGTGATGTTTGATCGCACTCTACGTGTGCAGAAGGTGTTTGTGGACGGCCGCCTGGTTTATTCGAACGGCAAAGGGAAAAGGGTCAAAGGAAAAAGGAAAGAAGAGAGTTGGTAGCCCAAGTCCGAGATTTCCCCGGAGGTGTTCGTGTGAGACGCATTCGTGTGCTTGCGCTCTGCTGCGCTGTGTTGCTGATCTTGAGTTTGAGCGCCGTCCAGGCTCAAGTTCCGCCACCGCAGCGGGGCGGGACGATACGTGTCGGCATCACGCAGGAGATCATCAACCTCGACCCGCATGTCGCCACAGCGTTCTCATCGTTTCAAGTGATGGACCTCGTCTACGAGAGCCTGCTGCGGTTGAACGCGAAGACCTTGGAAGTAGAGCCGAACCTGGCGACGTCCTGGTCTGTCTCGGCTGATGGGTTGGAGTACACGTTTACGCTCCGGCGCGACGCCACGTTTCACGACGGCACGACCGTCGACGCGAGCGATGTGAAATACACCATCGACCGTATCCTTGATCCGGCCACGCGTTCGCCGCAGGCTAGCTTCCTCGAACCGGTTCGTGAAATTACCGTGATCAACCCCTTCTCGGTGCGGATTGCATTGAAGCGGCCGTTCGCCCCGTTCCTGTCGCTGCTGACTCGGCCCAGCCGGGGCATCGTACCGGTGAACTTCGAGGATAAGGTTGGCGACGCAAGGGTACGCACGCTCGGCAGTGGACCGTACCGGCTGGCGGAGTTCGGTCCGGGCTCGGTGCGGCTGACGAGATACGAACGCTATTGGCGCAGGGATGCACAGGGCAATCGCCTTCCGCATGCCGACGCGGTGATCTACCGCGTCATCCCCGACCCGGCGACCCTTCGCGCGGCCGTGCGGGCCGGCGAAGTTGATCTGATCATCGGCTTCGGCGTCGACATTAATGCCGCGCGAACACTCGACGCCGTGCCGGGCCTCAAAGTCATGTCCGTGGCTGACCTGGCGTATAGCCTTCTGGGGATCCAGCATGAGCGGCCTCCGTTCAATGACGCACGCGTGAAGCAGGCCCTCGCGCTGGCAATCGACCGCGCTCAATTGATTCAGGTCGTGTACTCAGGGCGGGCGACTGCGGCGGGACCCCTTCCGCCGACGGCCGCTGAGTGGCGGCCCGTTGCCGCATCTGGGCTGCCCAACTATCGCCGGGACGCCATTCGGGCCCGGCAGCTGCTCGCGCAGGCCGGACACCCCAACGGCGTGGCCATCAAGATGCTTCCGATTCCGACTGTGCCCGAGGTCGTGCAAATCGCACAGGTACTCAAAGAGCAGCTGGCTCCTGCCGGCTTCAACGTTGAAATCGAGCAGGTGGACTTTGCCACATTCTTATCACGGTGGCGCGGCAGCCAGTTTGACACTTTCGTCTCGCTGAACAGCGGGGAGATTGATCCGGACGTGCACCTCTACCGGCATATCCACTCGACCGGCAGCACGAATGTGTTCAAGTTCAAGGATTCGTCGGTGGACCAGCTGCTCGACCAAGGGCGCGGCACTCCCGACATCGCGCGCCGTCAACAGATCTATGGACAACTCCAGCGGCAGATTGCGGAGAAGGTGCCGTTTTTGTTCCTTGCTTACGCGGATCTGTTTGCGGTGGCCCGGGCGAATGTGAATGGATTCACTCTCTCGTCGACTCGATCGATGTGGCCACTGGCGGAGACCTGGCTGGCGCGATAACCCGTCCTGCAGTCATTGCGAGGAGCTGAGCGGTCGCGAGGAGCACCGCGACGAGGCGAACTCATCGTTACGTTTGAGATTGCTTCGCTTCGCTCGCAATGACTAGAGGAATTGCTTCGCTTCGCTCGCAATGACAGGAGAGAATGCAGCGTTACGTCGCCCAGCGACTTCTGCTCCTAATCCCGGTTCTATTCGTCATCTCCGTCGTCGTGTTTTCGCTCATGCATCTGATCCCGGGAGATCCGGCGCAGGTCATTCTGGGATTTGAGAACACCGACCCGGCCCAGCTCGCGGCCGTGCGGCGTGACCTGGGGCTGGACCGGCCCGTGTACGTTCAGTACGGCAGGTGGTTGGGACGCGTGCTCTCCGGGAATCTCGGCACGTCCGTGCGCACGGGGCGCCCGATCGGGGCGCTGATACTGGAGGCGCTGCCGTTCACGCTCGAGCTCGCAATCTACGCCGTGGTGCTGGCCATCCTCATCGCCGTCCCCGTGGGGACGCTGGCAGGAACGACGTCGTCGCGGCTCGCGGATGGGACGATGCAGACGCTGACACTCCTCGGGCTTTCTCTGCCGGCCTTCTGGGTCGGCGCAATGTTCATCCTCTTATTCAGCGTGCATCTGCGCTGGTTTCCCGTGCTGACGTTCCCGGCGCTGCTCGACGCGCCGCTCGCGAACCTCCGCGGATTCTTCTTACCGGCGTTGACGCTCGCCGTCCCGAACGCCGCGGCGATCGCCCGTATGGTGCGCGCGTCGCTGGTGTCGGTGCGCCGCGAGGAATACGTCAAGGTGGCGCGCGCAAAAGGGCTGAGCGAGAGTCTCGTCGTGCGCCGGCACATGCTCAAGAACGCGTTGATCCCGGTGGTCACTCTCATCGGCATCGTCGCCGGCTATCTTCTCGGCGGATCCATCGTGGTTGAGCAGGTCTTCGCGATCCCCGGGGTAGGCCGGATGGGGTTGCAGGCTATCGTCCAGCGTGACTACCCGGTGCTGCAGGCCGTGGTGTTGATCGTGACCGCGCTCTTCGTGCTGGTGAACCTGCTTGTTGATCTCATTTATGTCTTCCTCGATCCAAGAATCCGATACGCCTGACCCAAAGCGAGCGCCCGAGCTGGCGGTGATCCGGCCGCGCAGCCTGACTCGTATCGCCCTTCGCTCTCCGAAGGCGGTCGTGGGTATGATCGTCCTTCTCCTCGTTGCAGGGGTGGCAGTTCTCGCTCCCCTCCTCGCCACATATCCGGCCACTGAGATGCACGCCATCGACCGGTTCGCCCCGCCGGGCACAACCTATCTGCTTGGCACGGATTTCTTCGGACGCGATCTGTTCAGCCGGATCTTGTACGGGTATCGCACGTCGCTGTTGGTTGCCGTGCTGTCGGTTGCATTTGCGCTGGTGATCGGGAGCGTATTTGGGGTCGTCGCAGGCTATACCGGGGGCGCGGTTGACAGCGCGGTGATGCGGACGATGGACATTCTCTTCGCTTTCCCGGTGCTGCTGCTGGCCATCACGGTCGTGGTCATACTGGGAGCTGGTCTGTTTACCACGGTGCTTGCGATCGGCATCGTCTATGTGCCGATCTTTGCCCGCACTGCGCGCGGACCCACCCTGGTCGTGCGCGAGCACGCATATGTGGAAGCGGCGAAGGCAATCGGGCTGCGGTCATTCCGGATCATCCGGCGGCATATTCTACCCAACGTCAGTACGCCGATCTTCGTCCAGGCAACGATCAACCTCGCCACCGCGATCCTCTTCGAATCCGCGCTGAGCTTTCTCGGCTTGGGGACGCAGCCGCCCTATCCGTCGCTGGGGTTGATGGTGAGCGAAGGGCGCAACTACCTGGAGCTCAGCCCCTGGCCGGCGGTATTCCCCGGATTGGCGATCGTGCTCGCCGTACTTGGTTTCAATCTCGTCGGCGACGCGTTGCAAGAAATCCTCGATCCGAGACTCCGGCAGACGTGGTCGGCAGCGTAGTATAAGTAGGAGAGTATGCGCAAATATCTCGCGCAGCGCATCGCCCGCGCCGTCCTCACCATCTTCCTTGTGGTCAGCTTCACCTTCTTCCTCATCCGGCTGATGCCGGGCAACCCCATCGACCTTTATGTCCAGGAGCAGGTGACCACGTATGGCCACACTTATGAGCAGGCCCTCGAGCAGGCGCGCGGGTTCT
The DNA here is from genome assembly GCA_020028455.1 of Armatimonadota bacterium. Lineage (GTDB taxonomy): Bacteria > Sysuimicrobiota > Sysuimicrobiia > Sysuimicrobiales > Kaftiobacteriaceae > JACPRY01. Next base: position 4,982 of record JAHZOA010000039.1, on the reverse strand, counting down.
TTGCGCTGGACGTCGATGCGCCGCTTAGCGTGCAGTACGCGCAGTATCTGGGAAATCTGGCCCGCGGCAATCTCGGGCAATCCATCCTCTCGCCCGGCACCCCGGTCTCGTCCTTGATCAAGAAGTTCCTCCCCTGGACGCTCTTCAGCGTCGGACTGGCTCTGATGATCAGTTTTACGTTGGGAGTCGGCCTGGGGATGCTGATGGCATACCGGCGGGAGAGCTGGATCGATCACGTCCTGACTATCATCGCGACCGTGACGACGGCAGTGCCCAACTATCTCATCGGCATTCTGTTGCTGGTGGTGCTCGGCGTACAGACGAACCTGATCAACGTCGCCGCCATTCGAGGCTCGCTCTCACCCGGTGTCCGTCCGGGCCTGACCCTCACGTTTCTGCTCGATGCGCTGTCCCATGCGGCGCTCCCCATTACGACCTATGTGCTGGCCACTGCGGGGGCGTGGATGCTTTCAATGAAGAGCAACACCCTCGGAACGCTGGGCGAGGACTACGTCGGGTTCGCGCGGGCCCGCGGTCTGCCGGACCGCAGAATTGCCATCGCGTATGTGGGCCGGAACGCTTTGCTCCCACTGTTCACCCAACTGACGATCGCCATTGGGTTTGTGGTCGGGGGCTCGGCATTGATCGAGTACATCTTCAACTACCAGGGGATCGGTCTCGTCCTCTACGAGAGCATCGTGCGCAGGGACTATCCCGTCATGCAGGGTGTGTTCCTCGTAATCACGGTGTCGGTCGTGCTCGCGAACCTGCTGGCGGATCTCCTCTACGGGCGGTTGGATCCTCGAGTGGACCTCACCGCCGAACCAGTATGAACTGGGCCACGCTGAAGCGCAATCCGGGTGGCGCGCTTGGACTGGCCGGTTTCCTGGCGATTGTCGTGCTGGTGGTCGTCGGTCCACTTGTGGTCCCTCTGGATACGACCACGCGGCTCGATCAGATCTATCAGCCGCCCTCTCTCGCCCATCCGTTCGGTACGGACAATCAGGGGCGAGACGTGTTCAGTCAAATCGTGCACGGAGGCAAAGACCTGTTGTGGGTGGCAACCCTGGCCGCCGGTATCTCCACCGTGATCGCGCTCACGCTGGGGTCCATCTCCGCGGTTGCGGGCGGGTCCGTGGACAATGCGGTGATGACCTTTACCGACGTCGTGCTCACGGTGCCGCACTTCCCGCTCCTGGCGGTCCTTGCGGGTGTCCTTCAATTTCGCTCCCAGACGTTACTGGCGATCATCCTCGGTGTGTTGAGCTGGCCCGCGCTGACCCGCGCCGTGCGCGCTCAGGTTCTATCACTCAAGGAGCGCGATTTTGTCGAGGCGGCGACGGCGCTTGGACTCGGGCGCGGCCACATCATCGCCCGCGAGATCCTGCCGAACATGCGGAGTTATGTCGCGATCAGTTTTGTCCTGGCGATGACGCAGGCGATTTACGCGCAGGTCGGCCTGGTGTTCCTAGGGCTCGTGCCGCTGTCCGGACAGAACTGGGGCGTGATGATCCAGTACGGCTGGACGCGCGGGGCGATCTTTCACAAATCGAGCGTGTACTCCATCCTGGCGCCGATCATGGCGATCGCGGTGCTGAAGCTCTCGCTCGTATCAATGGCGCGAATCTTTGACGAGATCTTCAACCCGCGACTTCAAGAAGGATGATGGACAGTCTGCTCTCGATCCGAGATCTTTCCATTGCCTATCGCGGTCGCGGGGGCACCTCGCAGGCATTGCGGGAGGTGAGCCTCGATCTCTATCGTGATGAGACGCTCGGGCTCATCGGCGAAAGTGGGTCCGGGAAGACGACCCTGGCGCTGGCCGTGCTACGCATGCTTCCGCCTGCGGCTCACATCCCGCAAGGGCAGATTCTCTACCATCACGATGGCCGTACCGCAGATGTCCTCTCCCTGGGTGCGGAGCGTCTGCGCCGGTACCGGGGCGAAGAAGTGGCGATGGTGTTTCAGAGCGCGCTGAGCTCGTTGAACCCTGTGCTGCGCATCTGGGACCAGTTTTTGGACACGGCGCGCGCACACGGTGAGACCGACCCGGCAAGGGTGCGCACGAGGACGCGGGAACTGCTCAGTCACGTGCAGCTCGAACCGGAGCGCGTACTGAGCGCGTTCCCCCACGAGCTCAGCGGTGGCATGCGGCAGCGGGTGATGCTGGCGCTGGCGTTACTGCTCCGGCCGCGTGTCGTCGTGCTCGACGAGCCGACGACAGCGCTCGACATCCTTACCCAGCGCACGATCATCGACTTGCTCCGCTCGCTGCGCCGTGAATTTGGATTTTCGATGATGTTCATCTCCCACGATCTCTCGCTCGCGGCGGAACTGGCTGATCGAGTGGCGACGATGTACGCGGGCAGGATCGTGGAGATTGGCACGACCGACGAGCTCTTCTATGAGCCTCGGCATCCTTACACCGTCGGGCTGCTGCAGGCGGTCCCCACCGTCCATGGCGATCACCGCACCTTGCACTCGATACCCGGCTCGCCTCCAAACCTTCAGCGGCTTCCCGCGGGATGCAAGTTCCACCCTCGTTGCCCGTACGTTCGGCCCGTCTGCACAGAGGCTGAACCTGATCTGCTGCACGTATCAAACGGGCATCGGTCCGCATGCTTTTTCTGGGATGAAGTCCGTCGATGATTATCCTCGAGCGTGTGAGCCGCATCTTTCGAAGCCGCGGGGAAGCGATCCGCGCGGTCGACGACGTGTCCCTGGAGATTGGAGAGGGCCAGGTGATGAGCCTCGTGGGCGAGAGCGGCAGCGGGAAGACCACGACCGGGAAGATGATCGCGGGCCTGGTGACGCCGAGCAGCGGTCGCGTCCTTTTCGAGGGACGCGACATCCGAACCCTAGACGGAGCCGCGCGTGCACGGTATCGCCGGGCCGTTCAGATCATCCATCAGGACCCTTACGCGTGCTTGAATCCGGTCAGGACGGTCGGCGATACGTTGGCCGCGCCGCTCCAACTGTATGGCCTCGCGGACGGCCGGTCGCGGAATGCAGGCATCGGTGAGCTTCTGGAACGTGTCGAACTGACTCCCGCTTCCGCATTCGTGGATAAGTATCCTCATCAGCTGAGCGGCGGGCAGCGCCAGCGTGTGGCCGTCGCACGTGCGTTGTCGGTACAGCCGAAATTCCTTGTCGCCGACGAAGCCGTGTCCATGATCGACGTGTCACTGCGGATCAGCCTGCTCAACCTGCTTTTGAAGCTGCGGCAGGAGACGGGCGTGGCGTTTCTCTTTATTACGCATGACCTGGCGCTCGCGCGACACTTCGGATGGGATGGCCGGATTGCGGTAATGTATCTGGGACGGGTCGTAGACGTCGGTCCTACGCGAACGGTAATCGAGGATCCTCACCACCCCTATACGCGCGCGCTGCTCGCGGCGGTGCCCGAAGCCGATCCCCACATTACCCGCACCAAACCTCGGCTGCGCCTCCGCAGCCAGGATCCTCCGAGTTTGCTGCATCTTCCATCGGGTTGTGCGTTTCATCCACGGTGTCCCTGGGCGGAATCCGGGCTATGTGACGTGATCCGGCCGGAGCTCACTCACGTCCGGGCCCAGGAGGTTGCCTGCCATGTTGCGGTGCGAGAAGGAGCATTACCGGACCTGGCGGCAACGACCTGATGCATCCGCAGCTCGTCCGTGCCGGATTGAGAATTGGCATGTTCGTCGCGCTCACGTCGGGTGTGCTGGCGCTCGTTGAGCCGCGAGGTAGTGCGGAACAGGCGATCAGTTTTTGGATGTTGCTCGCTGCTCTTCTGTTCTTTGCCGTCGTTGTGGTGCGCATGCGCCGTACATGAAGACGGAGAACGCTTGAGTAGGGCGGAATTACTGGAAGTAATCAGGTGGCGACCGCACAGGTTGCGCGCGAAGCGCGCCGGCGGCGCACAGAGGCCGAGCGAGGTCGAGGCCGGGGGAATTTTGCTTGGTGCCGGGTTAAGTCCATTTTGGAGGTGTGCGGCCCATGCGTAAAGTCGTAACCATCATCGCCGCAATGGTGTTGGTCGGTTTATCGATCCTCCCGTACGACGCGTCGGGAGCGCCGGCGGGCGGGGTGTTCCAGGGCGCCTGGCCATACCAGACGCCGCCCGCGGGGCACTACAACAGTTTCATTCCCGGATATCTCATACCGTTTGTTAACCCATACAACGATCTTGTGGAGATGCCCCTAGCCTTCTACCTGTGGCAGAAGAACGAGTACATACCCGTTCTCGCGACGCAGTGGAAAGTGGAAGCCGGCGGGCGAGCGTTCACGGTGTCCCTGCGACCCGGCGTGCGATGGTCTGACGGAAGCGCGTTCACATCTGCCGATGTGGCCTCAACATTCTACATCGGCTACCTCTTCGGCTTTCTCGCATGGCGCAGCATCAGCGGTATCGAAACGCCCAATGACCAGACGATCGTCTTTCGCTTCACGACCCCCGCGTCGATCGCTCTGCGCACGATCATGCGCGTGAACATCAGGCCGCGCTCAGTGTATGCGGCGCTGGCGGATCGGGCGAAGCCTTTCGCCGAGCAGCGCATGGCCCTTACCGATGAACCGGTCCGAACGCTGACAGACGATGTCCGCCGCTTCCGGCCCCGGGAGAGCGTGGCCACGGGCCCGTTCCGGATCGATGCGTCCTCGATTACCGAGGCGCAACTTACCCTGGTCAAGAACCCGACGTCATTTGCGGCGAATCAGGTGCAATTCGATCGCGTCGTGCTGTTCAATGGCGAGACGCCGCAGATCACTCCGATCGCTCTCGCCAAGCAGATTGACTATGCCACGCACGCATTCCCGCCGGCGACCGACAGACAGTTTCAGGAACTCGGCATCCGCGTGCTCCGGGCCCCCGTCTACAGCGGTCCGGCGCTCTTTTTTAACCACCGCATCTCGCCCCTGAACCGCAAGGAGGTCCGGCAGGCGATCAGTTATGCGGTGAACCGCGATCAGACCGGCACCGTGGCCCTCGCCGCGTCCGGAAA
>JAHZOA010000128.1 GCA_020028455.1 Armatimonadota bacterium | reverse complement strand
GAATGACCGCGTCCTGGTCAGAGGGGTCTGACCCACATGGGTCAGACCCCTCTCCGCGTTAGATCGTTGGTCCCTGCGGCTATTGCGCTGACGCCGCGCTGCATAGTAGCGTTCGTCTGTGGCGCTGCTGCGTGCCGTCGCCGACCTTCTCTTCCCACCGGTCTGCCAGGTTTGCCGGGACCCGGGGGAGTTCCCGCTCTGTCGACGCTGCCGGGCGAACTTTCGCCTGATCATTCCGCCCATCTGCCAGAAGTGCGGCCGTCAGTTTTCGTGCGCTCGAGCCGCTGCCATCTATGAGGGGTCGCTCCGCGAGGCCATCCATGCACTGAAGTTTGGCCGTTGTCGCATCCTGGCAGCGCCGTTGGGGCGCATGATGGGTCTGTGCGCTGCTGCCGATCCCGTTCTCGCCCCGGCGCGACTCATCGTCCCGGTTCCTTTGCATCCACACCGGAGGAGAGAACGGGGATTCAATCAGGCCGAATTGCTCGCACGGGAGGTAGGGCGATTCCTGAGACTGCCCGTTCTTGCTACGGTGGTCCGACGAAAAACCCCGACGAAAGCTCAGAGCGCGCTGCCGCTCAAACAGCGTTGGGAGAACGTGAGAGAGGCGTTCGAAGCATCGGCGGCACTGCCGGGTGAGCCGGTTATGCTGGTTGATGATGTCATCTCCACCGGATTCACAGCCTCGGAGTGTGCGCGACAATTGCTGGATGCAGGTGCGACGAGTGTCTACGTGCTGGCCGCTGCGCTCGCCCTTCCCGAGCCGCCCAAAAGTGCGAGCCCGGCCGCGTCGACCGGGCTCGCTGTCCTCTCCTGCGAAGAACGTGCTACTTCGTGACCTTCTGGGATCCTCACCCGCATCGCAGCGCTGGACGGCGGCGTTGATGTCACGGTTGTCCGCCCAAACTGCATACGCCGAGGTGCCGTCGGCGGCCAGCGCGATGTAGTCGCCGATGAAGGGGCTGATGGCCTTGATCGACCCCCAGAGGTTCGGATTCCAGCTGCCGGCGGTCAGTCGCACCTCCGCGTCCCACGGCTGGCCCGCGGTAAGAAAAGCCGTCGGGATCTGGTTGTAATACACGTCCATCCCACACCCGGGGACCCCGTCATCCGGCTCAGGACTGGCGGATGAAGCGGGATCGGGATTCCCGTCGCACCCTGGTCCTGCGTCGTTGTCGCTGCCCGTGACCGGTCCGTTTGCCGTGAAGGCGGGTTCGCTGCGAGAGTCGTACCAGACGACGCTCAGTTTCCCGCCGCCGGCAGCCATCGCTGGCATCAGCTGGTGGCCGAGATCCGGGGCAGAGTCCTGGTGCGGTGGGTTAACCAGCTGCGTCCAAGTGGAACCCGCGTTGGTGGAAAACGCCACCTTGAGGTCGCCGCCAGTGCCGGGATTCTTGGTCACCCATGTTACGTACACCCCATTCTCGTCCGCTGCAGCCCCCGGGATCGTGAATGTCCGGAACACCGGCGGGGTCCGGCTGGAGATCTGTCTGTAGTCAACGAAATCGGCGATGTGAATGGGCGGGCCGAATGAGACACCCCCGTCCGTGGACTTCAAGACAAAAATCGCGTCTCTGTTGGTCGGCGTGGGGAAGGCGGAAGTGCGGAATTTCCGGTAGAAGAGATACACGGTTCCTGCTTCATTCGCGGCCGTGCCGGCCTGGTTCGGCGCGACGACGAGGTTACACCCCTGGACGGCAGTGCCGTTGTCCAGGATCAGCGCTTTGGACCAGGTGACTCCTCCATCCGTTGAGCGCGAGAAGGCAAGGTGATCAAACGAGCCAGAGAACCGCGACCAGCACGTGTAAACGTTACCGTCAAACGCAGATCCGGTATTGTCAACTGCCAGCCACTGTTTGTCTTCCTGCCTCCCGAGACCTACCGTGCCCCGCTCCACAATAGCCGTAAAATCATAGGTCAGCTTATTTCCGCCACCAACTGTGTACCTTGCTACAGCGATGGCGTTCGCGTCTGCCGGGTCAAAATCGGGGCGACCAGGTGGGGTCCTATGGAAAGCGATGAAGGAGAAGTAGAGGTGGTTGTCGTGATCAAATCCGAGGACCGGATCGCTCCCCGCAGCGTTACCACAGACAGGCGAGATAGCGGGACACTCGGGATCGCCCGGCCAACCCGGCACGAGCGATTCGGACCACTTCGTGCCCCCGTTGGTCGAAAACGCCAGACCCTGCCAGGCGTCGTCACTTTGACTCAGCGTCCGCACGTCGTTCATCCCTACGGCGAGAATGTTGGCGTTCGTTGGATGGCGTACGATGTGAGGTTCATTCTGCTGGAACACGTCCGCCGGCGGTCCGACGACGCTCGCGTAAGGATCTGCCGGGAAGAAATCTGTCGTACTCACGCGGATGTTGGAGCGGGATAAGGATGCTGCGATCGCAACCAGGACGAGGAAGAGGCTCATCGTGATGGCGAGTCCCGCAACGCCAAATGGCTTGAAGTGCCTCATGGCATCAAGACCTCCTTCATTCGACTCATGACGATAGCCAAGGGGGATCAGCGCCTGCGTTTCTCTGAGGGTGGGTTCAGTCCTTCAGATGGGGCGAGGCGATTCCCCCGAGTAGCGGGGCTGCACCATGATTTCGTTACAATTGGTGATGGCTATGCGTGGAATTATTGAGGCCGGCATTTCCATGCCGGCCTCATCTGTGGATCCTCGCGCTTCGATTTCGAGTGGAACCAGATACCTTAACTAGGGTTTGGCCTCCCTGTCGATCCGGACCCACCAGGGGACCAGCAGCGTCATCGAGCCACATGTCAGCACGACATCGCCCGATCTATCGCCGCTTCCGGTCTGACTGGACTTGCCCGCGGCAAGCGTGAGCTTGAGCGTCGCCATCCCGTTCGCGGCTATCGAGAGGGAGCTTGAGGCGGCGGTAACGATCGTGTTACCCGGAGGATTTCCGGTGATAGCAACGCCGCAGATCTGCGCCGCCCCTTCCTTATCGCGGAGGGTGAGGTTGAGCGAAGCACTTACGTCTTTGTTCCCGCCCCAGAAGCCGAAGCTGGCGCTGGCTGGATCGCTCGTCACCGGCGTTGCGTCCGCCGCGTCGAGGTCGATGCGCCCGCCACCGCGGGTCAACACACCCGTCGCGGCCGTCCCGTTGACGTGGTCCGTCACCGGTCGCTTGGCCGTGTTCGCCAGCGCCGACTTCACGTCCGCTGGCGACCATCCCGGATGCAGATCGAGGAGCAATGCGGCCGCCCCTGCTACGTGCGGCGTCGCCATGCTCGTGCCCTGGAAGTATGCGAACCCGAGTTCGGTCGGCTCCTCCTCGTTGAATACCGATGAGTACACATTCACACCGGGCGCCGTCACGTCCGGCTTGATCAGGTACGTGAACGGCGTCGGACCGCGGCTGGAGAAGCCCGCGATGATGTCGGCGTTCGATGTGATGAACTCCGCCGGCGCTGTGCCGTTGACGCTGGCTGTCCCCGAGGGCTTGATCCCGTTGCCGTCGTTCTTGCCGAGCATCGCGGCCGGGACTGTCGGCTTAGGATCTGTGCCGTCATGGGCCATGCCGACCGGATCGCCCGCGACGTTGTTCACAATCAGGACGCCCACCGCGCCCGCATTCTGTGCGTTGCGGATCTTCGTCGTGAACGTGCAGACGCCGCGGTCGATGAGCGCGATCTTGCCGGTCAGGGCTGTCGAGATCGCGGTGCAGCCGTTAGCCGGAGTCGTCACACTGTACTCAGCAGTGATCGCCGGGACGAAGTTTGCGAAATCGCCCAGCGCCGCCCCGAACGTTCCCTTGCCCACGACCGAGGCGGGAATGCCGACGAAGTGCGGGTTTGTGCTCGCCCCCGCAGTCAGGGCACCTGCAGCGCTGCCCGGCGACTCGACTGTAGAATCCCCCGGGCCCGAGTTGCCCGCGGCGACCGCTGGGACGACACCCGCGTCCGCGGTGGCGTTCGTGCACTCTGCAAGCAGGTCGTGGGGTCCCTGTACGCCCCCGCCCAGGCTCATGTTTACGACGTCCATCTCGTCGGCGACGGCCTTCTCGAGCGCCGCGCAGATATCGTGACTGAACGCCGAGCCGCCGAAGGCGCGAAAACCGGCGCCGAAGCCAGGGAACACGTTGTAGTCATGGAGGGTTGCACCGGGCGCGACGCCACTCCAGGTGCCCGATGTCGGACCGTCCTCTGGCCCATCCAGGTTGAGGACGCAGCCCGCTACCGTCCCGGCAACGTGTGTGCCGTGGTTGAAAACGATGACCGGGCGGTTGCCCGGCGGCGCGGCTTCGCCGCTCGCGAAGACGTCATGCGTGATAGGCCCCTTGCAGTCGAAGGCCGGGTGGTCATCGCGGATCCCGGTGTCGATGATGCCGATCTTGATGCCGCTCCCCGCGTTGAATCGGCCGCCCGCGGAGGACCAGACGGCGTCCGCCTTGATGAGGCCGAGGCTGACCGTCATGGCCGGTCGGACCAGGAAGCTCCGGTACACACGGCTCACCCCAGGTCCGGTGGCAACGTGGTCCAGCCGCTCCCCGTTGAGCTTGATCACGACACCATTTGAGACTACCGCGAACTCCCGCACAACCTGGGCCTGCGGAGCGTTACTCTGCAGCCAGCCCTTGTAGTTCTGGCGTCGGTCATTCAAGTGGCGTCCATAAGCCTTTGCGGCATTCGAATTCAAGTCCAGCTTGCGACCGGGAAGAGGCTTCGTTCGCGCGAGACCCGGGATCGTGCCGGTGTACGATGCCACTGATGGGTCCGCGAGTCTGACCACCGCATAATCGGTCTCCGGCTGCGCTGCCGCCGGTGCGTCGGTCGCTTTGCCGCCCGCTCCCGCGGGCAGGATGGAGCCGGCGATCAGTGCGGCGACCGCGACAAGAGTTAAAACCCTTTGCTTGCGGAGCATCAATCTACCCCCCTCGAAAAGTAATGGCTCTCCTGTGCGAAGACGTGCGATTCCACTCCTTCCTCCCCCATGGGAATACAAACGGATTCTTCGGCGATGCGTTCGGGTCCTTCGACCACGCACAGCAGAATCCAAAATGTCAATTTTCAGAGAACTTTGATGGAACTTGCTAACTGGAGAGAGCGATCTGGGTGGCCACGAGGAGTCCCGGGTGAGAGGACAGTACGCGGGGGATCGCGTTGACGATGAGCGACCACGTGGCGACGTCGCCCTGGATCCCCCCAGGGATCTCCGCGTCAAGCGGCGGGACGCCCTCGATCCGGACGATATCGTGGGGGCGATCCACGCCCGTGGCCATGGTAAGGTCGAGGGTGATCACCGTCTCGCCTTGTCGCCGTCCCCGGCACACTTGGTGTAGGCCAAGGACGGTGCGGTTCCCGTCCACCTCAGGCTCGATCGATTCCTCGATGGTATCCAGCGTCCAGCCCATCGCGGCGGCGATCATCGAGGCAGATTGCAGAAGACCCACGTGGCCGATTGACCCATCGGCCACACCCTGCCGGAATGCGTCCACGGTCATCCCGACGCCGACCTTTCGCCGTAGCGGCTCCCGCCGCAGGCCCACGTCGACGATGCGCTCGACGATGATGCCGTCCACGCGGCGGCAGGGGGCCGTCAGCATCACCGGGAGCGCATCCATCACAAACCCTGGGTTGATGCCGAGGCCGATGATGCGTGCGCTGCGTTCCTTCGCGAGCTGGTCCAGCAGCGCGGCTTCTTTGGGATGGTGATGCCAGGGGTAGGCGAGCTCCTCGCACGTCGAGATGATGTTGAGGCCGGCGTCCAAGAGGGGCACGAGTTGCGGCATGACCTGCTCGATCCGAGACTGCGTGGAGTGCAGTACGATGTCGGCGCCCTGGTTCAACAGGGTGTCCACCGTACGGTGGACCGGCACAGGGCCGGCGCCCGGGACCAGGTCGGAGAGGGAACGCCCCGCCTTTTTCGGGTCGATGTCGACCGCACCCACGATGCTGTGCCCGCGCTCGAGGGCGACTTCTGTGATGCCGACGCCGATGGGGCCGAGGCCGAAGATGA
>JAHZOA010000127.1 GCA_020028455.1 Armatimonadota bacterium | reverse complement strand
TCGCATGTATGTCGGCGGCAATTGGATCGGCGCAGGGGGCGGCGAGACCGTCTCGGTGATGAATCCCGCAACTGGAGAGACTGTCGGAGACGTTCCGGATGCGAGCCGGGATGACGTCTGGAAGGCGATTGACGCAGCGGCCAAGGCGTTCCTCACGTGGGCCGCGTTACCGGGTTTGGAACGCGGCAAGATTCTCCGGCGCATCTTCGAGCTGATGACGGAGCGCCGTGACGATCTGGCCCGTCTGGTCACACAAGAAAACGGCAAGCCGTTTGAAGAGGCAAAGCGCGAGGTCGGCTTCGCGACGGGCTATTTCAGCTGGTTCGCGGAGGAAGCCCGTCGCGTGTACGGGGAGATCGTTCCACCTCCAGTGACGGGTAAGCGGTTATGGGTTCTCAGGCAGCCGATCGGGGTCGTCGGAGCGATCACGCCGTGGAACTTCCCGGCCACGATGGTCACGCGAAAGATTGCGCCGGCGCTCGCGGCCGGCTGCACGGTCGTGCTCAAGCCGGCCAGCGCGACACCGCTCACGGCCCTCGCGCTCGGGCGCATTTGCGAAGAGGCAGGATTGCCCGCCGGCGTTTTCAATGTCGTGACCGGGAAGCGTGCCAGCGTGATCGGCCAGGCGATGCTGGACCATCCGGCGGTCCGGAAGATCGCGTTCACGGGTTCTACAGAAATCGGCAAACGTCTCATGGCAGGAGCGAGCCAGCAGCTCAAGCGCGTCTCCTTCGAACTGGGCGGGAATGCGCCGTTTATTGTCTTCGAGGACGCCGATCTCACCGCGGCAGCGGACGGCGCCGTTGGGATCAAGTTCCTACGTGTTGCCGGTCAATCGTGCATCTGCGCCAATCGTATTTACGTCCAGGAGAGCGTCGCGGACCGTTTTGTTCCCATGTTCATTGAGAAGGTGAAAGCGCTGAAGCTTGGCGAAGGGTCTATTTTACGCGCCGACGGTGCTGACCAAAACCACTGAGGAGATGGACGTGGTAAAGGAAGAGATCTTCGGACCCGTCGCGCCGGTGATGACGTTCAATGATGAAACCGAAGTCATCCAGCGGGCGAATGCCGCCACGCTGGGGCTGGCCGCATACTTCTACACGCAGGACGTCCGTCGTGCGATCCGTGTCGCCGAAGCGCTGGAGTACGGCATGGTCGGTGTGAACGATCCAACCGGATACACGCACGAGATTCCTTTCGGTGGGTTCAAAGAAAGCGGCATGGGGCGCGAGGGCGGACACCAAGGCATAGAAGAGTACACGGAAGTGAAATCGATCTCTATCGGAATGTAGTTCAGCGTCCGAAGACGAGGTTCGGCAGCCAGAGGACCAGCTGAGGGAAGAAATACACCAGGACCAGGGCCAGCATCTGCAGGCCCATGAACGGAAGCATCCCCAACCAGATATCCGACAGCAGTACGCTCTTCGGCGCCACCCCTTTGATGTAAAACGCCGCCATCGCTACCGGTGGACTCAGGAAAGCCGTCTGCAGGTTGACCGCAACCAGAATCCCTAGCCAGATCGGATCGATCTGAAATCTCGTCGCGATCGGCCAGAATAACGGCATGAAGATGATGATGATCTCCGTCCACTCCAGCGGCCAGCCTAGCAAGAAGATCACAAGCATCATCAGCCAGATGAACTGCCCCGTCGAGAGCCCGAGGCCGAGGATGAACGTCTCGATCACCTTGGATCCGCCGAGGCGCGCGAAGACGGAAGAAAAGATGCTGGAGCCGACCAGCAGCGTGAGCACCATGCTTGACGTGCGTGCCGCCTGGAATACTGCCGTTTTGAGCACGTTCCAGTTCAATTTCCGATAGACGGCGCTGAGCACGAGGGCACCAATCGCCCCCATCGCCGATGCCTCGGTTGGGGCGGCGATGCCAAACGCGATCGACCCGAGCACCGAGAAGATCAGTAGGGAAATTGGGACCAATCCGGTGACCAGCATCCCCAGTTTCTGCCCAATCGGGAAGTTCCGCTCCTCGGCCGGAAGCGGGGGGGCGGCGCTGGGCCGCAGCAGCGCCGTGATCAAGATGTACACGATGTAAAGGCCGGAGAGCATGAACCCCGGCACAAACGCCCCCAGGTAGAGGCGGACAATCGACTCCCCTGCGTTGGCGGCATAGAGGATCAGCAACACGCTCGGAGGGATGAGGATCCCCAGGGTGCCACCTGCTGCGATCGATCCCGTCGCGAGCCGCTTGTCGTACCTGAGGCGCATCATCGGCGGCAGCGCCAGGAGTCCCATGATTGTCACCGAGGCTCCGACGATCCCCGTGGCCATCGCGAAAATGGTGCAGGTGATGACGGTGGCCAGCGCGAGAGAACCGCGCAGCGGGCCGGCGGCGATGAGGATTGAGCGGAAGAGGCGATCCATGATCCCCGACCGTTCCATGACGAAGCCCATGAAGATGAAGAGAACAATGGGGATGAGGACGTCGTTCGTCATGACCTGGAACGTGCGCACGGCCATGAGGTCGAAGACCAGCCGCCCGAATCCCAGGTATCCAAAGACAAACCCGAGGGCGAGAAGCGTGAAGGCGGTCGGAAAGCCAATGAAGATCGCGGCCGTCAGGAGGGCGAGCTGAACGATGCCAAGGGTCTCCGGGTTCATGCGACCGTCTCCGCCTCCTCCGGCCTTTGGTCTTCTTCCTCAGGCCACTGGCCGGTGCGGAGTGCGATGACGCAACGAAGGACCTGTGCGATCCCCTGGAGGAACAGCAGGAACGCCGCCACGGGAATAGCGGCCTTGAGGGGGTAGATGGGTCGACGGTACGGGCTGAACGCCGAGGTCTCCCGGATGAGAAACGAATCCCAGAAGAAATCGAACCCCACCCACGTCAGCGCGATCATCGCGGGGAAGAAGACCAGGAGATAGAGCAGAAGATCAATGGTCGCCTGCGTCCGTACAGGAAAATTTCGGTAGAAGATGTCGCCGCGCACGTGCGCGTTCCGCGACAACGTGTACGCGGACGCGAGCATGAAGTACGCACCATACATGATCAGGCTGGTGTCGACCGCCCACGTCGTCGGCGCGTTGAAGAAATACCGCGAAAACACCTCGTAGCCAATGGAAAATGATAGTGGCAGGATGATCCAGGCGGCCGCTTTGCCCACGAACTCGCTGATCGCAGTGATCCCGCGAATGATGCGTGGCAGGGGGAGAGCCCCTCCTTCTCAGTTTTAGGACCTTTGATGGTGGGAACTACAAAAGGTCAGGGCGCCCCGCCTGGGGAACGCGGAGCGCCCTGAAGGCCGAGATCCAACGGCCTCACTTCCATCCACTACTTTTTCCTGAAGAAGTGATCAAATGCCAGCCGGTTGTCCACATATATCCGCTGCTTCCAAGACACGATCCGCTGCGCCCACGCCCTTTGGCTTGCGACGATCTTCGCGAAGGTAGCGTTCTGCCTCGAGTTGCGCTGGATCAGCGTGTCCCAGGCTTTCAGTTGCGCCTCCAAGACCACCTTTGGGGTGGTGAAGACGCGCACGCCCCGCTTTTCGATCTCCAGGAGATCGCGGCTGTTGCGGTCGATCATCTTGTGTTGGAAGTCGGCCGACTCGGCCAGGAGGGCTCCCCGCACGATCGCCTTCAGCTCTGGGGAGAGCGGGTCCCATTTGGTTTTTTGGACGATGAACTCCATGGTCTCAACAGGCTGATGGAAACTTTGCAGCATGTAGATCTTGCGCACGTCCGGAAAGCCAAACGCCCGGTCGGAGGTCGGGTTGTTGAACTCGCCGCCGTCGATGACCCCGCGCTCCAGTGCCGGCACGACCTCACCGCCCGGCAGCGTCACGACAGACGCACCGAGCAGTCCAAACAGGTCGGCGGAGAGGCCGACCGTCCGATATTTCATGCGCTTCAACTGATCCGGAGTCTGGATGCGGGTCCTGAACCACCCCAGCGGCTGCGTCGGCATCGGGCCTACCAGGAAGCTGACGACGTTCATGCGCATTTCCTGCTGTAGGAACTCCTGATACATGTCAAAGCCGCCGCCGTAGTAGAACCAGGACATCAGGTCTATCGCATCCATGCCGAAAGACGGCCCGGTCCCGAACAGGCTGAAGACTGGGTTGCGTGAGTACCAGTACGCGGCCACGGCGTACCCGCCGTCGAGCACTCCACGGTTCACGCCGTCAATGATGTCGAACGTCCCCACCACGGCGCCGGACGGCAGCACGTCGATCTTGAGGCGTCCGCCTGTCATTTCGTCGACTTTCTTCGCCCAGTCCACGAACGACACGTTCAATTCGTCTCGCGTCGCAAAACCGGACTGCACCTTCCAGGCGATAGGCGCCTGGGCGGTGACGATGTTGATCGTCTTGAACTTGGTCGCCGCGGCGGCGCCAATTCCGGCGGCGACCGCGGTCTTGAGGAACTCTCGACGGGTGCGTCCTCTGGTGGGCGGGCCAGTCGTCTTCCTCACCTTCATGCGTCACTCCCCTTTCACGTTGGACGGCTCACAATGTGGCCGGGCGGCCCTTGCGATCGCAAACAGCATGCACGGAAGCCCTGCTATTGCCGCCCTAATTACGCCACGGCTAAGAGGTGTCCCTGCACCGCAGAGCACTCCTCTGTGTAACAAACACGTGGCATGATAAGGTGAGAAACTGACAATGCGACGCCTCTTGATGGCTACGATCCTTCTGGGCCTGCTCCTCGTATGCGGCCCGGCCTGGGCCAAGTCCTACGACCACCCCCTGATTGAGCAGACCTTTCGCTTGCTGCCTAACGGCGACGCGGACGTGCAGGAAATCCGCACGTTCCGATTCGACGGATCTTTTAGCTTTGCTACGATCACGCGGAGCACACAGGGTCAGTATGGGTCCTACGGGCTCGAGTACGCGGGCGTATCGGATGCGGCCACAAACCAGCCTCTCCGCTTTCAAGTCGAGAGGTCCGGAAACGACGTCACGCTGCGGTGGTTCTACACCGCGGAGAATGAGACGAAGCGGTTCCTCATCCGCTACCGTATTACCAGCGCAGTCCAACGGTATCAAGACGTGGCCCAGTTTTACTGGCAGGCAGTGGAAGGCGATCACGCGCCGATCGATCAGGTCCACGTCACCCTGATCCCACCGCAACCAAGCCTCTCGACATTCAAAATATTCGTACATAGCCGCGCGCGCCCGGGAACGCTCACGATTGCGGACGACGGGAGCCGCGCCACGGTTGAGCAGGAAAACATCCCTGAAACGAGTTTCGTCGAGGTCCGCGCGTTTCTGGATCCGGCCATTTTCTCCCGGGCGCCGCTCCGGAGCGGCCAGACATACGAAAGTTTGTTGAAAGACGAACAGACACAGCTCGGCGGGGAACTAAGGCTCCAGCGCTTCCTCACCTACGGGTTCGTCCTCGCCGGTCTGCTCCTCGCCGGGCTCATTGTTGGCTTCGTCTGGACCTATCGTCGCTACGGAAGGGAGTGGCAGGTGAGGTACGACGCTCCATATGAGCGCGAGCCGCCACGTGCGCTGCCGCCCGCCGTTCTCCCTGCCATCATGACGCAGGGCCGCGTGCAGAACAGCGAGCTGTCAAAAGGATTCGCGGCAACGCTGCTGGAAGCCGCACGACTCGGCTACCTGGAAATTGAGGAGCATCAGGATGAAGGCCTGCTTGGGACAGGCTTGCTCAGGGATACCGACCTCGTCTACCGGCTGACGGACAAAGGGACCGCTCTGCTCAATGGTGGAGCGACAGCGCCTCCACTCGGGGAACGGGTGCTGGAGCCGTTTGAGCTGGCCGTGTTGGACGTCGTCTTCAAGAAAGCCGGCACCGGCCCGACGGTCAGCAGCGACAAAATCGAGGAATGGGGACGCCGCATCGTCGGTAGCAAGAGTAACTATCTGCGCTTCATTGAAACGTGGGGACCCCAGTTGCGCGGATGGTTCGAGCGCAAATTTTTCAAGATCGACGACCCCGCAAGCGAGCGTGCCAAGGTCGTGTTCATCGTGGTGACGGTCGTCGTACTCGGTTTGGTCTTCCTCGTCGGGTTTGGGATTTCGATGATTGCTGCCATTCCAGTCGGCATCGCACTCATCGGGATGTCCTTGAAGGGACTATCTCGGCGAACGCCTGATGCTACG
>JAHZOA010000038.1 GCA_020028455.1 Armatimonadota bacterium | reverse complement strand
CATTGAGGAGTCGATAGGCAATCTCGACTGCCTCAGACTTTTCCTTTTGCCGCAGGCTCCTTCGAGTTCGTCGCAGCTTCCCGCACCTCCGCCGGCACCGCCGGAGGTTTGATCAATCCCAGCGTCGTCCGCACGCGCCGGTCGATCTCCTGCGCCAATTCCGGATTCGCCTCGAGGAAATCGCGGGCGTTGTCCCGTCCCTGTCCGAGTCGCATCTCGCCGAGGGCGAACCACGTTCCACTCCGCTGCACGATCCCATGGACGACCGCCGCATCGAGAATGTTCGCGGTCTTCGAGATGCCTTGCCCGTAGAGAATGTCGACCTCGTTCTCACGGAATGGCGGCGCGAGTTTGTTCTTCACCACTTTGACCCTGGCGCGCATCCCTTTGATCTCATCCCCGGATTTGAGGTTCTCCGTGCGTCGGATCTCTATGCGCATCGATGAATAAAACTTGAGCGCGCGGCCGCCGGTCGTGGTCTCCGGGTTGCCCCACATGACGCCGATCTTCTCGCGCAGTTGGTTGATGAACACGACAAGAGTACGCGAGCGGCTGATCGCGCCCACGAGTTTGCGGAGCGCCTGCGACATCAATCGCGCCTGCAGTCCCGGCAGCGAGTCGCCCATCTCGCCCTCGAGCTCGGCCCGAGGGACCAGGGCGGCCACGGAGTCGACGACGATCACGTCGACGGCGCCGCTGCGTACGAGCATCTCCGCGATCTCCAGCGCCTGCTCGCCTGAGTCAGGTTGGGAGATGAGCAGGCTGTCGACATCCACGCCGCAGGCTTTCGCATAGTTGGGATCGAGGGCGTGCTCCGCGTCGATGAAGGCCGCGATTCCCCCGTCGCGCTGCGCCTCGGCCATGATGTGGTAGCCCAGCGTCGTCTTCCCGGACGACTCCGGGCCGAAGATCTCGATCACGCGGCCGCGCGGCACACCGCCGACACCGAGGGCGATATCAAGCCCCAACGCTCCGGTTGAAATCACCTCGGCCTGAAGCCGGGTCGACGCCTCCCCGAGCTTCATGATGGAGCCCTTGCCGAACTGCTTTTCGATCTGCGTAAGCGCGAGGTCGAGGGCGCGCTGCTTCTCGTTCATTCACAATCCCCCGCTTCCGAAAATTCCATCCGTTATGTCGCGGGCAGTCTACCAAACATTTGTTCGACTGTCAATGACTCATGTGAGCTAGGTCGGCACTACTACTTCTCGTAGTGGGCGAGCCTGACCTCCTCAAGGGGTGTGTATCGCGGTCCCTTGGGCGTGAGATGGCTCTCGAATACAACCAGGATATCAACCCGCTGCGTACCGATTCCCTCGTCTTTGAAGGCACCCAGGGCACGCACCAGCTCGCCCCAGTTGCGTGTGCTCTTGACCCTGGCGAGCGTCAGGTGAGGTCGGAAGGGCTTCGGCTCGGCCGGGAATCGCTGGCGCGCGAGGGCCTCCTGCAGATGACCCGCCAGGGCCTGCAGAGGCTCCCTCCCTTCCTCGACGCCGGCCCACACAACCTGCGGGCGGTGGAGGCTGGGAAAGGCGCCCAGCCCCCTGAGGGTGACCGTGAATGGGTCGATGCGGGCGGCGGCTTCACGCGACGCGACCTTCACCCGCGCGACCTGTGCCAGGGAAATCTCTCCGAGAAACCGCAGGGTGAAATGCAGCTGCTCCGGTCGTATCCATTGAGCCACCGCGCCGGCATCCTCCAAGTGTTTTTGCAGATCAAGGATGGCATTGCGAAGGCCCTCGTCGAGCGGTACGGCCACAAATATGCGGTGGAAATCACTCTTCACGCGTCACTGCGCAACAAGCGCAACCGAAGGAGGTTCAGACCCGCCTGCGCCGCGAGGAAGCGGATGCCCGCGCGTCCGGCTTCCTCGCCGAGGTTCAGGCGACGGTGCTGGACATGGTCCGCTGTGGCGAGCCCGAGAAACACGAGCCCCACGGGTTTTGTCGCGGTGCCGCCGGCCGGCCCCGCAACACCAGTTACCGCGAGGCCCCAGGTGCTGCCGGCCCGCTGGCGGACGCCGCGCGCCATCGATTCCGCCACTTCGGCGCTGACGGCGCCATGCTCCTCGATCACAGCGGGCGGAACATTGAGCAGATCGCGCTTCGCGTCATTGCTGTAGGCCACGATGCCTTCGAGGAAATACGTGGAGCTCCCGGGCACATCGGTGAGACGCTTCGCGATCAGGCCGCCCGTGCACGACTCGGCGACGGCCAGCGTCGCTCTTCGATCCGCGAGCAACCGTCCGACCACGCCCTCGAGCGTGTCATCATCAATGCCGTAGATGAGGTCGGCCAGCCGCTCTCGCAGCGCGCGCTCGCCTGTGTCCAACTGCCTCGCCACGTCGTCCGGCGCACCTTTGGCGGTCACCCGGAGATGTACCTCACCGAGCTTGGCGTACGGCGCAATCGTCGGTGAACTTCCCCCGATCAGATCCTTGATCCGCGACTCAACGGCGGACTCCCCTTCCCCGGTCACGCGGATAACCCGGGAGTGGATGACCGCACTACCCGTGCGCTCCCGCAGGCGCGGGGCCACGTAGCCCTCCATCATCCCGTACATTTCAAACGGCACACCCGGCATGAGGAAAAGTTCGCGCCCGTCGTGCTCGAGGTGGACGCCGGGCGCAGTCCCGCGCATGTTGGGAATCGGATGCGCACCCGCGGGAATGAGCGCCTGCTTGAATACACTCTCGGGTGGCACGCGCCCGCGCAACGCGAAGAATTGCCGGAGACGCTCTGCGATGTCGTCGTGACGCTCGAGCGGCCTCCCGAGCTCCCCCGCCACCGAGGCCACGGTCAGGTCGTCTTCGGTCGGGCCCAGCCCGCCGGTGATTAGCAGGACATCCGCGCGGCTGAGCGCAAGCCGCACGGCGCCTCGCACGCGCGCATCGTTGTCGCCCACGGTCTGTTTGAAATGTACGTCGATACCAAGCTCGGCGAGTTGCTGCGCGAGGTAGCTTGCGTTTGTGTCGAGGATTTGACCGAGCAGAAGCTCGGTGCCGACGCTAATTATCTCGGCTCGCATTGGACTACGGGATAAGGGGATAGAGGGATAAGGGGATAAGGCGACAGCCCTGCAAGATCATGGAGAACCCTCAAAAACTGTCCGCAGTGACGTTATCCCTTTATCCCCCTATCCCTCTATCCCGCATTTTTCTTTAAGGGGCCGTAAACGTTCGCTCCCATACCCTCCGCTGAGATGGCGGCTCGACAAGTTCGCCATTGACCTCGAGTGCGACGCCCGACGGGTTTCCGATCCGCACGGTCATCGTGCGCTGCGCGGTCCATGATCGCGTCTCCCCAGGGGCGACCAATCCTTGAAACACCCTCCCGCCATCTGCAACCACGCGGATCCAGGTCTCTGCTGATGCGCGGACGACGACGGTGAGTGGGCTCCGTTCCGGAGTCTCGGCGGGAGCGGCGGGTTCCCGCGCCGGCTCGGGTCGCGGCTGCGCCAAAGGAGGCGGGGATGGTACCTGCCGGACGGTGGGGCTGGGCCGGGTGAGCGTCTCTGACGCCGGACTGTTGAGCGCCTGCATACGCCGTGCGAAATCAAACGCGAACACGATGAGGATGAGCAGCAGCACCGCGACAAAGAGAGGCGCGATCCGGCGCAGGCGCGACTGCCTCGCTGCGGGACGAATGGGCACCTCCACTGTGTGCGCCCCCACGATCGGCTGCGCAGGCTCATCGAATCGCATGTGGTAGGCGTCGAAGAGTTCTTCGGGATCGAGCCCCAGCGCAGTGGCGTATGTCCGCAGGAAACCACGCACATACGTCCGTCCCGGCAGGCGGTCAAACTGCTCGTCTTCAATCGCCTGAAGGAACACGGTGCGAACGCGGGTCAACTCGGAGACGTCGGCCAGCGACCATCCTCTGGCCTCTCTCGCGTTGCGGAGACGCTCGCCGATGCCGATCGGCTCTTCGCTGCCGTTCATGGATTCGAGATTCTATTGTGCCACATGCGTGAGGGCGGCTGCGACTTCCGCGGCGAGAACTGCGTTCGCGCGCAGTAACGCGACGTTCGCCATCAGGGAGGCTCCTCCGGTGATCTCATTCAGCGCGGCCAGGAGGTAGGGCGTGAGGTCCTCCCCGTGCACGCCGGTCGCGCGGGCTTGTGCAGTGGCCTGCGCGACGGCATCCTGGGCGTACAGGGGCGGAAGGGCCGCGTCGGACGGGACCGGAGCGGCGATCAGGAGGCCGGTGCGCTGCCCGATGGTGCGCTTCACCATCATGATGTGCGCGGCATCTTCGGGCGCGGCAATACGGCGGGGGGATTGGATCCCGGAATCTTCCGTGTAGAAGCCCGGAAACCGATCAGTCCGGTACGTGACGACGGTCACGCCGACGGTATCGAGATACTCGAGCGTACGGCCGATATCGCAGATCGCCTTCGCGCCCGCGCACACGACCGCCACCGGATAGCGCGAGAGTGCGAGGAGATCCGCAGAGACATCCCAGGTGTGTTCGGCGCCGAGGTGCACGCCGCCGATCCCACCCGTGCAGACGATTTTGATCCCCAGGAAGTCCGACAGCGCAACTGTGCCTGAGACGGTGAGACCGCCGGTCGCAGAGGACGCGATGGCCACGGGGAGGTCCCTGCTGGCAATCTTCATCGCGCCGGCGGCGGTGAGCCGTTCGAACTCGCCGGGCAACAGCCCCACCTTGATCCGGCCGTCGATCACGGCCATAGTCGCGGGCACCGCGCTGCGCTCACGCACGACATCTTCAAGGTCGAGCGCGGTGTCGATGCCGGTGGGCCGAGGCAATCCATGAGAAATCACCGCGGTCTCCAATGCGACCACCGCGTGGCCGGCGGTCAGAGCGTCGGCGACTTTGGGAGAGACGTCAAAGACTTTTGGCCAGCTCGGCATATCGCTCCAGCGCTTGGCGAGTCATTCCCGGATGCGTCGAACCTTCAACACTTACCGTCATCGCTCCGGCCGCCGCACAGAGACGCGCGGCCCGGTCTTCACCGATGCCTGTGAGCATACTGTACACGGCCACCGCCGCCACGGCATCACCTGCGCCGGTCGAGTCGGCTGTGACCGGGGGGATGGCGTGCGCCCAGGTGACACCACTGCCAATCCATACCATGCCCTGATCCCCTGCTGTGATGACCACGGCGGCCGGACCCCGAGACTGCAGATCACGGCCGGCCTGCACGATCTCGTCACGGGTTTCCGCCCGATGCCCGGTGAGCGCGTGGGCCTCCGCCGACGTCAGGACGATCAGCGAAGATCGGTCAAGCGCATCCAGCACGCGAGCCGACTTTACCGCGGAGACAGACAGTACACACACGGGTCCGGCCGCGAGCTCGGCGACGCGGCGGATCGTCAGCGGCGAGATGTTTGCGTCCACGACGACGGCCTCCGCTGCGCGGATGAGTTCCGCGCGGACATCGATGTCTCCCGGGGTGAGCGACTCCGACGCAGCCATATCAGAGATGGCCCATTGGAGGACGCCATCCGATTGGATCCCCACGTAGTAGCTTCCGCGCCCCGGAACTCGTGCAACCTGCGTGATGTCGACGCCAGCGTTGGCAGTGAGGTCGAGCAGCCAGTCTCCAAGCGGGCCCGCATCCACTGCGCTGATCAGCGTGACGCGCGTACCCAGACGAGCGAGATTCTCGGCGACGTTCCGGCCTGCTCCGCCCGGACCGATTCGGACTCGACCCGGATTGCTGACCCGCGGCGCCATCGATCCTGGAGCCATCGCGATGAGATCGACATTGGCGCCGCCCACTACGACAACAGACGGTCGTAGGTCGTTGGTCATAGGTCGTAGGAACCCCAACCAGATCTAGCGATGAAGTCACATGCCACAAATATCATTAGCCACGACCTACGACCCATGACCCACGACCGTCATTCTTCTTCCTTACTGTAGGGGATGCCGTCCGCCGCCGGCGGCTGCGCCCGGCGCACGAAACCCGCGAGAACGAGGATGCTGACGATGTGCGGAAGGACGTTGATGAACTGGGAGGGCACAGGCAGCCGCACGACGCGCAGGCTGAGCGCGTCGAAGTACCCGAAGAGTGCGGACGCCCCGAGGGCCCCGAGCGGCCACCAGTTTCCGAAGATCATCGCGGCGAGCGCAATGAAGCCGCGTCCCTGCGTCATCCCCTCGAAGTAGAGGTGCGCCTGCTCAATGGCCAGATAGGCCCCGGCCATGCCGGCGAAGGCTCCACTGATCATCACGCCTGCGTAGCGCGTCCTGATAACGTTGATCCCCAGGGTGTCGGCCGCCAGCGGATGCTCTCCCACCGCCCTGAGCCGCAGCCCAAACCTTGTGCGCAGCAAGACCCAGTGGCTGATCAAGACGAGCAACAGCGCGGCCGGTATCATCGGCGAGATGCTCGTGGCAATCGGCTCCAGCGCGGGGATGTCCTTCAGGATCGGGATATTCAGCGGTGTAAAGCCGCTGACGCCGGGCGACTGCGTCGAGACTTCAAAGAAGAGGATATTCAAGAACCGGGCAGCCCCCACGGCCAGAAGATTGAGGGCGACGCCGCTGATGATCTGATCTACCCGAAAGGTGACCGTCACAACCGCATGGATAAGCGCGAAGAGGACTCCGGCCAGGATCGCGACCAAGACTCCGGCCGCCGGCGCCAGATCCGGAACAGATTCCACGAGACCGGGAAAGCGTTGCGCAAACACGTAATCTCCGACGGCGCCGAACAATGTGCCCATGATCATGATGCCTTCGAGCCCGATGTTGATGACACCGCCGCGCTCCGAGTATACGGCGCCAAGGGCAGCCAGCAGGATCGGCATCGTCACCCGGATCGCCGACGCGATCAACGCCAGTGTCAACAGCGACACCAGGGTTTCCATTTAGCGCCCGGCCTCTGCGGCAACGGTGGCCGCGGGGGGAGGCCGTTCGGCTTCTCGCTTCCGCTGCTTCCGGACGTAGCGTGTCATCAGCTCGTAGGCCACCACGATGGCCAGGATGATGAGGGCCTGGAGAATCACGATGACCTCCTTGGGCGTGCGCGCAAAGAACTGAACACCCTGCGCTCCACGGTCCAAGAAACCAAAGAGCAGCGCGGCCAGAATGACCCCCAGTGGATTATTCTTCGCGAGCAGCGCGACCGAAATGCCCAGAAAGCCGAGTCCCTTCGGGAAGTCGATGTCCAGGTATCCGAAGAACCCGAGCACGTCGTTGAGGCCGACCAGCCCCGCCACCGCGCCGCTCAGCATGAACATGAGGAACTGGATCCGTGCATTGGGAATGCCCGCCGCTTCCGCCGCCAGGGGGCTGAACGCGACGGCGCGGACTTCATAGCCGAAACGTGTGCGGCTCAACACGATCGCGAAGACAACGCAGAGGACCAGCCCAAACGGCAGGAGCCAATTGACTTTATTCGCATCGGGACCGGTCAGTCCGAACAGTTCCAACAGTGGTCCCATCGATGGCACCCGCGCGCTTGGGGGGAACTCCGGTGTCCGGACCCGCGGGGTCCCGACCTGGGATGGATCACGGAAGACATCGGCAATCAGGTAGAGGATCAGTGCAGCGGCAATGTAGTTCATCATGATCGTCGTGATGACTTCGTGCGCGCCGCGCCGGAGCTTCAGCACGATCGGGATGAGCGCCCACGCCATCCCGCCCGCTGCAGCGGCCAGGATCGTCAGCGGAAGGTGAATGAAGATGGGGAGGCCCTTGAGCGTGAATCCGATGTAGGCTGCAGTGAACGCGCCGATGTAGAACTGCCCTTCCACGCCGATGTTCCACAGCGCTGCGCGGAATGAGAGCGCGACGGCGAGGCCGGCGAAGATCAGAGGGGTGGCCTTGAAGAGGATCGAGAGCAGACTGTCAGATCGAAGCAGTCCGAAGCGTATCAGGACGCCAAAGACGTCGAGCGGGTTTTGGCCGATGGCCAGCACGATGATGGAGGCGATAAGCACGCCGAAGAGGATCGCGAGCAGCGGCGTCGCGAACTGCAAGGCAAAAAGGCGCCATTTCACGAGGGCGAAACTCCGGTGCCGGCGGTCTGGCGGCGGGTGCCTGTCATGTACAGCCCCAGTTCCTGCGGCGTGGCCTCGCCGCGCCGGAACTCGGCGACGAGCTCTCCGGAATACATCACACCGATCCGGTCGGACAAGGACAAAACCTCTTCAAGGTTGGCTGAGATGAGCAGCACCGCCATGCCGTTGGCGCGCGCCTCCAGCAACTGGCGCTCCACGAATTCCGTCGCGCCGATGTCGAGCCCGCGCGTCGGTTGTGCGGCAATCAGTACTTTCGGACTGAAGCTGAACTCTCGGGCGACGATCACCTTCTGTTGATTGCCGCCCGAGAGCGCCAGCGCGGGGACGTCGATGCTGCTCAGCCGGATGTCAAATTTTTCAACCTGCTTGTCCGCAAACGACTCGACCGCCTGTCTGTCGACAAACGCGCCGTTGAGGAACTGCCGCCGCGCGTGGTGGCCCAGCACGACGTTCTCCCAGACCGCCATCGGTAATACCAGCCCACGGCGATGACGATCCTCCGGAATGTTGGCCACGCCCAAGAGTCGTACGGCACGCGCTGTGGCGTGGGTCACCTCTTGTCCGTCGATGAGGATCTGTCCGGAGATGACAGGACGCAGCCCGACGAGGGCTTCTACGAACTCGGTCTGGCCGTTGCCTTCGACCCCGGCAATACCGTAGATTTCGCCCGCGCGGACCGCGAGTGACACCCGATGCACTGCAGGTTTGCCGCCGCGTCCGGCAACCGTAATGTCCCGCGCCTCGAGGCGGACGTCGCCGGGCATCACCGGCGGATGCTCGAGCTCGAGCAGTACAGGCCGCCCGACCATCATCTCTGCGAGCTGGGATTTCGTCGTCCCCGCGGCGGGGACGGTGCCGACGACCCGCCCTCGCCGTAACACCGTGATGCGATCGGAGATCTCGAGGACCTCGTCCAGCATGTGGCTGATGAAAATGATCGTCTTCCCTTGCTCGCGCAACCTGCGCAGGTTCACGAATAGCTCGTCTACTTCTTGGGGGACGAGGACGGCGGTCGGTTCGTCCAGGATGAGCACGCCGGCGCCCCGGTAGAGCACCTTGATGATCTCCACACGCTGCTGCTCACCGACGGACAGCGTGCTGACCTCTGCCGCAGGATCCAGGGCGAACCCATACTGCTGGCAGAGTTCGCGGACGCGTTCTTCCGCTTCGCGCCGCTGCAGGCGTCCGAATGCCCCCGCCGGCTCGCTGCCCAGGATAACGTTCTCCGCGACGGTGAACCTGGGGATGAGCATGAAGTGCTGGTGGACCATCCCGATGCCCAGGGCCAACGCGGTGCGGGGACTGTCGATGACCACCGGCCGGCCGTTGACCTCGATCGTGCCCTCATCCGGCTGGTAGAGGCCGTAGAGAATCCGCATGAGGGTGGACTTGCCGGCGCCGTTTTCACCGACGAGAGCGTGGATTTCGCCCCGGCGGACCTCGAGATCGATGTGGTCGTTGGCGACCACGCCGGGAAATCGCTTCGTGATGCCGCGTAGGACAATCACTGTCGGTCTCAGGTGAAATGAATCGCGGGGTGAGGGCTGGCCCCACCCCGCGATGGATGGTCTAGTGTAACACTATCGCTTGACCTTCTTCACAAATTCCGCCAGTTGCTTCTTATCCTCAGGCACCTTGATCTTACCGGCGATGATATCTCGCTTCAACGCCTCAAGTCTGGGCACGATGTCTCGAATCCTGCTGCGGTTGAATTCATTGACAGCGTAGCCGACGCCGTTCTCCTTGAGACCGAACGTCTCGACACCGGCCTTGTACTTGCCGTTGATCATCCCGCTAATCGTCTGGAAGACGGCGACGTCAACGCGCTTCATCATGCTCGTCAGGATCTGCCGGCGCTGATCGGGCTTCACGGTCAGAGACTGGTCGGCGTCCACCCCAATGGCCATTCGCTTCTTGACCACAGCCGCCTCAAAGACGCCGATCCCCGTCCCTCCTGACGCGTGGTAAATGATGTCCGCGCCACGATCGTATTCGGCCAGCGCGAGCTCCTTGCCCTTAACCGGATCGCGGAACGCTTCACCGGTCGTGCCGGCGTACTCAGAGAAAACCTGCACTCGCGGGTTCACGTGAGTCGCGCCGGCGATGAATCCGGCTTCGAACCGTTCGATCAGCGGGATCTTCATGCCACCCACGAAGCCGACTCTGTTGGTCTTCGTCTTCAACCCCGCGGCCGCGCCGACCAGGAAGGAGCCTTCGTGCTCTTTGAACAGCAGGCTGGCGACGTTCGGCTGGTCCGGGATGAAGCCGTCAATAATCCCGAACTTCACGTTGCGGAAATCTTTGGAGACGCGCGTGACACTGTCCGTGAAGAGGAATCCAATCCCGAAAATGAGATCGAACTTCTCTCCAGCCAGGAGCCGCAGCAGTTCCTCTCGGTTCTCCCCGCCGGCCGTGGGCTCGAGATCGCGGGTCTCAATCCTCGCGCCGAACTGCTTCTGCGCGCGCGCCAGCCCCGCGTATGCCATGTCATTGAACGAAAGATCGCCGCGTCCACCGACGTCGTAGACGAGCCCGACGCGATATTTCTTCGCCTGGGCCTGTACCCCTGATCCAGGGAGTATCCATAAGGTGGCAGCGATCATGACGACTATCGTCAGCGCCACCAGACGCAAGCCGCGCTTGCTCATACCTCTGCACCTCCTGTAGAATGCAACCTTCACGCTTTGTGCGTACCTCCCGACATGTGCGTGCTCATAACGATGCCGGGTGGCAAGCCTTGCCCCGTGGTCGCCCTTTCCTTCGGCACCCCGTTGTTCATCCCCTTGAGAAAGGTGTGCGACTATTCTGCGGACGACCGGGCTTTCGACCCGAGGAGGCGGTCGAGCTCGTCGATGCCGACGAGGACTTCGCGGGGGTTGCTGCCTTGCGTGGGGCCGACGATGCCTTTCTCTTCCAGTTGATCCACGATCCGGGCGGCGCGGACGTAGCCGATCTTCATCTTGCGCTGGAGTAGTGACACCGACCCATAGCCTGAACGCACGATGAGGCGGGCGGCTTCGACCAGCAGCTCATCCCCATCTCCCTGGCCTTCGGCCGAGGTCTTCTCCGCGTGGATGAGCTTCTGATCATAGGCCGGCCGACCCTGAGATTTCCACCAGCTGACCAGCGCCTGGACTTCGCTGTCGGCAATGAACGCACCCTGAGCACGGGTGGGCCGCGGGGCGGCGATCGGCATGAATAGCATGTCACCCT
Source organism: Armatimonadota bacterium (assembly GCA_020028455.1). GTDB lineage: Bacteria > Sysuimicrobiota > Sysuimicrobiia > Sysuimicrobiales > Kaftiobacteriaceae > JACPRY01. The sequence goes on along the minus strand of JAHZOA010000038.1, from coordinate 4,164 downwards.
TGCCGAGCAGCTTTTCCGCGCCGGGCATATCCAGAATCGTGCGGCTGTCGACCTGGCTGCTGACCGCGAATGCAATGCGAGAGGGGATGTTTGCCTTGATGAGGCCGGTGATCACGTCCACGGATGGACGCTGGGTCGCCACGACGAGGTGAATCCCGGTCGCTCGCGTCATCTGACACAGCCTTACAATGACGTCTTCGAAATCAGCCGGCGCCACCATCATGAGGTCGGCGAGCTCGTCGATGACGATCACAATGAATGGTAACCGTTCGACATCAGTGAGCTGGTTGTAGGCTTGAATGTTCCGCACGCTGGCTCCCGCGAACCGTTCGAAGCGCTCCTCCATTTCAGCCAGCATCTGCTTGAGCGCGCCGGCGGCCGTCCTCGGGTTGGTGACAACCGGCACGAGCAGGTGTGGAACGTTGTTGTAGTTCGTGAACTCCACCCGTTTGGGATCGATCATCAAGAGGCGCACATCGAGCGGCGTGCAGCGAAACAGCAGGCCCGCAATAATCGCGTTGAGCATGACGGACTTTCCAGAACCGGTGGCGCCCGCGATGAGGACGTGGGGCATTTCCGCTAGATCCGCAAGAATGGGATGGCCGGCAATATCCTTGCCGATGGCCACCGTCAGCGGCGTGGACGCGCGCTGGTACTCCTCGCTGGCCAGAATCTCCTTGATGTGCACCAGGCTCGTCTTCTGGTTAGGAAGCTCGATCCCGACGGCGGACTTCCCTGGAATCGGCGCTTCAATACGCACGCTCGGCGCGGCGAGGGCCAGGGCGATATCGTTCGTGAGGCTGCTGATCCTCTGCACCCGCACGCCCGGTGCGGGCTGGACCTCGAAACGCGTGACCACGGGCCCCTGTTCCCAGCGGAGCACTTTCGCCTCCACGCCGAAACTCGCCAGCGTTTGTTCCAGGGCCCTGGCGACCTCGGAGGGCTCGGCCTTACCTTTCCCCCGCATCCCCGGAAGATCGGCGAGCAGCGAGATCGCCGGCAGTTGATATCCGCCGGAGGGCGCTTCGAGCTCGAGTGACTCCTGTTTGGAGTCGGTTTTGGGCGCCGCATCAGCCGGTGGCGTGACGGGCTGGACAGGGACCGGCGCAACCGGCGCGGGTCGACGATCCAGTGGAGGTCGAGTAATTGTTTCCGGTATTTCATCCCGCGGAACAGCCGGAATCGGCGGTTCGGTCGCCGGAACGGCGGTTGAGCGGAAGAGACGCGCAGCAAGTAGATGGCCGAGGCGCGCGAATCCAGCCGCAATGGCGACGCCGCTGGCCCAGATCACCCCGAGCAAGGTTGCGAGTCCGGCCCTCAACATCTCACGCCATTCGGACAGCGAGGCGCCCGATCCGAATACGACGCCCGCGAGGACTGCCAGCGAGACGATCAGCCACATTCCGATCTCGCCCAAAAGCATCCGTAGGACCCACACCAGTCCGCCGCCGAGGAGACCCGATCCCGAAGGAGCGGCAACAAACTCTAATCCCGGAGCGATGCGTGCGTGGTAGGCTGTGATCCCAGCGAGCGCCAGCGAAATCACGGCAGCGAACCGGCGAGTGAATCGCGCCTGGCCGCCCGCCATGAGCAGATACAGCCCCGCCCCGCCCGCGACCAGCGGTAGCAGCACTGCTGCCTCGCCGAGAAGGAGCCGCTGCCATCTGCCGAGCGTGATCGCCAGCCCGGTCGCTCTGGGGAGATACGACAGCGTCAGCAGCAGGCTGATGACGAGCAGCATCACTCCGGCCGCCGGTTTCCTCGATGAGACCTGTTTCTTACGTGCCACCCGTCACCCTCGGGACGCTGCGACCAGCACGATGAGACCGACCACGATGCAATAGGCTGCGAACAGACCCAATCGACCGCGACGGACCATTGCCAACAACCACTTAATCGCCACTACTCCTGAGATCAGCGCGGCGGCAAAACCAACCATCAAGTGAAGCGGGCCGTATCCAAGCGCTGCGCCCTCCCGTAGATCCTTCAGTCCAAAGAGGCCCGCGCCGGCGACGGAGGGGATGGCGATGAGAAACGAAAGCCTCGCGGCTTCATCGCGACGAAGCCCGACCCACATTCCGCCGGCGATCGTCGCCGCAGACCGCGAGATACCTGGAACGATGGACACCGCCTGAGCAAGTCCGAGCACGGCAGCATCGGAGACTCGAAGATCCGTGATCTGTCGCGCCCCTCGCTCGCGAGCGAGCAGTAAGATCACTCCGGTGAGGACCAACTGGAATGCCACGCCCCGAAGCGAACCGTACATCCGCTCAAACTGCGGCGCGAATAGCAACCCGACCGCCGCCGTGATTGCCGTCGCAAGGATGATGAGCCACGCGACGCGGCGGTATACTGCCTCCTCGCCCCGCACCCACCCAACAGCGAGACGGCGCACGTCATCCCAGAACAGTATGAGGGCCGCGAGCGCAGTCCCGAGATGAAGCACGGCTTCCAGCAGGATCCCCGGCCGCGGGATGCCGAGAAACGATTCGGCGAAGAGGAGGTGTGCGGTGCTGCTGACCGGGAGGAACTCGGTCAGGCCTTGTACGAGGCCGAGGATAACCATCTCAAGCACATTGTCGCTCCGTTGAAAGGTCCGTTGTCGGTAACGAAACTATGTTCGAGACTCGGGGATCATGACCTTCGAAATCTTGCGAAAATCCGCCCTCAGAATGGCGATCCACTCCGAACCGTAGCGCGACATGGCAGGGTGATATAAAGGAAGAATCGTTATGCCGCCGGTGGATTGAGGTTTTCCGTGGATCTCAGAGATCTTGCGGTGGGGTAGGAATTGGTCGAGGGCGATCTGGCCGAGCGTGACGACAAGCCTTGGCTGGATGATCTGTATTTCCTCAGCCAGCCATGGGGCACACGCCGCGATCTCCTCTCGCGCAGGCGTTCGATTGCGGCCGGGCGGTGGGCCCACGAACGGTCGAGATTTGACGGTATTGGTGATGTAAACGTCGGTGCGGGACAAGCCAATTGAGGCCAGCAGCCCATCGAACACTTTGCCGGCGCCGCCGACGAAGGGCGTGCCCTGCACGTCCTCCTGACGGCCCGGCGCCTCGCCGACGAACACGATCTCCGCATCGGCGGATCCTGTACCTGGGACGGCCTGGGTGCGGGTCAGATGAAGCGGGCACCGGGTGCACTCAAGGATCCGTGAGTGAAGTCGTTCGAGAGCTTTGGCCTTGCGGGATTTAGGGGTCACAGCAGTGCGGTCGTAGGTCGTGGGTCATAGGTCGTAGTCACTACCTACGACCAACGACCGACGGCCCACGACCGTTGTCAGGGTCAGACAGCGGCGAGCGCGAGCTCCTTGAGTACGCTTTGAATCTGCTCTTTCTCTTTCGCCGTTGCCTCGACAAGCGGCAGCCGCGGCTTGCCGACGTTGACGCCGCTCAGGTTGAGCGCTGCTTTGAGCGGCACCGGATTCGTGGTGATAAAGAGGACCTTGAACAACGGGAAGAGCCGGATGTGGATGGACAACGCCTTGCCCACGTCACCACGCTCGTAGGTTTTTACCATCTCCGAAATCTCGCGGCCAACCAGGTGCGCGGCCACGCTCACGACGCCGCTGCCCCCGACCGAGAGAATCGGTAGTGTGAGGCTGTCGTCGCCGCTGTAAATGCGAAACACGGCTTTTGTGCGCCGTCGAATTTCCGACGCCTGGTCCAAGTTCCCACTGGCTTCTTTGACCGCAGTGATGTTCGGAATCTCAGACAGCTTCGCAATCGTCTCAGGGAGGCAGTTGACCCCGGTGCGACTGGGGATGTTGTACAACATGCACGGCAGGGACGTGGATTCCGCCACCGTGCGGAAATGCGCATACAGACCGTCCTGACTCGGCCGGTTGTAATACGGGTTGACCAGCAGAATGCCGTCGGCGCCGGCGCGCTGCGCCTCTTTCGTGAGGTGGATGGAGTGTTTGGTGTCGTTGGTGCCCGAGCCGGCCACGACCGCCGCCCGGCCACCAACCGCCTCCTTCACCGTGCGGAACAAACGTATCTTCTCTTCATCGCTCAGCGTCGGCGATTCTCCGGTGGTTCCGGCGACGACGATTCCGTCTGATCCGTTCGCGATGAGGTGCTTCGCCAGGACCGTGGCCTGTCCATAGTCCACGCCCCCGGACTCGTCGAACGGGGTCGCCATCGCGGTCAGCAC
>JAHZOA010000126.1 GCA_020028455.1 Armatimonadota bacterium | reverse complement strand
AGTGCACCCCAGTCGGCCGTTTCCTCTTCGCCGGTTCCCTTCCTTCAAGCAGTTCGCAATGAGGTTTCCATTGCCCGAACCTTTGCCCCACTGTTTCAGCTCCCGGCCCATGTCGAGGTAGCCAACGCGGCTCCGGCGCCAAGCCCCACCCCATCCACCCCGCCGATCGTCATCGTGAAAGAAGGTCAGTCGTTATGGGACATCGCTACCGCTCGGGGAGTCTCGGTTGACGCGGTTGCCGAGGCCAATGCACTTTCTAATGCTGAGCTAATCAGGCCGGGCCAGCGCCTTGTCATTCCTCCCTCGGGCGCCGCTGCAAGAATGCAGCAGCCCATCGTCAGGACGGCGGAGAGACCCCAGACTCGGAAAGCCCGCGCACCTGCGCGACGCCCGCAGCCTGCTTCAGGCTGGATTGTCGTCAAGCAGGGTCAGACTCTTTCCGAGATCGCCGACCAGCGTGGGACATCGGTTCGCGCCCTGGTTAGCGCAAACGGTCTGCGCAGTGCCCATTCGATTCGGATCGGTCAGCGAATATTGGTTCCGGGACGGGGATCGGAGGCCGCTTCCGGATCTGGGCGGGCGGCCATGGTCTCACCGGTGCCGGCGACCATGGCGGTGCGCCTTACAGGGTTCCTCTGGCCGGCCCGCGGCGTGCTCACCTCAAGGTTCGGCTGGCGGTCCCGCCGACACCATAATGGGATTGACATCGCCGCCCCCTATGGAACTCCGATCCTTGCGGCAAAGGCGGGCCTTGTGATTTTTTCAGGCTGGTACTACGGCTATGGCCGAACGGTCATCGTCGATCACGGCGATGTGACGACTCTCTATGGCCATGCCTCGAAACTGCTGGTCAGTAACGGTCAGACCGTGGAAGCCGGCGAATCTATCGCCCGAGTGGGCAGCACAGGCGTGTCAACCGGCCCACACCTGCATTTTGAGATCCGCGTCAACGGAAGAGCCGTCAACCCACTGAAGTACCTCTAAACCGCGGGAACGGGGGAACGCGGGAATACTCACTACCCTATCTGCGTTACTCTCATCGTTGTGTTATAATGCGCGGGTCTATAAGACTGAGGGGTCAGCAATGAAGAAAGGTATCCATCCCGAATACAAGCAGACCACCGTGACGTGCGCGTGTGGTGAAACCTTTGTAACCGGCTCGACGAGAGAGAACATTCGCGTCGATATCTGCTCCAAGTGCCATCCGTTCTACACAGGGCAGCGGAAGTACATCGATGCCGAAGGGCGTGTCCAGCGGTTTGCCAAGAAATACGGCCTTAAGGTCTAGCAAGGAAGAAGGAACAAGGAAGAGGGAAGAGGGGCACCTAGCCCCTCTTCCCTCTCGCTTTTTCTCTGTTCCTTTTTCCTTCTTCCTTCTTCCCTCTTCTCTCTTCCTTGCCGCAGAGCGCCTATTGATCGGCGGTCAGGCGGTCATTGAGGGCGTCATGATGCGTTCGCCCCGATGGACATCGACGGCAGTTCGGCGTCCCACCGGAGAAGTCGTTGATGCGACAGAGCGGGTCGACTCGCTGTTGTTGCGCCATCGCTGGCTGAGGCTGCCGGTGGTGCGTGGCGCCATCACCCTGTACGAGGCACTGGTCATCGGCGTCCGCGCGCTGCTGTTCTCTGCTCGCGAGGCGCTGGGGGAAGGCGAGCCTCAGTCGCCTGCCACGGTAAGCCTGAGTGTTGCCCTTGGAATGGGACTGGCGATCGGGCTGTTTTTCGTTCTGCCGGCAGTCCTGATCAGATTCTTTGACCGCTATTTCAGCACGGTCTATACGTTGAACATTGGCGAGGGCGCGATTCGCATTGCGGTACTCATTGGCTATATCGCGACCATCGGGCGGCTCAAAGACATCCGAAGGGTCTTCGCGTACCATGGCGCAGAGCACAAAGCCGTCAATGCGTACGAAGGCGGCGCCCCGCTCAGAGTGAATGAAGTCCGGCGGTTCAGCCGCTTTCATCCCCGTTGCGGCACGAGCTTCTTGCTCATTGTCATGATCGTGGCCATCGTCGTCTTTTCGTTCCTGGGCCGGCCGGGACTGTTGGTGCGTATCGCTGAACGGATTGTGCTAATTCCCGTTGTGGCCGGGATCAGTTACGAGATCATCCGTGCCGGGGCCCGGTACCGCTGGCTCCGCCCCCTGGTAGTGCCAGGCATGTGGCTTCAGAGACTCACGACGCGTGAACCGGAGGACCAGCAGCTGGACGTGGCGCTGCACGCACTTCAGGAGGTCCTCGAACGCGAACAGCCTTCTACTATAATGAGTGTACGATGATCGATCGCAGCGTGATGCTCGACAAGTTAGGGGCACTCGAGAACCGCTATGAGGAATTGATGCGGGCGCTCGCCGACCCAGGTATCTTCGCGCAGCCGGATCGGTATCAACAGGTCGCGAAGGAGCGCGCCAACCTCGAGGAAACGGTCAGCGCCTATCGTGAGTACCTTAAGGTCACGCGCGAACTTGAAGATGCAGACTCGCTGGCCCAGCATGAGCAGGATTCCGAGCTGCGGGAGCTGGCCCGGGCCGAGCAAGCCACTCTGCGCCGCCGCCGGGAAGAACTGGAGGCGAGGCTGAGAGGCCTGCTTGTTCCGAAAGATCCGTTCGCCAACCGCAACATCATTATGGAGATCCGCGCCGGAACGGGTGGCGATGAAGCGGGACTCTTTGCCGGCGACCTGTTCAGGATGTACTCGCGGTTTGCGGAACGCAACCGCTGGAAGGTTGAGGTTCTCGAGAGCAGCCCGACTGAGCTCGGCGGCTTCAAGGAAATCATCTTCGCCATTCATGGGAAGGGCGCGTACAGCCGCTTGAAGTACGAGAGTGGCGTGCACCGCGTTCAGCGCGTGCCGACCACGGAAGCGGGCGGTCGCATTCACACGTCCACGGCCACCGTGGCGGTGCTGCCTGAAGCTGAAGAGGTCGACATTCAGATCCGGCCCGACGAAATCGAGCTCGAGACGTATCGCGCGGGCGGCGCTGGAGGACAGAACGTCAACAAGGTCGAGACCGCGGTGCGCATTCGCCACCTTCCGACTGGGCTGGTTGTGGAGTGCCAGGATGAACGGTCCCAGCACCAGAACCGCGAGAAAGCGATGCGCATCCTCCGCGCCAGGTTGTTCGAGCAGGAAGTGCATCGGCAGCAGCAGGAGATCGCGCAGCAGCGCCGCCAGCAGGTTGGCAGCGGCGATCGCAGCGAGAAGATCCGTACGTACAACTTTCCGCAAAACCGGATGACCGATCATAGAATCGGCCTCTCCCTTCACCGCCTCGAGACAATTCTCGATGGCGATCTCGACGAAGTGACGGCCGCGCTGGCCGATGCGGAGGCGAAGGCGCTCGCCTCAGCTGCGACGTAACGCGTGACGCGCACCGCGGTTCGCATGCCTACGATTCGTGAGGTCTACCTTCTCGGTGTTGAGCATCTGCGTGCTTCCGGATCAGTCGAGCCTGCGATTGAAGCCGAAGTTCTGCTACGGCACGCGCTGCAGTGGAATCGGACCGTGCTCTATACCCGTTGGGAAACCCCGATAGAACCCGAGCCGTTCTCTCGCTATCAAGAATTGCTCGAGGCACGGGCTACGGGCCGGCCGGTGCACTACATCCTCGGCGAGCGGGAGTTCATGAGTTTGACGTTCGCCGTGGACGAACGAGTGTTGATACCTCGACCGGAAACGGAGATCCTGGTTGAGTTTGTTATCAATACATTTCGCGGCAGTCCCGGACCTCGGACCCCGGACCCCGGCCCCCGTCAGTTAGTGATCATCGACGTTGGGACGGGCAGCGGATGTATCGCGGTCAGCCTTGCACACTACCTTCCACAAGCGCGTGTGTATGCGACAGATATCTCAGGGCCGGCAATCCAGGTGGCGACCGAGAATGCGCGACGGCACGGTGTGGCCGAGCGCGTTGTCTTTCTCGAAGGCGATCTTCTCGCACCGCTTCCAAAACATCTGCTGAGGAGCGTAGATGTCATTGCCGCCAACCCGCCGTACGTGTCGGCGGCTGAGGCGCCCATGCTGGCGCGAGAAATTCGGGAGTTTGAGCCCGCCGTAGCTGTGGTTGCTCCCGGTGACGCGACCGCCGTCCACCTGCAGCTGATCATACAAGCCCCTCGGTGGCTGCGGTCCGGCGGTCTGCTGGCGATGGAGGTCGCTGCCGGGCAGGCCGACCCTGTGCGCGGGGCGGTCATTGGGGATGGCCGCTACGGAGATGTGCTGGTCCTGCCCGATCCTGGGGGAGTCCCGCGCATCGTTTCTGCGCGCACGCAGAGGCAATAAACTAGGAAGACCGACGAGACTCAGAAGACTCGGAAGGCCAGCGGCGAATTAGTAGGCGATGTCCTACTACAATCTTACATTCTCCAATCTCTCCTCTCTGGAACAACGGCAACTACCCATATTGAGAGCCTGGTCTGGGGACATTCCCCGTCGCGCTGTCGAGACACTGTCCGCTGGAGGGGTGATCGTCTTTCCCACGGACACGGTGTACGGTGTCGGGTGCCGGATCGACAATGATGATGCGGTGCGACGGGTCTATGCGCTGAAGAACCGGCCCCGCACGGAAGCGCTGCCCGTGCTGCTCGCCGATGTAGCGCAACTTGATCAGTACGCGCGCGACGTGCCGGCTGTTGCGCGACGCCTGGTCGGCCGCTTTTGGCCGGGGGCCTTGACGGTTGTTGTGCGGCGTTCCGACCGGATGCCTTCCCTCGTTGCAGGCGGAGGTTCCACCGTTGCTCTGCGTGTACCTAACCATCCGGTCCCCCGGGCGCTCATTGGGAAGGCCGGCGTCCCCATCGTCGGGACGAGCGCAAACACGCACGGAATGCCATCGCCGGTGACTGCGCAGCAGGCGGTGTTTGATCTGGGCGATAGGGTCGACATGGTTCTCGACGGCGGGCGAGTTTCGGGAGGGCGTGAGTCGACGGTTGTGGATGTCACCACAGACCCTCCACGGGTATTGCGCGAGGGGGCCATTGCGGCACGTGAGATCGAGAGTGCGGTAGCGCGGGCATGAAGATCGCGATTGCCAGCGATCACGCAGGCTACCGGCTCAAGGAAGACATGAAGTTGTTGCTTCGTGAGTTGGGACACGAGGTCCGGGATTTCGGGACGCACTCTGAGGACCCGGTAGACTATCCGGACTTCATTTCGCAGGCGGCCGAGGCAGTGGGGCGAGGGGAGTTCGAGCGGGGCCTGGCGCTCGGTGCTTCCGGCAACGGAGAGGCAATGGTGGCCAACAAGCATCCCGGTATCCGCTGCGCGCTGTGTCACGACGTCACGACGGCGCGGCTTGCCCGGGCGCATAACGACGCC
>JAHZOA010000263.1 GCA_020028455.1 Armatimonadota bacterium | reverse complement strand
GGGAGCCGAATCACCGCGAACGTGCCGCGGCGGTCCGTTCCGCATACATGCGTGAAGCCCAGAAAGTCGAACGTATCTGGTCTCTCGCCGTACGCCGCTTTCCTCTCGGCGGCGAAGCGTCCAAAGAGCAGCAGCCGCGTCTTGTCGTCGGCCAGCTCCAGGTTAAACCGCGCGAACCGCTTCCGCAGATATCGGTCGAAGTTCTCTGCATCCCGCTTGTATTGGAAACTCGCCACAAAATCGTCAGCGAACCGAGTCAGGTACGCCTCACCCCGAAACCACCGCCGCACTTTCTTCTCAAACCACAGGTCGAGCACAAAGTGCAGATACACGTTGGCCAGGACTGGGCTGAGCGGGCCACCTTGCGGGGTCCCCGCTTCCGTTCGGACGACGACGCCGTCTTGCATGACGCCGGCCCTGAGCCACTTGCCAATCAGGCGCAGGATGACCCCGTCTGCAATGCGATGCGCCACCATCCGCCTCAGCCACTGATGATTGATATGGTTGAAGTATCCGCGGATGTCGGCCTCGTAAAGCTGTCGCACTTTCTTGGTGACCAGCGTGACCCTCAACGTCCGCAGCGCGTGATGCGGGCTGCGTTTCGGCCGAAATCCATACGAGCAGTCCAGAAAGTCCGCTTCGAACACTGCTTCGATGATGCGCGCGACCGCACGCTGAACCAATCGGTCTTCGACCGTCGGGACGGTCAGCACGAACTGCACTGGTGCCCAATGCACATTTGGGATGGGCTGAGATCCGCCACCCATTCCATCCGCTGCGCGGGCAGCGATTCGAAGTACTCAAGACGCGACGCCTCGCCGGCCTAGACACCCTGATCCTCCGCGATCTCGCGCACGGCAGCTTCAGTATTGCGCGCGACTGGACGGACTGGGCCGATCCAGATGCGTTCGACGTGCTCGGACGTCCGCCGCAGCGCCTCAAGGCGGAATCGCTTTTCGAGTTAGTCGCCGTACTACAACAGCTCGCCAGACGGCCTGAGAACAATGGTTGAACGATGTCCACATATCGAATAGAATCAGACCAGTTACTTAACTGGTCTGCCCATGCCGACCACACCGACTGCCGCATTGCGCCGACGCCGCACCACGCTGGTGCGCCAACTCCCGCCGCTGAGGGCGATCCTGCGGGGCTCACTGATCGAGCGCTACAAACCCTGCGGCAAACCGGGGTGCCACTGCGCCAAGGGGCCCGGGCATGGCCCCAAGTACTATCTGTCGGTGAGCTTCCCCGGCGAGCGACCGCAGATGGAGTACGTGCCGCAGGAGTATCACGCACAGACCACCGAGTATGTGACCAATTACCAGCGGGCCCGCGAGATCCTCGAGCAGATCTGCGAGATCAATCGCGAACTGCTGCGCCGACGCGAGGCGCTCTGACACGGCGTCATGAGCCAGGCACCGTCCCACGCCCCCATCCCGATCGACGTGGGCGTGGGCGGTCTGCTGCTCGCCAATATGCTCGAAGGCTGGCTCGCCCACGATCCGACGGCCCCGCGGGAGACGGCCGATGAACCCGAAGATCTCCGACGACCACCGCCGCAAACCCGCCTACATCTATCTGCGTCAGTCGACCCCGGGCCAAGTGCGCCACCATCAGGAGAGCACCGAGCGGCAGTATGCGTTGCGCGAGAAGGCGCTCGGACTGGGCTGGAGCGACGGCGCGATTCGGATACTCGACCGAGACCTGGGCAAAACGGGAACCCAGATGGCGGGGCGGGAGGACTTCAAGACGCTCGTGGCAGACGTCTCGATGGGACAGGTGGGCGCCGTCTTTGAAGGGGACGATGGCTCAGGCCGAACTGCATTTTTTGCGCGCGCGCCTCCAAGGCGGCAAGCTCAATAAGGCGAAGAAAGGCGAGTTGCGATTCCCGCTCCCAGTCGGGTACTGCTACGACGACCAAAGCCGTATCATCGTGGATCCCGATGAGGAAGTCCGGGGTGCGGTGGGCTTGGTCTTTCAGCGGTTTCGCGAAACCGGCTCCGCCTTTGCGGTGGTGCAACGCTTCGCGGCGGACGCCTTACGGTTTCCGACACGCGCCTATGGTGGGGCCTGGGATGGCAAGATTGTCTGGGGCCGGCTGACGCACAGTCGTGTCCTGGGTCTTCTCAAAAACCCATCCTATGCGGGGATGTACGTCTTTGGTCGGTATCAATATCGCCGTGAGATCAGTCCGGAGGGCGAAATCCGGAAACGGATGCACGCCGTCGCGATGCCGGATTGGCGCGTCAGGCTGTCGCAGCACCACGAGGGATACATCACGGTGGACGACTTCTTCAACAACCAGGAGCGCTTACAGAAGAACCGCACCAACGGCCCCGACACGATGCTGAGTGGTCCCGTGCGCGAAGGCCTGGCGTTACTGCAAGGGCTGCTGGTGTGCGGCACCTGTGGCCGGGCCCTGAGCGTCCGCTACCAGGGCAACGGAGGCCTGTATCCGATCTATCAGTGCAACGCGTTACGTCGCGAAGGCTTGGCGACGAAAGACTGCATGAACTTTCGGTGTGATCGCCTCGACACCGTGATCGCCGAGGAAGCGTTGCAGGCCTTGCAGCCGGCGCAACTCGAGCTCGCCCTGGCCGCTCTGCGCGAGCTGGAGTCGCGCGATCACGCCATCCATCATCAATGGCAGATGCGGCTCGAACGGGCCGAGTACGAAGCCGCGCTCGCCGAGCGACGCTATCAAGAAGTCGACCCGTCGAATCGTCTTGTGGCCGGCACACTGGAACGGCGCTGGAACGAGGCGCTCCTGCAGGTGGAGGAGGTGAAACACCAAGCCGCCGACGGTCTGCGTCGAGAAGCCCGCGTCGCCACCGCCGAGCAACACGCGCAGGTCCTCGCGCTTGCCAAGGATTTGCCCCGCGTGTGGCATGCCCCCACCACGCAGGCGAAGGACCGTAAGCGGATGCTGCGGCTCCTCATCAAGGATATTACCGTCGAGAAAGCTCCGCAGCAGAAGACGTTGGTGGCGCACATTCGCTGGCAAGGTGGTGCCTGCACGGACCATCGGGTCGAACTCCCGCCCAACCGAGCGGACGCCGTGCGATATCCCGCCGCGATCGTCGACCGGGTCCGAGAGCTAGCGTCGCGTGTCGTTGATGCGGGGATCGCGGACCAGTTCAACCGCGACGGCCAGACCAGTGCAACCGGCAAGCCGTATACGACGAAGATGATCCAGTGGATCCGCGTGCGCCACCGCATCCCACCTCCGACGCTGAAGACGGCCGAGGAGCTGACCGTCCATCAAGTGGCCACACGCTTTGGCGTGAGTGATCACGTCGTGTACTACTGGATCGATCGCCGGCTCCTGCACGCGCGTCGGCTGAACGGGGGCATGCCGTACTGGATTACCCTCGACGTCTCCACCGAACAGCAGCTGCGAGCGTGGGTGCGCAACTCGAGCAGAATTCAGCCTGGCCACGCATCCCAAAATCCGCCCGACGGAGGTGCAGTATGAATTCACCGTCGGAATACCGAGCGGGCGCTGGCCCACGCCGCTGGATTTTGGAATCATCACCCGTCTGACTGGTTGCGCTTTGTAGCGTCCTGTTCGAACCTCCTCCCGCAATTCGACGAGCCAGCGACCCACTCCGGAGACTTCGATGCGCGCGAAGGTCTCCCCATCGACGCCCGGGTCCCCGCCGTTCGCACGGCTGAGGGCATAAGCGTGGGCGAGGATGTCTTCACGCCACACCTTGTCATACAGGAA
>JAHZOA010000037.1 GCA_020028455.1 Armatimonadota bacterium | reverse complement strand
TGCGATGGCGCCGACCGCGAACAGCAATGAGTCGCCTGGAAGGAATGGCGTAAAGACGAACCCAGTTTCCGCGAAGATGATGGCGAAGGTCAGCGCGTACGTCCAGCCGCCGTACCGGGCCACGATGACGTCCAGGTGGCGGTCGATGTGCAGGATGAACTCAAGGAGGGACTCGATCACGAGCGCACTTTGGCCGATTGCCTCAGCGGGCTGATTCCGGAGTCAACCGGGCGCGCCGTTCGAGGCGAACCTTCCGCCGCCGCTCCGCAGCGTCCCACCGCCTGCGCTCCTCGGCCGTCGAGGGGCTGAACGCTGGGACGGGTTTCGGCCCTTCTTTATCGACATGGACCATGGTGAGAAACGCGGTACACGTATGACGGCGTGCGCCGGTCAACGGATGTTCCGCTAGCGCTTTGATCCCCACTTCCATCGACGTTCTCCCGACGTGGTTGAGCGCCGCCTGGCAGACGACGATCTCTCCAACCCGGATGGGCGAATAGAAAGACAGCGCGTCGATCGATGCGGTGACGATTGGGCAGCGGCAGAACCGCAGAGCAAGAATCGATGTGACCTCGTCAAGGAGCATCATGAGGCGTCCTGCAAACATCATCGTGCCCAACACAGCATCTTCCGGGAAGACGATTCGTGAGATCTCTATGGAGTGGGTTACGCCACCGGTCACATCATCATTCACCCTGGCGGCCTGCTCACGACGATCGGTCAGTTGCGCCTCTCGCAGTCGTTTTCGCATCTGCGCGGCCGCATAGATCTCGCGCTCCCTCTCATCAGCGGGCTGAAGCGTCGTCCCGACCGGTCGCGGCTGGGCGCGCTCGTCCACGGCCACCATGGCCAGATGCGAGGCCGTGGTGAGCCGCCGGTCCCCGCGCGCAGGATCCTCCGCGAAGACCTCGACCCCAACCTCCATCGAGGAGGTGCCTACGAACTCGACACGCGCCCGAAGCGTCACAACGTCGCCGATCGATATGGGGTGCAGGAAATCGAGGTCATCCATGCTGGCGAGGAGCACCGCGCCTTTGGCGAGTCGCATGGCGGCCATTGTCGCCGCCGTGGTGATCCAGTCCATCATCCGCCCGCCATACAAGGTGCCCCGCACGTTGGCGTGCTCTGGCAGCACTAACTGCACCATCTCGAGTTCAGTATCTTTGATCGATGGCAATGGACGACTCAAGACTACTAAGTCACTCCATAGCCGATTGCCGGGTCCCGGTCCCCGGTCCCGGAGTCAACTCGCAATCTGCTGGATAAACCTGATGACCGTCTCGATGCCCTTGTAGAAATTCGGAATGTGGAACTTTTCGTTAGGCGCGTGGAGGTTATCATCGGGCAAACCGAAGCCGAAGAGCACGGTGGGAACTTTCAAAACGCGATCGAACTTGGCGACAATCGGCACGCTTCCGCCTTCACGCGTAAATACCGGGTCGGCGCCCCAGACCTGCTTCGCGACCCCGGCCGCGACCTGTACCGGCTTCGCTTTGGGATCGACGAGCACGGGATCGCCGCTCGCCAGTTCTCGCACTTCAACCTCAACGCCCTCCGGCGCAAGCTTCTTGACTTTCTTCACGAATGACTTGTAGATCGTCACTGCCCTCTGGTCCGGAACCAGGCGCATGCTGATCTTTGCCACCACACGGGAAGGGATAACCGTTTTTGAGCCCGCGCCCGTCCAACCGCCTACGATGCCATGGGCATCAAGCGTAGGCCGCGCCCATCGCCGCTCCAGAATACCGAAGCCCTGTTCCCCCGGCGCCACGGCGATCCCAAGTTCCTTGAGGTAGGCTTCCTCATTGAACGGCAGGCGCTCCCAGGATGTCTTCTCTTCGGGCGATGGCTCTCGAACGGCTGCATAGAAGCGCGGCACGGTCACCCGACCGCGCCGGTCCTTCAACCCCGCAATGATCGACGCGACCGCATTGACCGGATTCGGCGCAGCGCCGCCATGCTGCCCGGAGTGGAGGTCGTGACTGGGGCCGCGCACTTCGACCTCGGTGTACACGAGACCGCGGAGGCCCGTGGTGATCATCGGCAGGCCGGGGGCAAACAGCCCTCCGTCTGAAACCCAGGCGAAGTCGCACGCCAGCTTTCGACCGTGGCGGTCTATCCACTTATAGATGCCGGGACTGCCGATCTCTTCCTCACCTTCGACGATGACCTTCACGTTGAGCGGCAACGCTCCATCTGAGCGCAGGATCGATTCCAGCCCCTTGATGACGGCAAACACCTGTCCCTTGTCGTCGCAGGCCCCACGGGCGTAGAGGTCGTCGCCGCGTATCGTTGGCTCAAATGGAGGCGACGTCCACTCATGCAGCGGATCCACCGGCTGCACGTCGTAGTGCCCATAAATCAGCATCGTAGGCTTTCCGGGTGCGTTCCTCCACTCTGCATACACGATCGGGTGGCCACCATCGAGGGGGATCAACTCGCCGGTCATGTCCATACCTCTTAACTGCTCCAGCAGCCAGTCGGCCGCCCGCCGGACATCCCCTGTGTGTTGAGGGAGGGTGCTGACACTGGGAATGCTGACAAAAGCCTTCAGTTCATCAAGAAATCTCGACCGATGCTCCTGAGCATACGTAAGAGCGCTCACACTGACCCCCCGTGACTAGTGATTATGGGCACCACTCACCATTCACTTTTGTCCGAAGCGGACTTTGAACGAGATCGTCACCGGATCCTCTGCAACGAAAATCAGAAAGCGCGGAATAGGAATCTTGAAGTCGGACATCTTGACCGTGACCTGGCCTTCAGCCAGATAGGTATCTCGCAGCGCGGTGACGCGCACCGGGATCTCGATCTCCTGCGTACGCTGCTTGATCGCCAACACTCCCTTCATAGCGCTGCGGAACGGCAGTGCGCCGACCCGGTCCACGGGGGCGATGGTGCCGCGGAAGGTGATGAACGGGAACTTGTCCGTCTCCAGGAAATCGCGGCGCATCTGATTGTCCCGCACACCCACACCCGTGGTCATCGTGCGCGCATCGATCTGGACTTGGAGGTCACCAATGAAGCTGGACCCCTGCTCCCTCACGACCGCCGATGCGGTGAGGTCACGAACGACGCCCGTGAAACCGCCCCGGTTGTCCTTCACGAGGAACTCGATGCGACTAGCTTCGCGATTGATCTCAAAGGTACCGACCGGCAGAAACGTGAGGGCGGCCGCGACAAGCAACCACACGCCCTGGAATAAGCCCGCACAGAGGCCGAGCGAGGTCGAGGCCGGGGGAATTTTGCTTGGTGCCGGGGTAAGTCGGCGGTACATGTGATACCTTCTTCCTCGGGTGTACCAAGACTCCCTATGAGCCTTCGCATGGCGCTCAGTAGGCTGGACAGCGCCGAAGCCCGCATGGGTGTGGCGCGCGCATTGGCGCTCTTTAGCGTGGTTGGGTATATCCTCTCCCTGGCAGTGTTGTTCGCCACGGGGATCGGCCTCAATCGCTGGCTTTTTGTCTTGTTGATGTGGGCGCTGCTGATCTACCTTCCGCTTCGCATTCTCCTCGAAGCATTTCAGACGATTGCACCGGGTATCAGACGGGCACTCGTCACCCAAGCCGTTTCTGATCCTGCGCGATATCGGAGCAGTGGATCCATTGAGCTGGTCGTTGATGGGCTCTTCACACAGGACGTGCTCATGCCGCGCATCACCAAACCGCAGGAGGGTCAGAAGGCCCGCGAAGGTTCGGCTGCGGTGCTCCGGGCGAACCTGCCTCAGCGAATAGATCTGGCGCGTGTGTCCGCACGATGTCTTGGGACGGTTGAGCAGTGGACCACGGACCTGTCGTCCTGGGCACGGAGCGCTGCACCGCAAAATATCCAGGCCCGGTGGGCGGGGCTTCGGGCACTGGCGTCATTTGCAGCCCTCACCAAGATTCTCCTCGGCGCCATCGCAGATCAGTCAGGCCACCGCCAGTCAGGACCGCATCCTTGGCGCGATCTCCGGGAATATCTCGACGCCTGCCTGGACTACTGTGACCGGTTGGCCTTCGAGGTCGACGTGACGCCCTGGACCGAGGCGCCCCTCGGCATTTCTGTGAGCGCCGACGACGCCGCGGCGATCCGTATGGCGTGGACGGCGTACGTCGAGACGCCGCCGCCCGCGATCGAGGCCCGCAACAACTTCGTCAAAACACTGCTGGGCGACCAACCAGGACAACCCATCGCTTAAGAAACGACGGCTCTGGTGATTCCGAGAACCCGATGAGGTTTCGTGCTTCGGGTGTCGCGGAGCCCAGCGCCTGCTCAATGGACCGGCGCTGTTCCGACTCAGTATCTGCCAGCTCCAGCCAGCGCTCGAACGCCAGCCGAGATTCGACGACATGCAGAAACGTCAGAGCGATCTGGTGGCGGGAGCATACCGCCTGCCATTCGCTCACCGACAGGGCGTGTACGTGGCTGGAATCGCGCAGCGTCTCGAGTGCATCCATTAATTGCATGCCGTCGGTCTCCTCGGGACTGATCTGGTCGATGAGGCCGACGCGTCCTCCCGGTTGCAGCACCCGCAGCATTTCGTCGATGGCCCGATCGAACTGCACGAAGTGATGCGGCGCCCGGCGGCAGGTCACCACGGAAAATGCATCATCGCGGAATGGCAACGCTTCTACGTCCCCCTCGACCCAGTGGATGGTAGGCGCGGGCTGCGTCGCAGACCATGAGCGAGCTGCGTCCGCAGCGAGTCGAATGGCCTCCCGCAGCATCCCGTGTGTGAGATCGAGGCCCGTGACGGAGGTGACGCGGGGTCGCACTGCAATGGCTGTGAATCCTGTACCGGTCGCCACATCGAGCACGTGGTCTGAATCACTCAGGTTCAGGTGCTCGAGCAACAGGTCAAGGTCGAGGTCACGGGCGTGACTCTCACTTCGCGCATACGCACCGGCGCGGCGTCCGAATTGTGCCCTAACCGAGCTCTTCTTCTGATCCATGGGTAACCCCAGCCCTGCAGTCTAAAGGACGCCTTCGTGCCGTCGAGAAGTTTGTGTGCGCCATGGCCCTCTTTCTTCGAGAAGATGATATCGCACTCGTCCTGCGCATGAGTGAGGTCATCACCGCCGTCGAAGATGTCTTCCGCCAGCAAGGCCTCGGCAAAGTTGTGAATCGTCCCCGCCAGCGCGTGTCCACGGAGGGCACCATCCTCCACGTGATGTCCGCGGCTGTTCCTGCCCTTGGCGTCATGGGACTGAAAGCGTATAGCAGCGCACGCGGAGGCACGCGTTTCCTCGCCATGCTCTACAGCACCGAGACTGGAGATCTCCTGGCCGTCATGGAGGCCAACCGTCTGGGCCAGATCCGCACCGGCGCGGCAAGCGCCGTCGCGACGAAGTATCTCGCCAGGCCCGATGCCGGATCAGTTGGGATCATCGGCACGGGATGGCAGGCGCGCAGCCAGCTCGTCGCGGTCGCGAGCGTGCGGCCGATAGCCCTCGTCAAGTGCTACGGGCGTGATGAACGCCGGCGAACGGCATTCGCCGATGAAATGATCCAGGAGCTTGGTGCCGAGGTGGCTGCCGTGGATAGCGCCGAGGAAGCGGTCGAAGGGACGGATATCATCATCACTGCCACGAGCTCACGGTCACCGGTGATCTTCGGGTCCTGGTTGCAACCGGGTCTGCACGTCAACGCGATCGGATCCAACTGGGGCGATCGGCGTGAGCTTGACGCGGACGCGATCGGCCGGGCCAGGCGAATTGTCGTGGATGACCTCGAGCAGGCGAAGGTCGAATCGGGTGATCTCATCGGTGCCGTTGAGGAAGGTGCGATTGATTGGACGCGCGTGGTCGAGCTCGGCCCGATCGTCGCAGGAATAATCCCCGGGCGCACATCCGAAAGCGAGATTTCGCTCTTTGAGTCGCAGGGCATCGCGCTCGAAGACGTGGCCGCCATGAAACTCGCCTACGACCGCGCGCGCGAGATGGGTGTGGGCGAACCTTTCAGAAAGAATGACGGGATAATGGGAGAAGGGGATAAGGGGATAACGTATGAACCGAAACGGGGAAGATAGCACCTTATCCCTTTATCCCTTTATCCCATTCTCCCGCAGTTGGGTTGCCTGACGTGGAATTCACCATCTCCACCAAATCCCCGGAATCATGTGCGTGCGATGCGCTCGTGCTCGGCGTGTTCGCCGATCGCGCTCCGCTTGAGGGTGCCGCGAGCAAGGTCGACCGGGCGCTGGGTGGGCTGCTGTCCTCCGTCCTCGCCGAGGAACACTTCAAGGGCAAACCCGGCCACACGTTCGTGCTGCACACCCACGGGAAGGTTCCGGCGAAACGCATCATCGTCGCAGGCCTCGGGCCGAAAGCCGACGTTCATCTCGAGCAGCTGCGGATGGCGGCCGCGGCAGGGGTGCGCCGCGCAGCGGATGCTCGCGCCAAGCACGTCGTATTCCCGGCCGTCTCTCTCCCTCCTCACCGCGCAGACGCGGTCACACAGGCGCGAGTCGAAGGGATCGTGCTCGGGTCGTACCGATTCTCCCGGTACAAACCGCAAGACGACGCGGCTGCGGTTGAGCGCGTTGAATTGCTCGCCGGCGATGCATCCCATCAGAAAGACGTTGAGGAGGGGCTGCGCCGCGGGCTGCTGTTTGCGGAGGCCACGACGTACGCGCGTGATCTCGTCAACGAGCCGCCGAACCAGATGAACCCACTCCTGCTCGCCGAGCTCGCGGAAGAGGCTGCCCGGACCGCTGGGTTGCGGTGCTCGGTGCTGGACGTTGATGCCATGCGGGCTCAGGGCATGGGTGCGATCCTATCGATCGGCGGCGGCAGCGCCGTCCCGCCCCGGCTGATTGTGCTGGAGTATGCGCCGTCGAAACCGAAGCGCACCGTCGCGATCGTGGGCAAAGGGGTGACGTTCGACAGCGGTGGGATCAACCTCAAGACATCAAGTCTGGAGTGGATGAAGTCTGACATGGCCGGTGGAGCGGCGGTGATCGCCACGATGCAGGCTCTGCCTGCGCTGAAGTCGCCCGCTCGCGTGCTCGGTGTGGTCGCGGCGGTGGAGAACCTGCCGAGCGGCACGTCGGTGAAGCCCGGCGACATCGTGCGCGCCATGAACGGGAAGACCATCGAGATCAACAATACCGATGCTGAAGGACGGGTGGTGCTCGCCGACGCGCTGGCCTACGCCGCGCAGCGCAACCCAGACGAGATCATCGACCTTGCCACGCTGACAGGATCGGCCATGATCGCGTTGGGTTACCTCGCCGCGGCAGTCATGAGCAACAATCAGCGCCTCGTCGACCGTTTGATCGATGCTGCCGACCGCGCAGGTGAGCGTATGTGGCAATTACCGCTGTATGAGGAGTATCTCGAAAAAATGCGGAGTCCCGTCGCCGACCTGCAGAACTCCGGCGGCCGGTACGGGGGAGCTCAGAAGGGCGCCGCGTTCTTGCGGGAGTTCGTCGATGGCAAGCCGTGGGCGCACATCGACATTGCTCCGACGGCATTCCTTGAGACCGATGAAGGCACCGGTCCATACCTGCACAAAGGGGGCACCGGGTACGGAGTCCGGACCCTGCTCACCTATCTATCCGGCGCTTAAGACCCAAATTTCTTGATCCTTGGGCAACGCCGCCTCGGTGAAGGACGTGCTGCCGCCTATCCGCTTGACACGCGATTTCCCCTTGAGAAATTCATCCAGCGGGCCGATCGGCCAGCTCTCATTGACGGGTGTTTTGTAGTGCATCGGGATGACAACCTTGGGGTTGAGCTGACCGATCACCTCGTCCGCTTCCCTCGGCCCAATCGTGTAGAATCCGCCGACCGGCACGAGCAATACATCGACCCGCCCGAGCGCCTTCACGTGCCCAGAAGACAATGGGTGTCCCAGGTCGCCGGTGTGCACGAGGCGAACGCCGCCGCTCTCAAAGACCGTCATGGCGTTCTTGCCTCGCTGTGACCCTTCCGAGGGATCGTGGTAGGTGCGCACGGTGGTGATCGCGACCGGCCCCACCTTCTCGTTCACCTGAGCCCAATCTTTGCCGCCGTCTTTCAGGCCACGGATCACTTTCGGCGCCCCCTTGGCCACCTGCACGTAGTTGTGATCGAAGTGTTCGTGCGACACGACGACCGCTGCTGGCGTGACGTCGGGCATTGGATAGCCGCACGTGTCATTGAATGGATCGATAAGAATACTGGTCCCATTAGCCTCAATCGAAAAGCACGCGTGACCGTGGTAGACGAGCTTCATCGCTTCATCACCCCCGCACTCAACGCTCGGTCATAGATCAGGGCTGCGACCGCACCGCCCAGGATGGGCCCCACCCAATACACATAATGGTTGTCCCAGAAGTTCGAAAACAGAGCCGGGCCAAACACCCGCGCGGGATTCATGGCCGCCCCGGTCAGCGCGCCGCCGCCCAGGGTGTCCATGGTGACCACGAGACCGATGATGATACCAGCGACCGTACCCGGACCGCGCGGATCGACGGCCACGCCGAAGATCACAAAGACCAGCAGGAACGTTAACACGGCCTCGACCACGATTCCCGTTCCTGCGGTGACCCCCGGGCTGAGCGCAGGCGTGCCGAGGCGTACGGCCTGACGGGTCGCCTCTGGAAACGCGGCTGTGAGGATAAACGCTGCGACCGACGCGCCGATCAATTGCGCGATGATGTAGGCTATCCCGCGATCGACCTGCTGACGGCCGGTGATCAAGAAAGCGGCGGTCACCGCCGGATTGAAATGCCCTCCGGAGAGATGGCCGGTCGCGGACACCATGGTCGCGATGGCCAAGCCGTGTGCGAGCGCAATCCCTGTGATCCCAACCTTTCCGCCTGTCATCGCATCGGCCAGGATTGATCCCGCGCCGATGAAGATCAGCGTAAACGTGCCGATACTTTCGGCCAGGGCCGCCTTCCATAAGGGTTGGGTCATAAAGAGGGCTTCGCTGAGGCGGCCGTGAACACTTTGCGTATCCCACCGTATGGAGGTCAGGTCAGGATGCATAACATCGTTCACGTTGAGATACCCGCGACTGATATTGGTCGTGCGAAAGAGTTCTACGGAAGAATCTTCGGGTGGAAATTTGTCGATTTCGATCCGACCTACTCGCTTTTTAATACCGGGAGCCGCACCGTCGGAGGGGGTATCTACAAAGTCGATGCGATGCCGGCGCAGTCACCTGTCCGCGCGTACGTCCTGGTCGATAACGTTGAGGCCGCTCTCACCCAGGTCAAGGGCAGCGGCGGCACTGTCGTGCAGCCCAAGGGCGAGGTGCCCGGGATGGGATGGTACGCCGGCGTCAAGGATCCTCAGGGCGCGGAGATCTGGCTCTGGCAGCGAAACCCCCGTCGCCGGACGCAACCGCGACGATCTAGCCCAAGGCGAAAGACGGCGGGACGAGCTAAGCGTGGATCTCGATGATGTCACCATCCTGGAGCACATGATCCCGGCCGACCATTTGTCCCTGGTAGTGCTGTCCACTCCAGAGCCGCGCGAATCTTAGTTTCTCAACGAATTCTTTGTGAATCGCTTCTGCGGCGTCCAGCACCGTGGCGCCCTGTTTGAGGATAAATGGCGCCTCGCGGTCGACCTTCTTGCCGGGTGGCTTACTGTAGACGCGGATGACACGGAGCAGGTCGAACATCGCCTGCCGTAATCCGTCGAGCCCCGTCCCGGCGGCTGCCGATACGGGAATCACAGCTAACTGGTCGGCAATGAACTCTCGAAGCAATCGAAGGCGATCGGCCGCGCCGGGAGCATCCAGCTTGTTCGCGGCGACCACCGTCCGCTTCTCATTTGGCCCACGCGGATCACGGACCAGCCTGATACCTTCCTCGGCCAGCAGATTCAATACACCCTCTGACTCCTCGATGAGGCTTTCTGACGCGAGATCCACCACCAGCAGTGCGGCATCGCCGGTGCGGATGATCCCGTAGAGCCATCCTTCCCGGGACTCCATCGTGATTGGCGGAAGGTCCACGAGCTGGATCTGCACGTTCTCGAATTTGACCATCCCGGGAAGCGGGACGCGCGTCGTGAACGGATACTCCGCGACCTCGGGCTCAGCGTTCGATAGGGCACGGAGCAGCATCGATTTGCCGGCGTTGGGTGTGCCGACCAAGAGGACCTGACCGGCGCCCTCTTTGTCGACGTGGTAAAACGGCTTCCCCCGCGCCGCGCCCTTCTTCCGCTGCAGCTCGTCCCGCAGCTTGGCGATACGGCGCTTGAGGTCGGCCTGCATCTTCTCCGTCCCCTTGTGCTTGGGGATCGTCGACAGCATCTCTTCAAGCGCGGCCAGCCGGTCATGCGAAGTCGTGGCCGTCTTGAACTTCTTGTCGGCGGCCAGGTAGTCAGGCGTGAGGTTGGCGGGCATGTCTCACACTAACGGGAACGCGGGATCGTGGGAACGGGGGAACGCGACACCGCTGGATCCTACGCGTTCCCGTGTTCCCGCGTTCCCCTGTTCCCGTTCCTAGGATACCTCAAACTTCTTGAGAATCTTCGGGTCGAGCTCGAGTCCCAATCCTGGTTTTTGTGGAACCGCAATGACGCCATTGTCGGGTTGCGGGAACGGCTCGGTGAACAGATCGCGGAGCGGATTTGGTGCGAAGAAATACTCATAGGTCATGAGATTTGGAACGGTCGCGGCGACGTGCAATGAGGCCAAATGAGAGATTCCTGCGCTGAAACCTGTATGGGGAGCGTAGCGGAGGTTGTAGGCATGCACGAGCGCCCCGACGCGGCGTGCGCCGGTGAACCCGCCGACCCGGGCGACGTCCGGCTGGAGGATGTCGATCGCATCGCGGCGGATCAGCTCCCGGAATCCAAACACGCCGAATTCGCTTTCGCCCGCCGCAACGGGAATGTGCTGGCCCTTCCGCACCCGTGCATAGCCGTCGAGGTCGTCGGGGGGCACGGGCTCCTCGATCCAGGTGATATCGTCGTCTTCCAGCTGCCTGCAGACCTTGATCGCCGTCGCTGCGTCGTAAGCGCTGTTCGCGTCGAGCATAATATCGACGTCCGGACCCACGGCGTCGCGGACAGCCTTCACGGATGCGACGTCTGTCCGCCTGCCACCCAGCCGAGCGTTCCGGCCAATCTTTACTTTAATAGCGGTGTGGCCCGCGCGAATCTGTTCCTCCGCCTGCGCGGCCATCGCGGGAATCTCGGCAAAGTAGACCGACGACGTGTAGCAAGGCACGCGGTCTCGACCCGCGCCGCCGAGGACCTTGTAGACGGGTAGCCCCGCGGCCTTGCCAAGGATGTCCCACAGTGCCGTATCGATCCCGCTCACGGCCTCGAACACGAACCCTCGATAGTGCCCCCAGCCGCGCAGCTGCTGGAACATCTCGTCCCACAACCCCTCGACGTCGTGCGGGTCGCGGCCTGTGATCACCGGCGCCAGCATCTGCTCCACAACTGCCTTGGTCACCTGGGGCGCTTTACGAACGATGCACTCACCCACGCCCGTGAAACCATCATCGGTCGTGATCTCGACCAGTGTCGCGGAGAACGTGGGGAATGCGCCGATGCCAAACTGGATCGGCGTCTCCAGCGTCCCCGAAAGCATGCGGCACTTGACGCTCTTAATACGCATGAAAGTCTCCTGCCGGGCTGGCAGCTTTTATTAGCGAAACATATCCTTCTTCGGTTCCCGCAATAGCTCAACAAGGCTCCCAATGCCCGGCTTGAATCGACCACCGCGGATCAGAACCATGGGCGTCCCCTCGGCTCCTTGTCCTTGAAGCAGGCTTGCGGTCGAGGCAAGTTCGTCGGCGACGCCTTCGATGGATGCGCGAAGAATGTAGCCATAGAGGTCTGGCTGCCCGATGTAGCTGAACAGCGGCTCCAGTCCCGCGACCCCGATGGCAACGCCAATGGCTCCCTCACGGAACGGCCGCCCATGAGTGTCGTTGATCACGACGCCAACACGAACGCCGAACGTCTCCTCCATCTTGCTCCGGACGGTTTCTGCAAATCCATCAGGATTCTTGGGGAGCACGGTCACCC
This sequence comes from Armatimonadota bacterium, assembly GCA_020028455.1. Taxonomy (GTDB): domain Bacteria; phylum Sysuimicrobiota; class Sysuimicrobiia; order Sysuimicrobiales; family Kaftiobacteriaceae; genus JACPRY01. The sequence goes on along the minus strand of JAHZOA010000037.1, from coordinate 3,874 downwards.
AATCTTCACCCAGACCGACGTTGCTGTGGTCGACGCCGGCATTGGCGCACACGAACCCCAACTTGTGCTCGGCGATAATCAGCCCGGGCCGCACACGTAGAATGGCGCGCGCCTCGTCGAGGATGACCTGCACAAGCCGGGGATCTTTTTCTGCCTTCGCGGCAAGTTTCTTGGCCTCCGGCGTCGGGGTGATCTCCCTGAGGTTGACCACGCTCCCCTCGGCCTTCGAGACAACCTTTTGCGCAATGATGAGGACATCGTGGTCTTCAGGCGCCACGTCATTGAAGCGAAACATGTCGAGCACGATCGACGAGATGTCGTCGCCGGGCTGGACATCCGGAAACCCAACAGGAACCCAAGCCGTTAACGTTCGCACGACTGGAACCAAAAGCGGGATAACGGGATAAAGGGATAATGGGATAAGGTCACAGATAGCGGTTGGAGATCTCTGTTCTTCACCTTATCCCTTTATCCCCTTATCCCCTTATCCCGTAGTCTCAATCCTCCAGACCGGCAATTGTGATTCCCAAGTCGCGCCGGCGATAGCGCCGGTTCACCACGAGCAACAGCCCCGCGAGATGCTCGAGTGCGTGAGAGTGGGAGAGCCCGCCCGCGTCAACCGGTCGCATCCCGACTGCACGAACGAGTCCTTCCGCAGCCTCTTTCGCATTTGTGTCATCCGCGCAGATCAGCACGTCGCCGTGCGGCGGCCGTTCGAGATCGTTGAGCATAGCAGAGCTGACCGTGTGGAATGCTGCTGCCACCTTCGCATCTGGAAGCAGCGCTGCGGTTTCCAACGCGAGAGAGCCAGCCGGGGGCAGATCCACGTGCTGGACCTCGCCGGTGACAAGCGGGACAGCAGTATCGATGACAACCTTCCCGGCGGCCCCCGCCGCGAGAGATTCGACGGTGACCCGGTGCGCCGCATATGGAACGGACAGCACAATCACACGACCCGCGGCCGCCGCATCAGCATTTGAAAGGCCTCGCGCGGCTGCCCCAAGCGACGCTGCTGCGGACTTTGCTTTTGCCGGATCGCGCGAACCGATGATAACCTGAACTTCCGCACGCGAGAGCCTTCTCGCGAGCGCCATCCCCAGCCGGCCCGTGCCCCCGACGATTGCAACAGGGCCGAGAGCACTCACGCGGCAGGCGGTGGACCCGCGATCGCCGCGTAGTAGTCCCGCGTGGAAAGCCGGGTTGCGGCCCGCTTCAAATCCTCAGCGCTGAGTTTCCGGATGATGCTCGGATAGCGCTCAAGGTAATCGAGCCCCAGCTCGTACAATTCAATATCGGCCAGGGTCTGCGCAATGCCCCCATTCGTTTCCAGCCGCACGGCCATCGATCCAACCAGATACTCTTTCGCATCGGCGAGCTCGCTCGCGTCAGGCCCTGCATCCTGAAACCGTCCGATCTCGTCGAGAATGCTGGAAAGGGCCCGATCTTCGTTGGCGGGATTGACGCCGGCGCGGATCCACCAGGGCCCCGGCAGCAGTCCCGCGCGTAGATCGCTGAACGCATAGTAGGCCATGCCCTGCCGCTCCCTCACACTCTCGCCGAGCCGCCCCATGAGACCGATTTGTCCCAGGATCAGATTGGCCACCATCGCTTCGTAGTACGTCGAGTCGGTCCGGGCAACACCCGGGACCCCAACGATCAGGTCCGATTGCACTTTTCCGCTCATCCGCGCGTCCCGCCGCGTGGCGCCAGCTGGTGCATGGACCGGCGGTACTGGTGGGAGCGACCAGACGCCGCGGCGCGGCCAACCGGAGAGGAATTCGCCAGCGACAGACAGAGCGTCCGCGGCGGTGACGTCCCCGACGACCGCCAGCACCGTGGATTCCGGCCGCAGATAGTCGTGATGAAACGCCTCCAGTTCGGGCCGGCCCATGGCGGCCACAGTATCCTCGTCACCATCGGGTACACGCGCGTGCGGATGTCCGGGCGGAAACATCAGGCGGCGAAAGGTCCGTTCGGCGACCTGCCGGGTATCCTGCAGACCCACGCGGATTCCGGTCAGGATCTCTCCCCGTGCCCGCTCGATCTCCTCAGGCGGAAATGTCGGCGTTGTCAGCACGTCGCTGAGAATCTCAACCGCCGGCCTGAAGTCTTCCCGCAACGCCCGTAGGCCGATACCAACCGTCTCCAGGTCAACTCTCAAGCTCAGGATGGTCCCCATGCCTTCGAATGCCTCCGCGATCTCCTGCGAGGATCGCGTTCGCGTTCCACGCTGGAGCATGGCGGTGACAAACCGGGCCAGACCGCTGCGCTCGGCGTCATACATGGCCCCGGCCCTGACAAATCCTTGAAGCGCGACCATCCCACTGCCCGGCTGTTCGTGCACCAGCAGCACGAGGCCGTTGTGAAGTTCGGTTCTCGTCACTGAGTCCGGGGTAATCGGCAGGTGCGGCACCATCAGTGATCCGGTTGCGCGTAGCTCCGCGCGGTCTCGGCCCGCATACCAGAACACTCCTTGCTTGGGAAGGTCAGTGGGTGCGACCGTTGGCGTGTACGCGGCCGCACTGGGTGCGGCTGTGACTGCCCCAGCCTCAGGGACATAGATGCCCGCTGTACGGTTTTTCGCGTGGAGGTAGGTCGCGGCGACGCGCAGGATGTCGTCGGGCGTCACACGCTCGAGTCGATCCAGCAACGTGCCAAAGGCCTCCGGTTTGTCTACCATCGCGAAGGCACCTAGTCCCATCGCCGTGCGGTAGACACCGTCGCGCGAGTATACGATCTGCGCTTTCGCCTGCTTCTTCACTTTCGTCAGTTCAGTGAAGTCGACCGGCTCGGTTCCCAGCCGCTGAAGCTCTCTCAGCGTCCGGTCCTCTACCGATTCGGGATCTACGCCGGCTCGCACGGTAGCGGTCACCCGGAAGAGCGTGGGATCGATGCTCGGGATCAGAGAGGAGCTCACATCGGCCGCGAGGCCGGTTTCTACGAGCGCACGATACAGCCGTGAGCTACGGCTCCCTTGCGACTGATCAAAAGGCACCACCCCTTTGAATCCCGACAGGATCCCGTCAAGCAGGAGCAGCGCGGGGAGATCGGCATGCGCGCCGCCGGGGACATGGTGCCCAAGGTGGATGTAGGCCGTCGCTCCGCCCGGCCGCTGCAACGTGACACGCCGTTCTCCTTCCTGGACTTGCTCCACCGCCCGCATCGGCGGGACCGGCGCAGGTGGAATCGGCTCAAACGACCGCCGGATTAGCCCGAGCGCCTTCTCGGCATCAAATGCGCCTACGGCGACGACGACGGCATTGCTCGGCGAATAGAAGGATCGATAGTGGCGAAAGAGATCGTCACGGGTGATGCCTCGGAGATCCGACTTCCAGCCGATCACCGGGAAGCGGTAGGAATGCGTCTTGAACGCGGCGGCGTCGACTTCTTCATACAGCAGGTAGGATGGAAAGTTCTCGCTGCCCTCGCGCTCAGAGATGATCACCGTCCGCTCGCGCTCCACCTCGGACGCGTCAAAAATCGTGTTTCGCATCCGGTCAGCTTCCAGGCCAACAACGACGTCAAGGTGTTCTGCTGGGAGCACTTCGTGGTAGGCCGTATAGTCTTTCCAGGTGAACGCGTTCCAGCGGCCTCCGAGCCGATCGACGTAACGCGTGAGGGTCTTGCCTGGGTAGGTGGGGGTGCCCTTGAACATCATATGCTCCACCCAGTGCGAACTGCCGGTCAGGCCCGGAATTTCATTTCGGCTGCCGACCCGATACCACACCCAGAACGTGGCCACCGGCGCAGTGTGCCTGGGCTGCAGGAGCACGGTAAGTCCATTGGCCAGCGCGTGAATTTCAAGATCGTGCATAATCCCAGCGATTCTCCTCTCTCGCTTCTATCCCCTTGAGGCATCAACTATAATGGCTTC